>CAZEEG010000055.1:0-37915 GCA_964511065.1 uncultured Pirellulales bacterium | reverse complement strand
TAGTGGGCCGCACGCCGAGCTTCTCCGCATAATGCAGGATCAGCTTCAGGTCGGTGTATTTCTCGACCACCGGCAGAATCTGGCGGCCCATCTTGTGGGCCAGCATGGTCATTTCAATGAACTCGGCATCCTTAAAGCCGTTGCATACGATCGGCGTATCGTTGCTGGCCAGGGCGACCACGGCCATGAGTTCCGGCTTGGAACCGGCTTCCAGCCCAAACTTGTAGCGCCGCGCGTGCTTGACCACTTCCTCCACGACCTGCCGCTGCTGGTTGACCTTCACGGGGTACACGCAGCAGTACTGGCCCTGGTAGTTGTGGTCCGCAATCGCCTTGCTGAAGGCGCCGTGCAATTCCTCCATCCGCGAGCCGATGATATCAGTGAACCGGAACAGGATCGGCAGGTCGATCCCGCGCAGCGACATCCGGTCGACCAGTTCTTTCAGGTCGATGGAGCGCGCCGGGTCGCGGGTGGGATACACGCACACGTGGCCCCGGTTATTGATGCCGAAGTATCCATTGCCCCAGCGGCCGACTTCGTAAAGCTCGACCGCATCGGCAATTTTCCATTCATGCTGCATGGATGCACTCCAACCCGGATTCTGGTCCTGGCTTCTGGGGACGGACACCGGCGAGGTAGCGAAGAAGCAGAGAGAAAGGCCGCAACCTGGCGGCCCTACTCGAAACTGTGTCACCGTGTGGCGGCCTGGCTGTAGCCGCAAGCGAAGGACTTAGTGCTGCTGAAAATCACATGCCAAACATCCGCGCATGCTGAAAGCGCACCGCATCCTGAAGCGATCCCACCCGACGCGCATATTTTGAAGCCATCCGGCCGCAGGACAAGTGGGAATTTGTCCGTTTATCCGCCCCAGCAGTTGGGCACCACCCGGCAGAGGATGTTGGGCCGGCGCTCTGCCTTCCAATACCCCCCTTGGCAGACGGCCAGAGGCCGCGCTGCGCGGCTCGCCATGAGCGGTTACCGGGCGGTGGGCGGCGACGATCTCAAACAGTACACAGTCGCCTGTTTGACCATGCTTGACAGCCAATCTTGCCAGCACTACGATTCACGAAATTAGCCCACCTTCGCTCCATATTCGGTAAACTCGATGGAGTTTCCGTCCCTATCGGTCGAAGAAAGGGAAAAATGCGCATAGCCGCCTCGGTGGGCCACCCGTGCCGAGGTTGCCTGCGCGGCCCCCGATCCCCGTCGGAGGCCATCCAGGATTGGCCGCTCGGAACTCGGGCTGCCAATCGTCGCCGGTAGCTGACGATCAAGACGACGATCTTACTGCGACGGTTTCTCAACGCCAGGCCCTTGGCCTCGCGTTCCCCGGCCATTGCCGCGGGGGGATGCGGAAGGTGCCAGGCGCTCAATCCGGGCAGGCGGTCGCCAGATGCCGGTGCAACGCCGCCGGATGCGTACCCAGCTACGGCCGCAACGGCTGCGGTCGGCGTAATGAGCGATTTGTCTTTCGGAAAGCCGAGGGCGGGCACAACGCCAGCGAGCCGATCCGGACTGAGCACCTTGTGAAGGAGTAGCCTGACCTATGACCCATGTCGTCGCCGAACCTTGCTTTGGTTGCAAGTACACCGATTGCGTGGTCGTCTGCCCGGTAGAGTGCTTCTACGAAGGCGAGAAGATGCTCTACATCCACCCGGAAGAATGCATCGACTGCGAAGCGTGTGTTCCCGAGTGCCCCGTCGAAGCCATCTTCCACGAAGATAATCTGCCCGAGGAATGGCAGCCGTTCACCGAGCTGAACGCTGAGATGGCCCCGCAGTGCCCCGTGATCACCGAGAAGAAAGAACCGCTGAAGAGCGACTGAGCGGACTTCAGGCGGCAGCGGATCTTGTAGCCATCAGGCGATAACGCCCGCGCTGCGGTGCGGGCGTTCCGCGGTCGCGCATGCCTCTTTGGACGAAGCGATGGGTTGCCTGCACGGCCGTTGCCTCAGGGGCCGTTGCCCGAACGACCGTTGTCTGAGTGACCATTGTCTGAGCGACGGTTGTCTGAGCGACCGGCGCCCGCTTCGTGCCGTGTGAACGCTTCCACACGGTTCGGCTGATGCTGCCGGAAAATGGAAGACCGGCCGCATTTTCTCGATGGCCGGGCCTATTGCCATCGAGCACTTCACTCCTGCCGCCTATTCGCTGCTGCCATCGGCGCTTCAAGACGGGCGCAACGATCTGGCTGTGCGCCGCCACTGCGTTGGAACCGCACCCACTGCAACAGGGACTGGGGCTCCCTAATGACGTAGTGCAGACGAAGTGTCCACCTCAACCAGTCGACCGCACGGTGGTTTCTTTCTATGCGGCTACCTTCACGGCGGCTGCCTTCTCCGCGGTTTGCCGGCAGTTCGAAACCCGCGCTCGCTGGGAACGCCATCCAGCTTGAAACGCCATCCAACTTGAGGTGGTCCCCTGGCACCTTGGGCTGTTTGGTCTTGCGAGTCGCAGGTGCCGGTCCCTAGCGGTATTGAAATGGAGCGGCTGTTCCAACGCGGCGCGCCTGGCTGGCTGCTCGCGGTTCGGGGCGATTGGCGGTACACTGCCCGCTATCATGCTTCAGCTTCAGCCCCATAGTGAAGGTGTCGTGCTCCTGGTGAAGGCGGCTCCCTCTGCGCGGCGGAACGGCATTCAAGGCACTCACGCCGGCCAGTTGAAGGTGTCGGTCACCGCAGCACCCGAGAAAGGCAAGGCCAACAAGGCCCTGGTGGAAGTCCTCGCCAGGCAACTGGGGCTGAAGCGGTCGGACATCCAGCTTGTGCAAGGCGAAACTTCGTCGCAAAAGCAGTTTCTCATTCGAGGCCTCAGCGCCGACGAATTACTGACCCTGCTTAAGCCGCTGCTCGCTGACGAAGACGGTGCCTGATGGGGGCGCCAGCGGTCCAACCAATCTGCCTGCTTATCGATCACCTTTCCAACTGCCGCCATCGTATCCCAATGCGGAGAACCGGAGTAACCCATGCCAAGCGATGACGCCAACCCGATGCGCTGGGACCTGTCGAACATCTACTCGGGCTTGGATGCCGACGACTACCGCGCGGCGATGTCCGACCTGGAGCGGCAGCTAACCGACCTGGCCGAGTTCTTCGACCGCGGTGGCATTCGGCGCCTGGCGGAGCCGCCAAGCGATGAAGTTTCAACCCTGGCGGCGACGTTGGCCGAAGCGCTGGAGCGGGTGAACCGGCTTTTGACCCTAAGCGGCACACTCGAATCGTTCGTGTACGGTTGCGTGACCACCGACAGCTACGATGCCCTGGCCAGCCGCGAACTTTCCAAGCTGGAACTGCTCGATACCCGGCGGCGGCAACTGCGCGTACGGCTCGATGGCTGGATCGGGTCATTGGGGCCGCGCCTGGCGGAGGTGATGGCCTCGGATTCGCTTCTGGATTCGCACCGCTTCTTCCTGGAGCACACGGCCGAGCAGAGCCGGTACCTGATGGACGAGCCGCTAGAGGCGTTGGCCGCGGAACTGTGCGTCGACGGCGGCAGCGCCTTCGGCAAACTGCAAGGGAATATCACCAGCCAACTCAAAGCTCCCATGGAGCAGGGCGGCACCACCGAGTTGCTGCCGATCACCGTCATTCGCAACCTCAGCTACCATCCCGACCCCGAGGTGCGGCGGCGAGCCTACGAGGTGGAAATCGCGGCCTGGGCCAGCATTCGCACCCCGGTGGCGGCAGCACTCAACTCCGTCAAAGGGACGGCCATCACCCTGGCCCGGCATCGAGGGCGCAGCAGCGTGTTGGAAACGGCCCTGGTGGAAAACCGGATCGACCAGGCCACGCTCGACGCCTTGATGGGCGCCATCCGCGAGGCGTTCCCCACCTTCCGCAGGTATCTCAAGAGCAAGGCCCAGAAATTGGGGCACGGCGGGCAGCCGCTGCCGTGGTGGGACCTGTTTGCCCCGCTGGGCCAGGCCGACCGCCGGTTCACCTGGGACGAAGCCCGCGACTTCATCACCGACAAGTTCGGCCAGTTCACGCCGGAGCTTGGCGAATTTGCGGCCACGGCTTTCGACCGCCGCTGGATCGACGGCGAACCTCGCGACGGCAAGCGGGGCGGCGCCTACTGCATGGAAGTGTTGGGCACCGAGGAAAGCCGCATTCTGGCGAATTTCGATGGCAGTTTCGACCAGGTTTCAACCCTCGCCCACGAGCTAGGGCACGGCTACCACAATCATTGCCAGCGAGGGCTGGAACCGCTGCGCCGCGGTGCGCCCAGCACGTTGGCTGAAACGGCCAGCATCTTCTGCGAAACACTGGTGGCCGAGGCGGCCCTGCAAGATGCCACGCCCGGCGAGCAACTGATGATCCTCGAAGCGCAGCTCAGCGGTGCCACGCAAGTGTGCCTGGACATCAGCAGCCGCTTCTTGTTTGAGTCGCGGTTTATTGAACGGCGGCAAAACAGCGAACTGGCCCCCGACGAAATCTGCGAACTCATGCTCGCCGCCCAGGCCGAAACCTACGGCGAGGGCGTGGCGGCCGATACCTACCATCCCTACATGTGGCTGTGGAAGCCGCACTACTACGCCCACGATCATAACTTCTATAACTTCCCCTATGCGTTTGGGCACCTGTTTGGGCTGGGCCTGTATGCCGTCTATCAACAGGAAGGGAAGGGCTTTGTCGAACGTTACCGCAGCCTGCTCCGCGATACCGGCAGCGATTACGCGCGGCCACTGGCGCAGCGGTTCGGCATCGATATCGCCCAGGCCGACTTCTGGCGCAGCAGCCTGGCCGTGGTGGCGCAGCAGGTAGACCGTTTTGCGGCGCTGTAAGCCGCCTCGATCCCGAGGGATCAAGGCGGCAGCAACATAGAGAAAGAGAGCATGCGCCCCGCACGTGGCGGCTTCCGTGCGCTGCTTGAGTGCGGCACCGTCAAGGTGCGATCGTTGAAGGCTCGACACCGCAAGTCATCCGTTTTCCCGCGCGTTCAGCCAGGTACTGGCGGAACGGCCGCGGCATCAAGCGGCCATTCGGTGCTCAGGTGCCAAAAAAGAGGATCGCCGGTGGTATGGCTGCTGGCGGCGCGTGGCTCCGACAGCGCGTGGCTACTGACGGCGCACAAGAAAAGCCCTGGCGCGGCTGTACTGACGTAAGCCGTACCAGGGCCAGCATGTCCTATCGAAGGAGCGGCCGAAGACGCTAGAAACCGCGGAACGGGTGGGCCGCGCTTTCCTTACCGGCGATCATCTCATCGACGGTCGGTTTGCCTTGCATGGCGTTGGCAATCGCCATCTTGGTGGCTTCGTAGTTGAACTGATAGATCTTCTTGTCGTCCTCGGCCTGCCAGTGGATGAACACGCCGGCGACAATCACCAGGTCTTCAGCCTGGTCCTTGGGAATGACCCCATCGGCCACACAGTCAGCTACTGCCTTGGCGACCGCGGCCTGGGCCGGGCCGAACATCTGCGTGGCCTGCTTGGCACCCTTGATCGTGACCTTGGTAATCATCACGGTCGCTGGCTTCACGGCCAGGTTCGGCGTGAGCACGGCCAGCAGGTTGCTGTGACCTTCACTCTGCCGCGCCAATGCGTTGGCAAACGCATTCCCGACCGGCCCATCCTTGCTGCCGATCAACAGGTCAATATGGGCGATCTCATTGCCTTCGCCGACCAGTGCCTCACCGATGTACATGGACATGATGCCACTCCCTTTTCACAAGAACTCGTGTCAGATGCAGATTTGTGCCGACCGAAGCCTTGCCGCTGGGGCTGAGATGGCTAAAGGATGACCGGCAACCAGGTTGGATGCGATGGCTGGTCCTTCCGCGGCGGCAGGAATGCGACCCTCGAACATCAAGCCAGAACGATAACAGACCGGGGGGCGATTGCAAGCATTGGCACAGGGGGCGGTTCCCCCCCGCGGCCCACCGCTTGGCCGGGGCCAGCGACGCCCGATCACGCTGAGGTTCTTCATAGAGCGACACTTGCCGTGCAGGGAGGGCCGTCAAACTCTTGCACCGGCCCGTCAGGCTGGGGAAAATCACTCCCGGCCGTGGCGGTATCCTTGTGACGCCGCGGAAGACGCAGGCAAGTGGCTGCCCATAGGCTTTCGATCCTCGCCAGGATGGCCACTTTACCTGTTTTGGCATCCCCCCTGAGTCGTCCCAACCGCCGAGGCGATCCACCCATGACACTGAGTTCCTTGTGCCGTTTTTCCGCTGGGGTTTTCCAACTTGCCGGCCCCGCGGCAATTCCCGCCCGAGTGGCCCTGGCCGTGGCGGTCTTTAGCTGGGCCGCGCTGGCTCCCAGCAGCACGCTGGATGCGGCCGACGGTTCCAAACGCCAGGCCGAGAAATCGGTCAAGGTGAAGTCGGCCGATGGCGAGATGGAATTGCGATACCTGCTGTACCTGCCAGCCGAGTACGAACAGCAGCAGCAGAAAAAGTTCCCGCTGATCCTCTTCCTGCACGGTGCCGGCGAACGCGGCGATAATCTGGAACTGGTCAAGGTCCATGGACCGCCCAAGTTGGCCGAAACCAAGGACCTGCCCGCAATCGTGGTTTCCCCGCAGTGCCCCAGCGGCCAGCGCTGGGATGTGAAAGCCCTGGGAAACCTGCTGGACCACGTGGAGAAGGAACTGCGGGTTGATTCCAAGCGTATTTACGTGACCGGCCTTTCGATGGGCGGACGTGGTACCTGGGATTTGATCGCCGCACAGCCCAAGCGGTTTGCGGCCGCCGCGCCGATTTGCGGCGTCGGCGATCCCGCCACTGCCAAGGCCATTCGCCATTTGCCGATCTGGACCTTCCACGGCACGGCCGATCGGGCGGTTCCTTACTCGGCCACCGAAGCGATGGTCGCCGCCCTGAAGGAAGCCGGCAGCAACGTCAAGTTCACCAGCTACGAAGGGGTAGGACACAATTCCTGGACCGCGACCTATGACAATCCCGAGTTTTGGTCGTGGCTGCTGGCTCAAGTCCGGCAGGCCGACTAGTGGGAACGTCCGCGATTGCCGACACCAGCCGTATGCTGCCACGGATGGCATGCGGCCCGGTGCTTGGCAGGCTGTTTGCCGCGGTTGCTGGTCCGCTCGGCGCCGGCAGCAACGTCTGGCAACTGCGTGTACGGTTGCGTTGCACCTGCGGCCAGGCCGGCCGCGATCATGGTTCCTCACCGCTCCGGCGGTTAGCAGCCTCTTCGCGCAGCGGTCAGGAACAGCATCGTATTGGCGGCTACGATCCTCGCCGCTTCGTGCCAAGCATTACCCCCCCAGTCCTGAAGGAGCAGCGGCCATGAACCAGGTTCCCAAACGGCAAGCAGCGGCGCGGCCCTTCTGGCAACTGGCAAAGGTTGCGTCCTTTGCCTTCGTGCTGGGGGCCGTTTCGCTGGCCGCAGCCTGGGGGATGGCGGGCGAGATTCATCGGGCCGCGGCCGCCGGCGACGTGGAGCGGTTAGCGGCCCTGCTGGCCGACGATCCCAAGACAGCCAACGCACGCAGCCAGATCGGCGAGACACCGCTGTTCGTTGCCGCCAATCGGGGACACCTCGCTGCCGTGAAGCTACTGCTGGAGAAGGGGGCCGAAATCGACGCCAAGGTCGACGATTCCACGCCGCTGCTGACGGCCGCCGCGGCAGGGAAAGCAGCCGTGGCGATGTACCTCCTCGAAAGAGGTGCCAGCGCTACCATCGCCGATGCCGAGGGCCGCACCCCGCTGTATTTTGCCGCTGCAGATGGGCAGGAAAAACTGGCCGAGGCCCTGCTCCAAAGCAAGGCCGACGTGAACGCGCCCGACCGCGAGGGCGATACGCCGCTGCATATGGCCGCCATTTTTCGCAACGTGAAATTGATCGACCTGCTCGTTCGCCACAAGGCCAATGTGAACGCCGCCAATGCCCAAGGTTACACGCCGCTGCACGTACCGGCCGCCAAGGGCCAGGCCGAAGTCGTCGGGGCATTGCTCAAGGCGGGGGCCAAAGTCGATGCGGCTTCGCTCTCGGGCGATACGCCACTGCATGTCGCGGCTTCTGAAAACCGGACGGACATCATCAAGCTGCTGCTGCGTCACAAGGCCAATGCCAACGCGGCCAACGGCGACAAGCTAACGCCGCTGTATGTGGCGGTGTATGAAGAGCATCTCCCGGCCGCCACGATTCTGATCGAGGACGGAAAGGCCGCCGTGGATGCTGCCGATCAGGACGGCCGGACTCCGCTGCACGTGGCTGCCTACCTGGGGTATGATGCGCTATGCCGGTTGCTCCTGAAGCACAAGGCGAACCCCAACGCCAAAGACAGCGACGGGGCCACGCCGCTGCACCTGGCGGCAGCCGGCGATCGTCCCAAGGCCGCCGCGGCCTTGTTGGCCGCCGGAGCCGATGCCGCCGCCAAGGATCAGCGTGGCCGCACCCCGTTGGCAATCGCCGAGGCCAAGATGTTCGACGGCGTGGCCGAGGTTCTTCGCAAGCATCACAAGGCCCAGCCGTGAACCTGCTTACCTTTTTTCAACAACGCCTCCAGGCTGCCGCGCAGCCGGCCTTGCAAGTCAAGGACGAAAACGACAACTTCGAAACCCTGACCTGGGAAGCCCTGGGTGAGTTGGTGTTTCGCACGGCCGCCGCCTTTGAATCGCTCGGCGTGCAGCCCGGCGACCGCATCGCTCAAGCCTCGGTCAATCGTCTGGAATGGATCGTCTGCGACCTGGCCGCATATGTTTGCCAGGCGGTCCACGTACCGATCCATGCTTCGCTGGCGGGGCAGCAGATTGCCTGGCAGGTACGCGATAGCGATCCTTCGCTGCTGTTGCTCTCTGGACCCGTTCAGGCGGAAAAACTGCTGGCACTGGCGCTGCCCGACCGGCTGCCGCTGGTGTCGTTCGATCCGATCCACCAGCCGCTGGCCGGCCGGCCGGTGTTGGCGCTGTCGGCCTTGCAGCAAGCGGCAGACCCTCGCCGTGGTGAAGCCATGCTGCAGGCCGCGGCCGATTCGCTAACCGAAGATTCGTTGGCGACATTGATTTACACCTCGGGTACAACTGGAGAGCCCAAGGGCGTGATGCTCAGCCACGGCAATCTCGCTAGCAACGCGCAAGGGTCGTGCGAGGTTTTTCAGCTTGAGCCGGGCGATGTGCGGTTGTGCTGGTTGCCGCTGTCGCACGTGTTCGCCCGAACCGCCGACTTGTACACCTGGCTGGTCTGGCCCGACATCGTGCTGGCATTGGCCGAAAGCCGTGACACCATCTTGGGCGATTGCAACCAGGTCTCGCCGACGCTCCTGAACGGCGTGCCGTACTTCTTCGAGAAGGTGATGCGGTTCCTGATCGACCAGGGCGTGGGCGATACGCCCGGGGCCGCCGTCCAATTGCTGGGGGGCCGCATCCGGATGTGCTGCTCGGGTGGAGCCGCGCTGCCCGACCACGTAGCCAACTTCTACCGCAAGCAAGGGCTGTACCTGGTGCAAGGCTATGGGCTGACCGAAACCTCGCCAGTGATTACGGTTTCGGACAAGCCCGAGAAGATCGGCAGCGTGGGACGGCCGATTGCCGGCGTTGAGGTCCGCATTGCCGAGGACGGCGAGATTCTGACGCGTGGCCCGCACGTCATGCAGGGCTACTGGCGGCGGGAGGATGCCACGGCCGCGGTCATGCGCGACGGTTGGCTGGCCACGGGCGACCTGGGGCGACTGGATGACGAAGGCTATCTCTACATTACCGGCCGCAAGAAAGAGATCATCGTTACCGCCGCCGGCAAGAACATCGCCCCGGTCGTGATCGAGGAGCGGCTGTGCCAAGACCCGCTGATCCAGCAGGCGATGGTGGTCGGCGATGGCCGCAACTACCTGGTCGCGCTGCTGGTGTTGGATCAGGCCACGTTGGCCGGGGCGCTCGAACAGCAGGGCCAATCGCTACCGGAAGACTGGCAGCACGATCCGGCCGTGGCCGCGCTGGTGGCCCAGCGCGTGAAGGCCCGGCTTGTTGATCTCGCCAGCTTTGAGCAAGTGGGCCGCTTTGCCCTGTTGCCTGAGCCGTTCACGGTGGAAAATGGCCTGCTCACGCCGACGCTGAAGCTGCGCCGGGACGAGATCGCCAAGCGCTATGCGGCGACGATCCAAGCCACCTACAACCGGCCGGGGTAGATGTCCGCAGCCGAGGCTGCCCCGTGCCGTCGGCATTGCGCACACCGCGCGGGGGGCGATCGGTCGCCGCCCCCAACGCTTGGTAGCAGCCTGGGCTTCAGACCGGCGAAGCCACAGCAACTCAACAGATGCTGCCACCGAACCAGTACTGATATTACACCCACGATACCCGTTGGAATCTTGGACCTGCCTTGAAGGCCACTGTGAACAAAGCCCGTTGGTGTGTCTTGGCCTTGGCCCTGCTGTTGTTGATAGGGGTGGGCTGGTCGTATGCCAGCGGGGGATTGGCGGCCACGCTGCTTTCGTCGGAATACTCTGCCGCTGAAAAGTTGACTACGCTGCGGGCCTTCTTTCTCGATCTGGGGCCAGCCGCGCCGGCGGCATACGTGGCGTTCGTCACCGTCGAAGTCGTTGTGGCTCCCCTGCCCGGCGCCATGCTGTATGCTCCCGGCGGTATCGTGTTTGGCGGCTTTTGGGGCGGCGTGCTGTCCACCATCGGCAATTCCCTGGGGGCCGGGATCGCCTGCGGGTTGACCCGGATTTTTGGCGAACGCTTCATCCGCAAGATGGCCGCTAGCGGCACCTGGCAGCGCTACGCCGATCAGTTAGACCGCCGCGGCCTGTGGATCGTCGCGCTGCTGCGCGTGAACCCCCTGACTTCGTCCGATCTGGTATCGTACGCGGCCGGGCTTACTCCCATGGCCACCTGGAAGGTGATGGCCGGAACTGCCTTCGGCATAGCTCCGCTGTGCTTTGTCCAAAGCTACCTGGCCGACGAACTGCTCACGGCATTCCCGCACCTGCTGTATCCGCTGCTGGCCGCGTGTGCGGTGTATGTGTTGATCGTGCTTTTGGTACTGAAGAAGATGGCCGGCCAGGCGAGGCACAAGGCGGCGTTGTCCCAGGCCGAAGCGGCCGGACTGATACCGGCCAGCCAGGCTTTCGATGACAGCCATTCCGTCCAGCCTTGATGGGTGTCTGCAAGCCCTTCATGGGCAATCGCCCGGCTGTTCTCGTTGCAACCGCGCACCGGCGAGGGCCACGCCGACCAGGCTGCCCATGACAGAAAACAGGTAGCTGGTGGAAATTATCACCACAAACAGCATCGCCACGGCCGACCATTGCAGCGTCCGCCTTGAGGCCAAGCACACCAGCGCCGCCACGGCCAGTTCGCTGAAGATCACGACCCGGGAGAACACGGCAGCCAGTGTCCGCAGGTTCTCTTCGGTGAGATACTCCCGCAGCCAGGGGTAGATGAAGTTGGACTTCTGCTGAAAGTAAATGTGGTAGAAGGCGGTGCCGTCCCAGTAGTCAGGCGTGAGCTTGCCGATGGCCCCGCCCAGGAACATCAGCGAAATAACGGCCTGCGCCAGCACGGGGCCGTGCCGTGCGACCTCGGGCGAGCCTGGAGCGCGCGTTGCCAGCCACAGCATCCACAATGCGGCCCAGAACGACGTGATGAATGTGGCGTCGTTGTAGCTGTTCTGGTGAACGCACAGTACCAGCGAACCCACGGCCAGGGTAACGGCCGCCCAGCGCCAAACTTGCGGCCGGGCACTCCCCATCGCCACCAATCCGGCCGCCAGCGGCGCGACATAGGCCGCCAAGGAAACCCAGGGGGACGCCGCCCAGGCCGGGAAGAAGTCGAATACCAGGGGGTAATCGAGGCAGATCCAGGTGAAATAGGGCCAGAAGAAATGCACCTTGACCAGCCAGCCCGCCATCCAGAAGGCCAAGGCCACCTTGAAGGCGGGCCCCAGGCCGGTCGCGGCCAGTTCCAATGGGCAGACCGCGGGCTTGCTCGCGATGTTGCCAGCGCGCGGCGGTGGGCATTCGGCAGGTGACAGGATCGTCGCGTTCACGGTTGCCCTGACTCCTCAAGCGGCAATCGCTTCACGACCACGGCCCGGCTCGTCACGCCGGTGTGCTGCGGCACCAAGGCATAATGCGTGTCGAGCCCATTCGGCCCGAACCGGCTGCGGAGATAGAAATGCAACGTACGCGGATCATGCGACAAGGCAGCCCGCTGCGTTCCGAAGGTCATCATGCGGGTGGGGTAATGGTTCACCCATTGGGTACTGGCCTCCGACGGCAATTCTTGGAGGCCGGCACGTTGAGCTTCGCTAAGCGCTGTTTCGCTGATCCAAACCTGGTTGCCGAAGTTGTACATCGAGGGCAGCGGTTGCAGCGCGGCCCAGGCCCAGAAATGTCCCGTGCGGAGGTGATGGGTTCCCAGCAGCAACTGCCGGCCCGTATCAAATGCCGGCAACACGACCACCAGGGCCGCTGATGCAGCCAGTAGCCGGTACATCCAGGCCGTGCCGCGGGAGAGCGGCAGATCGGTTTCCAACTGCCGTGATGAAGTCGGGGGTGCCATCGGAACACTTGCCACGAGATATTCTGCCGAGCGGCCTGGCTCGCCTCTCCGGCCGCGCAGGGGGGATTCCCCCGCAGGGTGGTTCGGGGGCGTTTGCCGCCATGCCGCTGTCTAGCGCAAGTTTAGGTCATACCGTGGATTGCAGCCGCGGCCGGGCCACCATCGCCGCGGGGAGGCCATTCGTGCGGGTTGCGCGGCTTGGCGCGGGGGGCCGGGGCACATCGACCGCATAAACCCAGGTGGCGGGGGGAGATTGAAGGGGAAAATTTGCTCGTGCCCCTATGGAAATGAGGCGGCCATTCGTTATATGATGACCGTTCTCGCGCGGTTTCGAGGCGGGGTAGCCTCTTTCCTTCCAGTGCGTTGAAGGGGGGACCGCGAGCAGGGTGAATCCGAGAGAGTACTCCCGGTGCGCACGGGTCGAGCCCTGCGGCACCACGATATATAAGCAGATTTTGAGGACATTTGATGGTTGGCTGCCAGGCCCCGGAGGCCGCGCAGGCCACTCCTCCACGAGGTCTACAGCATGGCACGCTACACGGGGCCGCGGGCGAAGATGAATCGACGCCTGGGCGGCTTGATCTTCGAGAACACCGGCGCTGGTCGCGCCTACGATCGGCGTCCGGAAGTGATCGGCGTTGGGGGCCGTCCCCGCCGGGGTAAGAGCTCGACCTACGGCATGGCCCTCACGGAAAAGCAGAAGATCAAGTACTACTACGGGCTGGGCGAGCGGCAACTGCGCCGCTACTTCGACATGGCCCGGCGCATGAAAGGCAACACCGGCGGTAACCTCCTGGTGCTGTGCGAGCGGCGGATGGATAACGTGGTCCGCCGAGCGGGCTTCACGTTCACGCGGGCCCAGGCCCGGCAGGGCATCGTTCACGGGCACTTCCTGCTGAACGGCCGCAAGTGCGACATTCCCTCGGTGCTGCTGCGGCCCGGCGATGTCATCAGTGTAAAGAACCGCTCCAACGTGCTGGACCTTTACCGCGGTATCATGGAGTCGCAGTCTCCAAACCCGCCCGACTGGATCACCCTCGATCAGCAGAACATGACGGCGACGGTGAGCCAACTGCCCGACGCCAAGCACGACATCAGCCTGCCGGTGGAAATCGGGCCGGTGGTCGAATTCATGTCGCGCTAAACGGGTGGCCTGCTTGCCGGGTTGCATCCGCTACACGGCTTGGGTGGCCCCGAGGCAGTAGGACCTCGCCGCACCGCCTTAGCTCTCCAACCGTCAGCACACACGCGCAGCCGCGTTCCCGACTGTGGGAATCGCGGCTGTTTGCGTTTGGAGTGGGGCCGAAGGCCGGCGGCAATCAGGCCGCCAGCGTGGCATGGATGCGTTTCTTGCGCAGCGATGGATCGTAATCCTGGCGGCCCCAACCCCGCGATGCCGGACGACACCTCAGGTGCTGGGCGATTCTTCGCGCTGCGGAGCCGTGGCCGCTGTGCCGTTCTCGGCGGTATCCGTCGCTACGCCGGCGGCACCATCGTGCATCGCCGCGTGACCATCGGTGGCCGCGGCGTGCGTTTGCTCGGCCGCGTGCGGCGGTTCCAAACAGCCGGCACAGCCCAGGTGGCTCTTGGGCGTAAGCCGCTGGCCCTCGCGGCCGGTCGTTACCGTGAGCCGCCCATAGGTGTCCGGCCGGCGGTCGGCGAAGCGGTCGATCTCGTGCAGATCGGGTACGCGGACCAGGTGTTTGTCGCGGGCAGTGGCCGGTTCAATGGTCGCGTACAGCAGGGCTTCCTGGTCGTGCGGGGCTTCGGCCAGGGTGTGACCGGTGGGCCCGCAAATCCGGCTGCGGCCAATGAAACGGAACCCGCGTTCTTCGCCCACCCGGTTCACGGCCAGGTAATACACGTGGTTCTCCAAGGCCCGCGTGTTGATGGCGAAATCGGCCGTGGTTTCCGCCCCGGGCGGCCAATTGGTGGGCAGGCAGATCAGGTCCGCGCCCTCCAATGCCATCACCCGCGATGCCTCGGGAAAGGCCCCGTCGTAGCAGATATTCATCCCCACGCGCATGCTGCCGATGTCGCAGACATCGAAGCGATCGCCCGGCGTGGTGAAGCGGTCGATGCCCAAGTACGGCAGATGCACCTTGCGGTACCGTCCGACCACGCCCTCGGGGCCAACCAGTACGGCCGTGTTATAGAGGCGGTCGCCCTCGCGTTCGAGCATGCCAAAGATGATGTGGACATCGTGCCAGATGCAGGCAACGGTCAATCGGTCGGTGGCGGGACCAGGGACTTCTTGGGCAAAGGGGAGTGCTTCTTCCAGGCTATTGAAGCAGTAACCGGCCAGGGCACACTCGGGAAACACGGTCAGCTTGGCGCCTCGCCGCGCGGTCTCCGCCACGATTTCTTCCATGCGGAGCAGGTTGGCATGGACCTGGCCCAAGGCGATATCAATTTGTGCAGCAGCAATCTTGACTCGTGACGACATCTTCCAAAAGAAGGTGGAGTTAGGAGTGCAGGACGAACAGCACCAAGCAGCGGCCATGCGCCCAGCCGGGTGCAGCCGGCGCGCCGCGGTACCGATCATATCGCAGCGGCCGGGGCGCGCAAAGCGCCCGCTCAGGTTGAATCTAAGGCCAATACTTAATTTAATTTACGGCGCAGCCCTGCCCGCCGTCTCAGGTATCGGCCCGTTTGCGGCCAAAGGCGAAGTAGTCGACCGACAGCTTCCCTGGCCCGATGAACAAGAATTGCAGGCAGATTGTCAGGTAGACCAGCGCCAATTCGTAGGAGGGGCCGCTGGGGGCCACAAACGGGTCGCCGTTCCCCAAGTGGTACATCAAGGCCACGAGCATCACCACCCCCAGCAGCAGCACGACCAGCGGTGTCAGGGCCCCCAGGGCCAGCAGGATGCCGCCGCCAACTTCGGTGGCCGCGGCGATAAACTGGAGCAGGCCGGGGATGCCGCTGCCCTCGCCCATCCAACTAAAGGGGGCCTGAAACTTTGGGTAGCCATGCAGGACAAACGCCACGCCGACCGCTATTCGGACCAGCAGCAGGGCCGCGGCCCCCAGGCCGCCGATAAACCGCGGAAAGATCCAGCTCATCGAACCACCTCACCGAGCAAGAGCAGGGTGCGAAGGGAAATGCAGAAAGGGCGCACCGCCGCAGCACCAGCGGCAAACCGTGTGCCCGCCGGGTAAATCCATGGCGTCCCGGCGCTGCCCGGGCATGCGCCACCGGTTCTTCACGGGATGGGCCGCCCATGAGAGGCCGCGCCTGCGGCGTCAGTTGCCCGCATTGTTCCCCAGCGGAACCTGGCCGTCCAGATACCGCCAGTTCTTAATGAAGGCGACCAGGTCCGCCATCTGCTGGTGGTTGATGTCCTTCTCCAAACCCTCGGGCATCAGCGAAACGCCGCTGGACTGCATCTCGTCGATTTCTTGCCGGCTTAAGGTGATGGTCTTGTTCTCGGGCTGGCGGATTGTGACACTGCCGCCGGTTTCTGAGGCAATGATGCCGGTCAGCGCGCGGCCGTCGGTGGTGATGATCGTGTAACTGATGTAATTGCTGTCGATCGCTCGGTTCGGCTGGAGAATGTCGGTAAGGATCTGCAGCGGTGTCTTGGTGCGCGAGTCGGAAATGTCCGGGGCGACGTTCACGCCAATATCGCCGATCCGGTGGCAGGTAGCACACCGCTGCTTGAACACCTCTTGCCCACGCACGGGATCGGCCGGTAACTCCAGCGCCTGTTGGTAATCCGCCAGGACCTTCTGGCGGTCTTCCGGAACCGACGCCGCGAGCAACCTGGTCGCACGCTGGCGAATCTCGGGATTGCCGTGCCGCAGCAAACGGCCGCTGCGAACCTGGTCCAGTTCGGTCGGCCGGACATATCCGGCTTCGATGGCGTCGAGCAGGGCCGACGTCAGCGGCGCGCGGCTCAAGGTGGCATCGAGGATGCCGCGGCGAACCCCCGGCGACTCACCTGAGAAGTTCTTCAAAATGGCCGACCACTCATCAACCTTGCCGCTTTGGGCAAAGGCCGCCAGGGCAGCTAACCGTACGCTCTGGTTAGGTTCACCGCGTGCCAGCGCGTCCAGCGATGCACCGTCGGCCGCGAACATCAGCAGGCCGATGGCTTCGCGCCGCGGTTCGGCATCGGCGGCACGGTCGTTGGCCATGGCCGTCGCCTGTTCGATCAGTTCACCCACCGCGGGGTGCAGCGAACCGCTCAACTTGAGCGACCGGTCTTGCCGCCGGGCCGCATCCGTCCAGCGCCGGGTCAGGGCGAACAGCGACCGCAGGTCCGCGGCACCGCTCTCCTTGAGCGACAGCAAACACTCAAGCGAGGGCAGGCGATGTTCGGCCGGTCCGGCACCGGTCAGGGCCGCCAGTTCTTCAAGCAGGGCCTGCTCTTCGGGCCCTAGCGCCTGTTTGCCGCGCGACTGAATTTCGGCCACCACCGATTCCAATAGCGCATGTGCCCGATTCGGCACGGCGGAGGCCACCGCCAACCGGGTCCACATGTCGCCCGGTTCGGCCAGGGCGATGCGTGCCAGGGCGGCGGTTACATCCTCACCCTCGACCGAGCCCAGGGCCACGGCGGCTTGGAAGCGAACTTGGGCATCGCGGTCCGCGCTGAGCCTGACGACCGCCTCGCGCAGTTCGGTCGAACCGGCCAACCGCCCGGCCGCTAATACGGCGCCCTGTTCGCGTACCCGCGGATGGGCATCGCGGCAGGCACCCAACACCACGTCGTCGGTCAACGCGCCTAGCCCTTGCAAAGCCCACAGGGCTTGAATCCGGCCCGTCTCTCGCGAAGCGGAGGCAGCCAGTTGGGCAAGCTGCGGCACGATGTCGCGAGGCTGCCGCTGGTAGATCAGGCGCGCGGCTGTTTCCCGCTGCCAGGCGTTGGGATGATCCAACAGCGGCACCAGTTGCTCGCTGGAGAGTGATTGAAGGTTGCGGGGGTAATTTGCCATTTCAGGCGGGGCATCGGCCGCGACAATGCGGTAGATGCGACCGCAGTTGTCGCCCCAGCGGAGGTCGGGGCGGTTCTTCAACTCGGTCGGCATGAACTGCGGATGCTCGATCACCGCGCGGTACATATCGACCACGTACAACGCGCCATCAGGTCCGTTTTCCAGGTTCACGGCCCGGAACCAGTCGTCGGTCGATGCCAGAAATTCCACACCTTCCCGGGCAGGCCTGGAGGTAAATGTTCCACCGCTTGGCGTCATGATTTCGCGGTGGATGAGGTTACCCGTCGGCTCACACGTAAACGCATTGCCAAGAAACTCCTTAGGCAGTGCATCGCCGCGGTAGATGGCCACCCCGCACGCGGCCGTGAACTGGCCGGCATGGAGGTTGGAGGTGGTCCAGGCACTGCTGATCGGGAACACCCGGGAGTCCTCGCCCGCCGCCGCCACGTCGTGCGAGCCCGAGGGGGCCGCCAACTGCGGGTTGCGCCGCAAGACCTCGTCGGGCAGGACGATGTGCTTAAGGGGGTTGCGGTTGCTGCACACGAAGCGGTTGCCGTAGTCGTCGAATGCCAGGCCGAACTGCCCCACGCCCGTGGCCGCTGCAAACCGGCCCGACCGCGGATCGAAACGGAAGTCCATCCCACTGATCGAGAGGGGTTCGACTTCGGGCCGCCGGGCATCGCGGACGGTGCCACCGCGCAAACCGTTGGCCACGTAAACCTGGTTGTCGAGTGCGAACCGGGGATGGTTGGCCCGGAGTTGCGAATTTTCTTCGGCGAATCCCGTGTACCACACGACGGGCTCTTCGGCGCGGCCGTCGTCGTTGTCATCAGGGAAATAGGCCAACTGGCCTGCCAGGGTGACGAATGCCCCTGATCCCCAGGGCTGCACGCCGGTGGCAAACAGCAGGTTGTCGGCAAAGGTGACGGCCTCGTCGTAGCGGCCGTCGCCGTCGGTATCGGTCAGGATGCGAATCCGCGATTTCGGCTGCTCACCCTCGGCAGGCCCGTGCGGGTAGTCGCCCATTTCGACGACCCACATGCGTCCCCGGGCGTCGAACCGGATGGCAACCGGATCGACCACCAGCGGCTCGGCGGCCACCAATTCGATCTTCAATCCCGGCGCGAGTTTGATTTGGGCAATGGATTCCTCGGGGGTCAGTGCCCGATTGCCGCGGGGGGCGCTCTGCGCCTGGGCCGGCGAAGCCTCTTGGGCAGCGGCCTGCGGGGCATCGGCCCACAAACGAACCGAAACAGCCAGGCCGCAAAATACAACCAGCGAAGCAGCAGGAATCCACAAGCCCGGGCGACGAGCGGAACGCAACCAAGACATAGACGACAATTCCTCGACAGGTGTCATGGGCATGGCAGGCAGGCTCGGGGCAATGTTTTATAGACCCGCGCCTGCGGGTGGCTGGCAGTGCGACAGCTTGACGCATCTGGTCCGACGCACATGGCCGGTGGGAATCTACAGACTACCCTTGAGCGAACCGAATTGCCACCGCCGGATTCGCTGGCTGCATCGGCATGGGGGTGCGCAAGATCGTGGGTCGATCCGCCGCCGAAGGAACACAGGGCGCGATCGAGGCCCGGCCATCTTCGCTCACACTTCAATCGTGATGTGGGTGCCCTGGCCGGGAGCGGTCACGATAGTCAGCTCGCCGTTTGCGTGGCGCAGGCGCTCGCGGATGTGAAACAAGCCGATCGACTGTTCGCTGGCCGATAGGGCGGATGTCTCGTCGAATCCGATTCCATCGTCGATCACTTCCAGCACAATCCGCTCCTGCTGTTTGCTCAACCGCAACTCGCACCGGTCGGTCTTGGCGTGCTTGACCACGTTCAGCAGCAGTTCGCGGGCGGTATGGAACAGCAGGTCGCGCAGCAACTGGTTCTTGGGTTCGGCGGCAAAGTCGATGTCCAAGTCGACCATCAGATCGTGATGCCTTTGCATCTTGCCGCCCAGCCATTCCAAGCCTGCTCCCAAGCCGCGCGCGTGGAGGATGGGGGGATACAATTCCACGGCCAGCGTGCGCAAGGTTTCAATCGCCTCGTCCAGGGCGGTCCGTGCCGCCTGCAGTTCGCTCGCGGTTTCCGGGGTTGCATCCATTTCGGCCAGCGCAATTCGCATCTTGGTCGCCACCAGCGATTGCTGCGCCTGGTCGTGCAGCACCTGCGATAACCGCAACCGTTCCTTCTGCTCGGCCCGGGTAAGCTGCTGGTTCAGAATGGCCAGGCTGGCCTCGCGCTCGCTCAATTGGCGCGTGCGCTCAATCACCTGCTGTTCGAGAGTCTCGTTCAATTCGCGCAGACGTTCTTCGCTTTGCCGCAGCGCCGCTTCGACCTGCTTTTGCTCGTGGATGTCCACCACGCAACCCACGTAGCCCAGCAGGCGGCCTTGATCGTCAAGCCGCGGGCTGCCGACCCCCAGTACCCAGCGATACTCCCCATCGAACCGGCGCACGCGATACTCAATGGCAAAGGTTTCAAGCCGCTGCACGGCATCGAAGTATTGCCGCGTAGTATTTTCGCGGTCGTCGGGATGAAATGCGGAAAGGACGCCCTCGCCAAGTGCTCGCTGTAGTTCGTCGCCCGTGAACTGCAACCAGGCCTGGTTCAGAAAGATGCACTGGGCATTGGCGTCCGTCATCCAGATCATGGCCGGGATGATGTCGGCCATTTTCCGGAGATTTTCTTGCGTGTATTGATTGGCTGGCGGACCTGCCGAATCGGATTCGGAGGGGGGCATCGGCCGCTGGCTCCTGAACCAAACACGGGATGTGAACACGACGCAATCCCGCCCTGCTAACCTCCTGTCGTACCAATCCTTAGTACATGGCCCCACCTGCCACAGCTTTGCCCCGGATTCTGGGCCACGCAATTACTCCAAGTGCTGGCGGGCATCGTAGAACGCCTGCCAGAGCGAACCTCGGCGCTTCTTGACCACGTGGTTGAAGTAGTGTCGTACCTTCTTCAGATCGTCCGGCGAATCCTTCAGAACCGCGCCCACCAGGTGCTGGGCCACATGATCGGGCTGCACCTGGCCACCCCCATAGTAATACGCATGAATCCCCGCAGCATACGCGGTCGAGACGGCTTCGGCGGTGCTCATGGCCGTGCTGAGCGACTCCAGCCCTTGCCCTTCCGCGGTGCGCCCCATCCGCAACTCATGGAAGGTGGTTACCAGCACTTCGGTCAATTCCGGTTGTAGGGCAACTGGTATGCCCGAACGGGCCAGGAGCCGGTTTGTCTCGCGTTGCACCAGCGACATTTCGAGCTGAACGTCGTGGATGGGGGCCACCGTCTCAAAGTTGAACCGCCGTTTGAGTGCCGCGCTCATCTCGTTCACCCCGCGATCCCGGGTGTTGGCCGTGGCGATCACGTTGAAGCCATGCCGGGCAAACAGGGTCCGGGCGTCGCCCTCCAACTCCGGCACGCTCATCACGCGGTCGCTGAGCACTGAGAGCAGCGTATCCTGGATTTCCAGCGGGCAGCGCGTGATTTCTTCAAATCGGACGATCTTGCCCTCTTTCAGTCCCCGGTACAGCGGAGCCGGCACCAGGGAGCGCTCGCTGGGGCCCTCAGAAACCAAGAGGGCATAATTCCATGAATACTTGATATTGTCTTCACTGGTCCCGGCGCTGCCTTGGATCGTGAGGGTGGAATCGCCGCAAACCGCCGCCGCCAGCAGTTCGCTCAGCAGGCTCTTGGCCGTGCCTGGTTCCCCGATCAACATCAGCCCCCGGTTCGTGGCCAGGGCAACGATGGCCCTCTCCAGGAAACTCCGCCGCCCGACGAACTTCTCGGTGATATCCAGCGATGGGTCGCCCGCTACAAATTTCAGCACCGAGGCCGGCGAGAGCTTCCAGCCGGGCGGCCGGGGGGCATCGCCTTCCGCTTCCGCCAGTCGCTGCAGCTCATCGGCATATAACACCTCGGCAGC
Organism: uncultured Pirellulales bacterium; assembly: GCA_964511065.1. Taxonomy (GTDB): domain Bacteria; phylum Planctomycetota; class Planctomycetia; order Pirellulales; family S012-138; genus CALBRZ01. The sequence continues at coordinate 16,581 of CAZEEG010000055.1, read as the reverse complement.
CGGGCGTTGAACCTCGTCGACCGCCTGCGCCGCGGCGCCACCGGCTGCCGCGGCCAGTTGCTTCTTCTTTGCCATTGCGTCAGCACGCCTGTCAGAAAAGTTCCACCCTCAAGCGGCGCGGCCTCCCTCGCCGCACCCTGATGCTGCCCCATTGAAACGCAGCAGGGCCGGCAAAGCCAGAGGGCACAGCGCCAAGTGGCCAGCCGCGGCTGCGCGGGCCGCCGTAGCCGCTGCCACAACTGCGCTGCCATACTGCGCCGCCACATGGCGCGAGCCGGTTTGCAACCCGCCCAGGCATCGCCCGGCGGCACGGCAGGGCGGGCGCTGCCCATTAGCCCCATGAGTTGGCCGGCATGCCCCCCCTGACACGCAGTGGGCAGCTTGACACGTTGGCCCCGGGGTCCTACCGTCGAATAGGAGGGTTGCCCCAGGCCGCCTTCTTGGCATTTCCTCGTTCCACCGTGGCCCGCCCCCCCATGTCCAAAGTCGAAATCCCTGAAGTCGCCGAGTGCAAACACTGCAAGGCGGAAGTCACGCTCAAGTCGTCGGTGTTTGGGCACGTGATGGTGTGCCCAGGCTGCCAGCAGCGGTTTGTACGTGCGCCAGGCGTGGCGATTCATCAAGAAGCCATCTTTGCCTGCCCGATGTGCCGCACGGCCGTTCAAGGCAACATGGCGATCGGCTCGGTGGTGGCGTGCGCCGAGTGCGGCGGCCAGTTTCCCGGCCCGGCACTGATGCCGCCCCCGCCCCAGCCCGAGGAAAAAGGGCACTAACATCGGCCTTGCTGGAAGGGGGGACGCCAGCCAGCCTGCCAGGCGGCTCGCAGTTCGGCTAAGGGGGCGACCAGCCGGTTGTCACTGACCAGGCTTGGATGACGCCGATTGCAGCTTGAGCATGGCTTCGGCGTAGCGTTGGCCGAAGGTTTGCAGCGCTTCGCGGCTGAAGTGGACCTGATCGCCCTTGTGGCCCAGGCCCGTCGCGCTGGCGCACGCCGCGCGCGGCGCATGCTGCCCAATGGCCTGGAGCGCGGCGTTCACCGTCTTGGCGTGCGGGTGGTGTTCTGATTGCACGTAGAACTCGCCCAATTCGCCGGCCACGAACGGTACGTCTTGGGCGGCAAGTTCCTCGCGCAGATCGGCAATCATCTGCACGAGCCGTTTGGCGTAGGTGGAAGCCGTTTCGGCCCGGCTGCTATCGGATTCGCCCTGGTGCCACAGGATGCCGCGGAGTTGCCCATCGGCCATCGCTTTCTTGGCACGATTCACGGCCGCTTTGTACAAGTCGCCGTCTTTGCTCCACCGCGAAAGCGGTGTCCCGCCTACCGCGCAGGGAACCAGCCCAATGGTAACGCCGGGGTTCTGCTTGGCGATTGCTTCGGCGAACGGCAGCCCTAGTCCCACGCCGGCAATCGGTTTATCGAAGTGCAGCGGGTGCGCGGCCGGCACCCATTCATTTTGGGCGTTGAGCATCAGGATGCCTTCGCGGGGGGTGCGATCCTCGTCGGTCATCTGGCCGCGGCCCGCCATGTTCGACTGGCCGATCAACAGATAAACGTGGAACTTCTCCTTGGGCGGAAGCTTCTCGGCCGCGGCGGACGACCCGCTCGCCATCCATGCCAGGGCCAACCATGCGCAAGCGATCAGGGCCGCGGCGCGGCGGCGGGAACCCTGCGGCTGATCCGGGCTAACGGTTGTCATCACGTCGCTTCCCCTTTTTGCATGGATGGATGATTTGGCAATCCGGCCGCAAACAGTCCAGAACCTCTTTATACCTAGGCCAGAATCTCTTTTACCACGCGCCCGCCCACGTCGGTCAGTCGGAAGTCGCGACCCTGGTAGCGATAGGTCAGGCGGCGATGGTCGATCCCCAGGAGGTGCAGCATGGTGGCGTGCAGGTCGTGGACGTGGACGACGTCTTCCACCGCGTGGTAGCCCAACTCATCGGTGGCACCGTACGTGGTGCCGCCGCGAATGCCTCCGCCGCACAAGAACATGCTGAAAGCCCGCATGTGATGGTCGCGTCCCACGTTGCCCTTGTTGCTTTGGGCCATGGGCGTGCGGCCGAACTCGCCGCCCCAGACAATCAGCGTTTCGTCCAGCATGCCGCGGCGTTTGAGGTCGCGGATCAGCGCGGCGGTGGGCTTGTCGCACAGGCCGGCACATACCTTCATGAACCGGACCAGGTCGTTATGGTGATCCCAGCCGCGATGGTAAAGCTGGATGAACCGCACGCCCCGCTCGGCCAGCGTGCGGGCCAGCAGGCAGTTGTAGGCGAATGAGCCGTCGGCCCCGCGCACGCCGTAATCGTCGAGCACATGCTGAGGCTCGTCGGCAATATCCATCAACTGCGGCACGCTCATCTGCATTTGAAACGCCATCTCGTACTGGCTGATCCGGGTGGTGATTTCCGGATCGGCTGCCGTCTGCTGGCGAATGGCATTCAACCGCGTCACGGCATCGATCACCTGCCGCTGCCGCTCCCGGTCCACACCCTGTGGGTTGCGCACATAATGCACCGGATCGCCCTGCGAGTAGAACTCCACCCCCTGGAACCGGCTGGGCAGAAAGCCGCTGTGCCACTGCCGCGTGGCGATGGGCTGAGGGTTGCGGCCGCCTTTGCTGGTGAGCACGACAAAGCCGGGCAGATCGTGGCATTGACTGCCCAGCCCATAGGTCACCCAGGCTCCCATGCTGGGACGGCCCGAGATGGAGGTGCCGGTGTTCATCACCGTGTGGGCCGGGTCGTGGTTGATCTGGTCGGTGTGCAACGAACGGACGATGCACAATTCGTCGGCCACCGAGCCGATCTCGGGAAAGATTTCGGTAATTTCTTGCCCGCTGTCGCCCCAGCGGCGGAACGGGAACATCGGCCCCTGGCAAACCAGTTTCTGCCCTTGCAACTGCGCGATGGGTTGACCCGCCGTGACCGACTCGGGCATCGGCTGACCATCCAGCCGCGCCAATTGCGGCTTGTGGTCGAAGGTTTCCAGATGGCTTGGTCCGCCCGCCATGCAAAGGAAAATCACGCGCTTGGCCTTGGCGGGAAACTGCGGAAAGCCGTCCACGCCCGGCGGCAGACCTCGGGCGGCGGCATCGGCTGGCGGGGCCGCGCTCAGCGAGGCTGCTTCCAGCGAGGCCAGGGCGGCGGCCCCCAGTCCCAACGATGTGCGACCCAGGAAACAGCGGCGTGTGATCGGGTGGAAACTCATGGCCGTTGCGGATGGAACAAAGGGGCAAAGGAACAAAGAGGCAAAGGGACTAAGTCACATGGAGGGCCAAGTTGCTAACCGTGGAGCAATGGTCAGATGGACGGGCGTTACTGCCGGGTGATGGTTTCGTGCAGGTTCAGCAGGGTGCGCGTGACGGCGGTCCAGGCGGCGACTTCGGCGGCATCCAAACCCTGGTCGGCCGGCGCTTGTCCAACGGACAGCAGTTTCTTCGCTTCCTCGGGCGTTTGCTGATAATGAGCCCGGTTGGCGTTCAGCAGTTCGACCAGCACTGCCGCTTCCTCGTCCAGCGGCGGCCTTGCCAGCACCTGCTGCCAGAGCCAATGAACCCGCGCGGTGTCGGACGCCGCCTCGGTGCGTAGCGCCCGGGCGGCCAGCACCCGGGCAGCCTCGACAAAGCTGGGATCGTTCAGCAGCGTCAGCGCGGCTTTGGGGGTGTTGGAAACTGGCCGTTGCGCCGCGCATTCCTCGCGGTTGGAAGCATCAAACGCCAGCAGCATGGGGTGCAGGAAGGTCCGCTGCCAGTGCATGTATAAGCCGCGGCGGTACTGCCCGGCCCCGGTATCGGCCACCCATTTCCGCGTGGGAAAATTCAAGTGGTCCCAGTAACCGGCGGGCTGGTAAGGATACACGCTCACGCCGCCAATCTGCGGCACCAACAGCCCACTGGTCGCCAAGGCATGATCGCGGATGAATTCGGCTTCCAGCCGCCAACGGTTTTGCCGGGTAAAGCGTTCGTTCGCGGCATCGGCTGTCAGCGCCTGGGAAGAGGGCTGCGAGGTCTGCCGATAGGCAGAGGCCGTAACCATCAGCCGTATCAGGTGCTTGATGTCCCAACCGCTTTCCATGAACTCGACCGCCAGGTAATCGAGCAGGGCCGGGTGCGTGGGCCATTGCCCTTGCGCCCCCACGTCGTCCAGGTCGCGCGACAAGCCGGCCCCGTAGAACAGCTTCCATAGCCGGTTGACGAACACCCGGGCTGTCAGCGGGTTGTCGGGCGAGGTGATCCAGTTGGCCAGGTCCAACCGCGTTAGCCGCCGCTGCGAGGCAGCCTGTTCTAACTCGGCCGTTTGAAGAAACTCTGGTACCGCCGGCTGCACCACTTCGCCGGTGCGGTCCATCCAGTCGCCGCGCGGCAGAATCCGCATCTCCCGAGGCTGGACCGAAACGGTAACCATGGTGCGGGTGAAGTTGGCCTGGATGGCTTGGCGCTCTGCGTCCAACATCGCTAACTGCTGTTCGATTGCCGCCTGCTCGTCGGCCGCTGGCCTCTTGGCCAGCGCGGCTTGCAGTTGCAACTGTTGCTGATCGATCTTGGCCAGGCGGGCTTCTTGAAAGCGGTTGGGCACCAAACGCTCGGGATCGCGCTTGCCGTTGCCGCCGTATTTGCCCTGCTCCTGCACGTCGGCAAAGAAGGCCGCAAAGCTGTAAAAGTCGCGCATCGTGTACGGGTCGTACTTGTGATCGTGGCACTCGGCGCAGCCCAGCGTGGCACCCAGCCAGGCTCCCGCGGTGGTCCGCACGCGATCGGCCGCGTACTTGGCCAGATACTCAGCCGGCTGAGCGCCGCCTTCTTCAGTCGTCTTGTTCAGCCGGTTGTATCCGGCGGCCACGATCTGGGCCGTGGTCGGCGACGGCAGCAGGTCCCCGGCCAACTGTTCCCGGGTGAAGCGGTCGAACGGCAGGTTGTCGTTCAACGCGTGGATCACGTAGTCGCGGTACGGCGAGATGTGAACCGTGTTGTCGCTGTGGTATCCGCCCGAGTCGGCATACCGCACCAGGTCCAGCCAATAGACGGCCAGCCGTTCGCCAAACCGGGGAGATGCCAATAGCCGGTCCACCTGCCGCTCAAACGCTCCGGGCCGCGCATCGGCCAGGAATGCCGCTGTTTCCTCGGGCGTGGGTGCCAGACCCGTGAGGTCGAGCGAAAGCCGGCGCAACAACGTCGCCCGATCTGCCGGCTCTGAAGGCGACAAGCCGTCCGCTTCCATCCGCGCCAGCAGGAAGCGGTCGATTGCGTTGCGCGGCCAGGCAGTGTCTTGGACGGGCGGCACTGCCGGTCGCGTCGGCGGAACAAACGCCCAGTGCCCTTGCCAGGGTGCCCCCTGGGCGATCCATTGCCGGATCAATGCTTTCTGCCGGGCCGAAAGCGGTTTGCCAAACTCCGGCGGCGGCATCTGCTCGAAGGGGTCCGTGGAGGTGATCCGCTGCCAGAGCGTGCTCTGCTCGACCTTGCCCGGCACGACCACTCCCGACGCCTCGCCGCCATCGCCCAATACGTCTTCTCGCAGATCGAGCCTTAAGTCGGCTTCGCGCGTGCCGGCATCGGGCCCGTGGCAGTTGAAGCAGTGATTGGACAGGATCGGCCGGATGTCGCGGTTGAACTGCACGCGGTCATCCGCGGCCGCCGGCCTGACTGCTGCAGCGGCCAACACCAGGGCGGCAACCAGCCATGCCACGCAAGCAGAAGAAGGAACCGTTCGGGCCATAACAGCAACGTGTACCATCGTCGTGCGTCCAAAGGACAGGCAGGAACAGGCAGCAGCCAGCTACGGATGGCCAGCGTGGACGGAACAATGCGGAGGGAACCGTGCGGAGAGTGCTGAGAGAACGCTATCCAGGCAAGCGGCGGGCACATGTCACCCCAGGAGGAGAGCCCCCTCGGTTTCGCCGTCCATCATACCACAGGCGGTGGGGGGTTCCATACAACTGGGTGGTTCTCGTCGCGGCACCTGCGGCGCAGCCCCCCTCGTTCTACACCGCCCATCGCAAGGTAGGTTTGCTTACCGGCCACATGAAATCGGGCCTGCGAGACCGGCTTTGCCGTGGCGGCTGGTGGTGGCGGTTGTGTGGGCTGCATGGGTCCGATCGGCCGAACCAGGCAAGAAGATGGCAAACGCTGCCAGAAGGCAAACACTGCGAGGGACTGATGGAACTGCGGTTCGTTCCCAACGATTCTGCCTGCACCATGGCCGCTGCCTGCCGGTTGCTGGCGGGCGAAACGCTGCCCGACGCCGACCTGGCCGCCGCGCTCGCACCGGGCGTTCACGAACTGGCGGAACTGCTGGCTATCAAGCAGGTCAACCCGGCCCGAGTGGCCGCCCATCTCGTGGCCCAAGCGGCTTCCATTGGCAGCAACGTGGAACTGGCCCAGGTGCTCAAGCGCAAGTTGGGCATACGGCACGCAGACGCGGTCTTTGACGCGAGCCTCGTTCGCGCGATCACCACGCTGGAGGCCGCGGCCCTGCGCACCCGGCCGGAGCTGGCCGGCCAATTGGCCGAACAGGCCCAGCAGCTGGAGCGTTGCTGGAAAGCGTCGGGAGGGCCGCACCTGCTGGCGATGATCGCTCGGCTGACCGACCAGCGGATGATTGCCCCGGCGGCAACCGTCCTGCTGGGCTGCCGCGGCCTGGGGCCGGCCTCGCAGGCACTACTGCATTACAACGCGGTGCTGTTCTGTCCCCGGGCCGAGGATGAGGGCCCCTTGGAAGCTGCCCACCTGGCGTACCTGCTGGCCCAGTTGCAACTGGATCTGCCGATCTATGCAGATCGGCTCACGCGGACTGGGCCTGAGCCGGTAGCCGCCCTGGCGATGGTGCCGGCCGTCCTGGCAGCATTGGGCGAGTTCGTGCCGCCCGCCCGCCCGCTCGTCAACACGGCCCAAACGGCCAGCGATGCCCGGTTGGCGGCCCTGGCCGCGGAGGTGAACGAAGCGACGATCCGCCTGTGGCTGGACCAATGCGGCCGGGAAGCCGACTCAGAGCGCTTCGCCGGGCCGCTGGCCGGCTGGTGGGCCGCCTACACCGAGGACGGCAACTGGCCACTAGCCCTGGCTGCCCTGGATCGGCTGATTGCTCAAGAATCGGCAGAAGCCACAATGGCTCTACTGTAGGTCGGGTATTACCTGACTGAATTGCAGTCACCCCGGGTACCTCAGGCGACATCAGACGCAATTGCAATCACCATGTATAGGTCACCAATCTCATAGCCCGCGTGCTTGTCGCGGGGGGGCACGGCTTCGGCGCTGCGCCACGGCGACTACCGCATAGCCGTCAACCGCTCTTGTCGAACGTCACGGCATATGTGTGCGTAGGACAGATGCCGCACTTGCCGCAGAACATCCCTTCACCATGGCAGCACATTGGCACTCACAACGTTGTCGTCAATTGAAGTGCCCACGTGGCGAGCACCCAACCTACGGCATGCTAGCACGCACGCCCGGTGCGTGGGGTTTGCGGCGTCCTGGTAGGCTTACCGCCCCTCCCGCGTCCGCACGCCAATTGGTACGCTCAAGGGGCATGTGCCTCCGGTTCGAGCAACAGCCCACAGGTCTTGCGATGGGGTGAACGGCGCCAGCGAGGGCCGTTTTCGCCGATTTGGGCCGATGGCAATTCCGTTCCGCGATGCGTGACCTACGATTGATTATTTGACACCTGCGCAGCAAATGACTGCTCACGTTCGTACGGGCCCTCCGAAATGCGGCCTGTTGCGCTGGAAAAAGGAAAAAGGAAGACGTGCGGCGCTGATCGTTCGACGAGCGGACATGGGCGGTGCAACAATCCATAAGCGCGATCCCGCCCTGCGGCGCGTGAGCTACCTTGGTTCATGCGCGGCTACCATCCTTCACTCCCCCGGCTCCGCGTTTTTCCAGGAAGGTTGACGTGCGTTACCTGGCTGTGGTTTCCGATTTCGATGGCGTGATTGCCGACAACGATCGGCCGTCCCCAGCCGCGCTGGAGGCGATTGGACGGCTCCGCGCCTCGGGGCGACGCGTCATTCTGAACACCGGCCGGCGACTGGACGAACTGCTCTCGGTGCTTCACCATCCGGAGATATTCGACTGCATCGTGGCGGAAAACGGGGCCGTGATTTACGAGCCCATTACCCGCAAGGAAACCTCCCTGGCCAAGCCGCCCCCGCCGCAGTTCGTGGAACGACTCCGAGAGCTGGGTGTGAAACCACTGGAAGTGGGCCGGGTGATCGTCAGCACCTGGCTGCCGCATCACACCACCGTGCTCCAGGTTATCCAGGAGATGGGCCTGGAACTGCACGTGATCTTCAACCGCTCGGCTGTGATGGTGCTGCCCACCGGCGTGAACAAAGCGACGGGCATGGACTTCGCCCTCCGCCGCCTGGGGCTGTCGCGGCACGAAGTTGTGGCCATCGGCGACTCGGAGAACGACCACTCCTTCCTGCAGTTCAGCGAGTGCGCAGCAACGGTTGCCAATGCGGTGCCGTCCATCCGGAACATTGCCCACCTGGTCGCCAAGGCCCCCAACGGCGAAGGGTTCGCAGAGATTGTCGATCTGCTGTTGGCCGACGATCTTTGCTCCCTGCAAACCAAGCTGCCGGATAACCAGATCGCGATCGGCCGCCGCGACGATGGCACCGTTGTCAGTGTCCCGCCTTATGGATTGAACATCCTGATTGCCGGCCCCTCGGGAAGCGGCAAATCGACGGTCGCGTCGGGCATCGTGGAACGACTTACGGCCCAGGGTTACCAACTGTGCATCGTCGATCCCGAAGGCGATTACGGCACCTTGCCCGATGTGATCACCATCGGCAACCAACGGCATGCGGTGACCACCTCTGAAGTGCTGGCTCTGCTGGAAGACCCCAAGCTCACCCTCAACGTCAACCTGCTGGGAATCCCCCTGGCAGATCGGCCCGAGTTCTTTGGGCAGTTATTTCCGAGCCTCCAGTCGATCCGTGCCCGCACCGGCCGGCCGCATTGGATCGTGCTGGACGAAGCCCACCACATGCTGCCCCGCGATTGGGCGCGCCTGGGCAGGGCACTCCCTCAGAGCCTGGGCGAAACGATCCTGGTTACGGTGCATCCGGACCACCTGGCCCCGCTCGTGCTCAAGCTTGTGGACGTGATCATCGCCGTGGGGCCGTCGCCGCAGCAGACCATTCGTAAGTTTGCCGACGCCATCGGCCAACCGTTCACCTGGCCCGAGGGTTTGACCAACACGCGCGACCGCGCGGTGGTATGGTTCCCCTATAAGTCCGAACCGCCGTTCTCGATCGAGGTGATTCGGGGTACTGCCGAACGCATCCGGCACCACCGCAAGTACGCCGAAGGCAACATGCGGCATCGGAGCTTTTTCTTTCGCGGGCCCCATAACCGGCTGAACATCCGAGCGCATAACCTGGCGATGTTCGTCCAGATTGCCGACGGCGTGGACGACGAAACGTGGCTGTATCACCTCCGGCGCAACGATTACTCCCGCTGGTTCCGCGATTCTGTCAAAGACCCCTACATGGCCGAACAGGCCGAACAGATTGAACGCCGCGAAGACCTGCACCCATCCGAATCGCGCCGTTTGATCCGCGGACTGATCGAAGCCCGGTATACGTTGCCCGAGTAGCAATGCCCGAGTAGCAACGCCAGTGTAGCAATGCCTGCGCAGCAACCACCACGGGAAGCAGCAGGCCGAGGGGGCGCGGCGTTAGCCGGCAACCACGTCGTTCTGCCTAGGGTTACGCATCAAACACAATCTTGTATACGGTTCGGTCCGGCGCGATCATGCTCGGCCGATGCCGCATCTCGATCCGCTCCTCGAGACTCCCTCCCACGGTGTTCCCGTCCTCGATGATCGGGCCGTTTTGGATGAGGTAATGCGCGACGTTGGACACGAAACCGAACATTTCTGAGACGTCCAACTGGCAGCGATCCACCTCGATCTCCATCAGCCCAAACTGATCCATACCCAGGGTGTACATCCCCACTTCGTCATCGGACGTGCGCACGATCTGCAATCGCAACCACATGGGGACAGGCAGATGTTCCTCCGACATCTCCTCGCAGAACGATTCAAAGATTTCGCGCGAGTTGCATACGCAGGCGTTGCCCCAGTAGACGCCGATCCCGTCGAACAGTTCCAAGGCCACCAGTGCCAATCGCGATACCTCGATGGCAGCCTGAATTGCCGACCGTTCCCCAGCGCCGACGTCGGTGACAATCACGTGTGAGCGATGCTGGGCCGCTTCATCCTTGCCCTGTGGCCAAAGCATGTTGAGATCGGCATGGACCTCGGCCTCACCATTGGGGATGGGGACAGGCATATGCGCCAGAAACCCAATGGCTTCTTCTCCCCGCGTCACGGTGACGATCTTATCACCCTCTATCTGGGCCGAGTATTCCGGCCCGAATACCCTGGCCACGATCCGGCCGGCACGATGCAGATCGCCCGGCATGGTCTCCCTGCAGAGGACAAAGCAGAGTCGGGTAATCTCGTTGGCCTCGGAACGGTCTTCCTTCGAGGGATGATTCGCCCCCTCCTTCATTTTCTTAAACACGTCAAAGATGCCCATCGCCCACCCTCACGGTTTGCGGTGACAACCATCAGCCCCCTGGCCCGCTGCCAGCGGAGTTGCCCTTCCCACCGAATGCACCGGACGTTCCGCGGTTTGCAATTTTGGCGCGGACGCTAACCACGCACAACGAATTATTTTCATCAACCCGAGGGTGCGGGCCGCAGCGCGCGATGGCTAACGTGAAGGGCCGCGTGGCAAGCCGCCGGTTGCCGTTCGGCTTGCATGGAGACAAGTTGCGGCCGAGAGTTGACCCGGCGGTGCGCATTCAACGGGTTTGTCGGGTTCCGTGGGAGCGCTACCACGATGCCGCGTAACGGTTGGCAACTTCATCGGTCAACCGCACGCCGAGCCCCGGCGTACTGGGGACCTGCACGTGCCCGCCTTCGACCACCAGCGGATCAACGAACAGTTCTTCATAAACGGCGGTTTTCGTCGGATCGAACTCCAGCAGTTCCAACTCCGGCAGGGCTGCCATCAAATGCAGTGTGGCGGCCAGCCCCACCCCGCTGGAATAGTTGTGCAGCGTCGGCACGATGCTTTCTTCGGTTGCCGCCTGGCAAATCTGCCGTGTCTGCTCAAAGCCGCCGCAGCGGAGCACGTCGGGCATCATATAATCGCACGCTTGATGATGCCAGAGCGGCATGAAACCGTAAGTGGTGTACAGGTTCTCGCCGGTGGCAATGGCAAAAGGCAATTGCTGCCGCAACGCGGCATGGCCTGCGGCATCCAGCGGCGATAGCGGCTCCTCATACCAATAGGGGCGAAACTCGCACACATCGCGGCCAAACCGCAGTGCGGTGGCCCGGTCGAAGCCCGTATTGATATCGATCATCAAATCGTGCTCAGGGCCGATGGCACGCCGCAGCGCTTCCACGCGCTTCAGATCGCGATCATATTCTCCCGGATAACCCAGGTGTGTTTTTACATAGCGAAACCCTGCTTCTACATATGCGGCGGCCACATCAGCCATATAGTCAGGATCGTCCCAATGCAGGTCGCTGGCATAGGCTTCCACCTGCTGCCGCCGGGCACCGCCCAACAGTTCATACACCGGCACGCCTTCCGCCTGGGCCCAGATGTCCCAACAGGCAACTTCAATGGCGCTGATGCCGCAGACGACCGAGCCGCCTGTTTCCCAAATCGAGCGCGACGCGAACAGTTTCTTCCAGACGCCGCTGGGGTTGGTCGGATCGAGTCCCATGGCCATGCCAGCCAGACGTTTCTCAATAATGGGGCGCATCAGCGCCTGGTCGCCGTAAGCGTCGCCAAGGCCGGTCAGCCCGGCGTCAGTTTCGACCAGCACCAGCGTGAAACGTCGCTGATGGCGCACCCCGCAGGCATTGCCTTGGGGACGCTCCAAAGGGCGCTCAAGCTGCACAACGCGAATATCCGTAATCTTCATGCTCGATCCACGGCGCAGGGGGAAGACGGGTGGAAACAAGGCCAGCAGGCATGCGGCGGCCAGTATAGGGGCCGCGTTGCCTGCGTGAGAATGCGCCGCTTTGAAACCGGGGTGCCCACTTGCAACGCCCCTGGCCGGGGAGCGCAAACAAAAAACCGCTAGCAGCCGGTCCCAGTCGGCACGCTAGCGGTGTGGAGAAACGCTCGTGAAGCGTTTTGAGTATTCTTTAGTGGGTGGCGCGAAAACGATGCCCACGCTTCAGCACCGCCGTAAATTCCAGACCTTCTCATTGGGCAGGAACTTAAAGGGGGGCGCGGAATGCTCGCCGCGTCGGAGTCTCGAATTATTCGCGGCCCTGTTCTTCAAGCTGGCGCTTGTACTCGTCGCGTTCGCGGCGCGTGGCTTCGAGGTCGAACATCAAATATTTCAAGTCGAGCCGCAACTGGCTGAGCGCGTCTTGCACCAGGTTCAGAATCCGCCGTCGCCGCCGTGAACTCTCCATTACCCGATGCATGGTGGGCAGAATCTGCTCCTGATACTCCTCCGGAAGTTGCTGCAACAACATCTGAAGGTGGGCAATGTCTTGAGGAAGTTCCTGTTCGGTCGAGGCTTGCTGGCTCATGGAGGATTCCTTGCAACGGGTGACTGGATTCACCAGCCGTGAAATGGCATTCTCCGTTCCAGCACCCCGGCATTACAAGCGTTTTGCGTAACCCATTGCAATGTAATGGTTTGCATTAACAGGTCGTCTCCCCCACTAGCGGTGGCTTTGTCGTTTTCAGGCAACAAGCTGATCTGGTGAACCAACGCAAATCTTGATACAAGCCGCTCTTGCGCCGCCGTTGTGGTTTTCAATCCACAATGTGGTTTTTTCGCACTCTTGGCGTGCGAAAAATCGCGGCAACAGGGCCCCCTTAACGAACCTTGGCCCCCTTAACGAACCGTGGCCGCCTGCCCGGCATTGCAGCAGGTCGGCACCCGTGCGGATTCAAGGCAGCACCGGTCAAAAACCTTTGCGGGAATCTTGGCTTGGCAATGGATGTTCGCAACGCAAAGCGCTGCCTGCTCCTGGGCCTGCTATGGCTGAGCGCTCTGCTTGGAGTGCCAGCGGTTGCTGCCGCGCAAGTGGTAATACGAGAAGGGTTTGAAGGCGCCACGCCCTCTTTTGCCCCATTGGCGGCCGATACGCAGTTCCAGACGCGGTGCCACGCCCGAGTCCAGCAAGGCAGCCATTCTGGCCAGGGGGCCGAGTTCATCGAAATTGTCGCTGGGCAAGGCACTTACGTCCATTACGGTATGCCGATTGGCCCGGCCGCCGTCATTCCCGACTTCAAACCGCTGATCTGGGTCAAAGCGCCCCGCGGCGGCGTGCAACTGCTGGCCCGCGTGATCCTCCCCCGCGCCCGGCACCCAGAAACCGGCGAGCCGCTGCAGGTGCTGGTGCGGGGCGACATCTACCGCAACGCGGGCAGTTGGCAGCGGTTGCAACTGTATGACATTCCGCAACTTGTGGAACGGCAGGCACGGCTGCTGCGGCTCGAGCACCAGAGCGCGGTCGATACGCAGGAAGCCTTCGTCGATCAACTGATCCTCAACGTGTTCGCTGCGCCCGGCGTCAATCGGGTGTGGATCGACGATCTGGAGCTGCCCGGCTTGGTGAAGCCAGCGCGGTCCGACGTGGATCAGGCCACCTGGAATCAGCCGGAAGTGCGGGGCACGCCGCGCAAAGTTCGCGAGGTCCACCGCAGCGGCATGCAGTTGCTCGTGGACGGCAAACCGATCTTCCCCCGGATTGTTGAGCATCGCGGCGAGCCGCTGGCCATGCTCCGCGACATGGGATTTACCGGCGTCAAGCTCGACCGCCCGCCCAGCCGTGCCATCCTCGACGAGGCCGCCGCCGCCGGCATGTGGCTGGTATGCCCTCCACCGGCCCCGCAAAGCGACGGCCGCTCCCTGACCGTGCCGACGCTGGGCACGGAATATGAACCGGTGCTGGTCTGGGACTTGGGCGAAAATCTCACCGGCGGAGAGTTCGATCGACTGGTGCAATGGGCCGAACTGGTCCGCCGCGCCGATCGCCACCTGGCTCGCCCGCTGATGTGCGATGCGCTGACCGACCTGCGGATCTACAGCCGGCATGTCGATATGTTGCGGCCGTTCCGCCGTCCGCTGGGAAGCAGCCTGGAACTGGTGGACTACCTGACCTGGCTTCGCGAGCGTCCCCGGTTGGCACGCCCCGGCACGCCATTCTGGACCACCATTCAAACGCATCCCAATTGGTCGGTGGTGGAGCAGGTTCGGCTGTTGGCGGGCGACGACGCCCCGTCCCCGGCCATCCGCAGCGAGCATCTGCAATTGTTGGTTTATACGGCAGTCGCCGCCGGGGCCCGAGGCCTGATCTTTGAATCGCAGCAACCGCTCGACCGCGACGACCCGGCCACCAAGGCTCGCCGCGCCGCGCTCGAACTGTTGAATCTGGAACTGGAACTGATTGAACCTTGGGTTTCCTCGGGAACCCTGGTTACAACGCTGACCAGTCCCGACGGCGAGATTCGCGCTACCTTGTTGCAGTTGCAGCGCTCCCGGTTGCTACTACCGCTTTGGCTCAAGCGCGGTGCCCAATATGCGGCCGGGCAGTCGTCGGCCAACGGCGTCAGCCTGATCGTGCCTGGCGTGCCTGATTCCAACCAGGCCTTTGAAGTGCTGCCCACCTCGCTTCGCCCGGTCGATCATAAACGCGTGGCCGGCGGCGTTCGGGTAACGCTGCCCGAGTTTGGACTGACCTCCGCCGTTCTGCTCACGCAAGACCCGCTTGAAATCACCAGCATGTCGCGCAGCGTGGCCCGGTACAGCCAGCGGGCGGCCCAGTTGCATGTTGAGCTTGCCCAAGCCAGGGTCGCAGAAGCCGAACAATTGGCGCGGCAGTTAGGCCAGGCCGGGCAACAGGTTCACCTGGTTTGGGTTTCGGCCGCGCATGGCAAGGTCAAGGCGGCTCAAGCGGCGCTCGCCTCCCAGCAGTGGGAATTGGCCTACTTGGAAGCAGCCCGAGCCATGCGCCCGCTGCGCGTGATGGAGCGGCACTACTGGGATGCCGCCTGGCAACAGGGCGGCGCCGTAGTGGCCGATCCGCTGCTGGTTTCAGGTACCACCTTCCCCGGCCATTGGCCCTTGCTGCAACGACTTAACGCCGCACAGGTTGGTGCCAACCGCTTGCCGGGCGGAGATTGCGAAAACCGGCAACGGATGGTCTCCAGTGGTTGGAAGCACGTGCAGCATCCGCAAGACGGCTTGGATTCCTCGGCCGAACTGGTGCCCGGAACGCCGCACTCCGGACAGTTCAGTCTCCGCATGAGGGTTTGGCCGCAGGACGCCGAGCAACCGCCAGAACTCGTCGAATCACCGCCGATCTGGATCACGTCGGCACCTGTCGAAGTACAGGCGGGCGAGTTGGTCCGCATCCGCGGTTTCGTGCGCGTGCCCGCTCCCATCGTGGGCAACGTGGATGGGTTGATGATTATCGACAGCCTGGCTGGCCCCGCCTTGGCCGAACGGATCGCGCTGGCCGAGCAGTGGCGCGAGTTTACGCTATACCGGGTGGCACCGCGCGACGAAGCGATGACCGTCACCTTCGCCCTGACCGGAATCGGCGAAGCCTGGATCGACGATATCACCATCGAACCCCTTCGCCTGCCTGCCGCAGCTTCGCCCGTTGCCGGCACGCCGGTTCCGGGTGCCACCTCGCCGGGCATGCAACCCTATCCTGGCTATGTCGGCCAGCCGGGCATGTCGGCGACGCCAAGCCCCCGTGCTCCGGGCCAGCCCCAACCGGGGCATTATCCCAGCGGCCAGAACATCTATCCCACGGCCGTCCCCACGTATGGACAGCCAAACGGATTTGCGCCGAACCCGTGGGCCGTCCCACCGGTTCCGGCCGGCCGATCTCCGAGCCAGCCCGCGCCCTCGCCGTATGTGCCCCCGCCCTCGCTGCCCGGCGGACAGGTTTCAACATCCCCTGGGTACCCAACCACCCAGCCGGGCATGCGGAGCGGCCGTGTTACGCCGTTTGTGCCGCAGCCGTATCCCCACTACGATTCCCGACCGGCCCAGTGATGTGTGGCTGTGCAGCTCCCGTAACGGCTGGAAATCACGGCCCACTGGCTCAGGAGGCTGCCACGTTCTTCGCCTGACTGCGTTGCAGTCGATGTCTGTAAGGTATTGTTATTAAATGGCTTGCGGCCTCGACGCTGCCTTGGCCTTGTGTGCCGACGGGAGAGCATCTTGCTAGGCAGCACGGCCGACGGCTTGGCAGAGGAAGACTGCCCCACGGCGTCTGGGCGGGCAGGCGCGAACCTCAGCTTTCTTCGGACAGTCGGTTGAACTAAGCGGGCGAATGTGCCATAAATACCGTAGCAGGCCGCTGCGGTAGCTTGGCCGGTGGCGTTCCGTGAGGAACCCATGGCGTTTCAGGAACCGCCGTACAGACAGGAACTTACGGCACCACCTGCAACAAAATTGCCTGCAACCTGCCGTGGCCGCACAAACGGCCAGGCAGGCAACAGTACTGCATACAACAACACATTCGGGGTGTGGCGCAGCCTGGATAGCGCGCTTGACTGGGGGTCAAGAGGTCGGA
>CAZEEG010000054.1:0-38170 GCA_964511065.1 uncultured Pirellulales bacterium | reverse complement strand
GCGAGTTCACCGCCCAGGTGATGTGCCAGGCCAGCACAGTGCGGATGAGTACGCCCCAGATCATGATCGAGAGACCGAACTGCACGGCACCCAGCGCGGTACCTTCGATCAGCCAGCCAGCAGCAAACCCACCAGCGAAATACACGGCCAGCAGGCCCAGGTACATCACAAACCACATCACATTCCGCTCCATCCACAGGTAGTAGGGATCGCGGAGGATGTCGCGGGCGTAGCGCTCGTAGGTGGAGAGCCGGCTTAGCTCGCGGTTCTCGTACATCAGCCAGCCCATGTGGCCCCAAAACAGCGAAACCCAAGGGCTGTGCGGATCAAGCTCTTCGTCGGAATGCTTGTGATGGATGCGGTGGATTGCGACCCAGCGGGCGGGGGTGTCCTGCAGGCAAAGCACCCCCAGCGTGGTGAGGACACGCTCGAACCACTTGGGTACTTTTAGGCCCTGGTGGGTCAGCAGGCGGTGGTAACAGAGGTTGATGCCCAACGTGTTGAACACGTAAAGGCTAATCAACATCACCACGACACCGGTCCAAGTGAACAGCCAGGGGATGAAGCCGGTGAACGCCGCCAGATGGATCGCCGTAATCCCGATCACATACGGCCAGAGCAAACGAGGCGGGCGCGTTTCGGGCGGGGAATCGACACGTCGCCGGGGCCCCATCGGCGATGGGGATCGCATCGGCGCCGGAGATTTGTCGGCGGTTTCATCCAACGGCGTGATCTTCCACCGTAACGATTCAGCGGTCCCGGCAGCGGTTTCGTTCATCGCATCAGCGCCTAATTGGGCAGCGCGCAAATTGGCCTCAGTCAATGGGGATTCCTCACGTTGTCCGTAGTCATCGACTCCCACAGCTTAGCTGCCCTACCAAAATAGCGAAAGTAATCAGAATCGGCAAAACAGGGAAAGCCGGAAGTTGCGGAGTCGATCTCCAGGCGATTGGCGAACCCGCTGAAGCAAGCGTACTGCTTCAGGCATTGCAACGAACACGGCGGGAACGCGCAGCCGGAAGGCTTCGCAAACCGTCCAAACAAAAGCACTTATGATCTAAACCCCATTGCCAAGAACCACCGGCGGGAGGCGAAGGCCCGCAGAAGGAAATCCCAGAGGGTATCGCTGGGGGCCGATCACGTTCCGAAAGCTCCGCTGGCCCTAAGTGCTTACTCGTTCACGGCTTGGGGCCTCTAATTGTTAACGGCCGTCCCACCAACCATTAATGGCGTCGGTCAATTCTTTCAACCGGCCCGGATGTGCGGCCGCCAGATTCTTCGTTTCGTGAGGGTCGGCGATCACATCGTACAGCTCCGGTTGTTCGTCGGCCGATTGTGGCAGGATCAGTTTGTACCGGCCATCGAACACCCAGCGGTAAAGCAGCCCGCTGGCTGGCCGGTTAATCTCGACAGCATCGTGCGTGAACACCTCTCCAAAGATTTTATCCCGTTTCAGCCGTTTACCAGCGCAAAGCGGTAAAAGATTCTCTCCCGGCATGGCTTTGGTGGGTTCCAGGCCGCAGGCTGCCAGGATGGTCGGGGCCAAGTCGATGCTGCTGACGGGCGTGGTATCGTCACGCGAGGGGGCGATGTGGCCCGGCCAACGCAGCATGATCGGAGTCCGCAGCCCGCCGTCATAGGGCGAGCGTTTGCTCTTAGGGGCGTAGCGGTTGCCGTCGGGTTGCTGAATCCAGCCGTTATCGGTGACGTACACCACCAGGGTGTTTTCGCTGAGCCCCTTGCGGTCGAGGTAATCGAGCAACTGGCCGCACGTTTCGTCGAACCACTCGCACATGGCGTAGTACCTGGACAGGTAGGGGGAGCGGCCCTCTTGTTGATACTTCTTGAGGATGCGCTCGGGAGGATTGTGTGGTGTGTGGGGCAGGAACGGGGCATACCACAAGAAGAACGGCTGACCTTCGCACCCCTCGATGAAATCGTAGATGGGCTGCATGCCTTGGCGGCCAATTTTCAGGCCTTCGTCGCCGTGGCGGCCGCCCCGCTTCGGATCGCCGTGCGTCATGCCGAGGGTGAAGCCGCCCAGGCTAGGGCTGCCCTCCCACCATTTGCCAGATTGGAAGCTCCGATACCCGCGCGCACCCAGCAGGCGCGGCAAGGTGGGCACGGCCTGGATGAATTTCAATAATTCGGCCCGGTCAGTTCCCTTGGGGGGATCGTTGCACACGATCTTGTGCTGGTGCGGAAAAAGCCCGGTTGCCAGCGTTGCCAAGGAAGGGCGGCATAAGCTGTTGGGAACATAGCCCCGTGTGAACAGGGCACTTTGACTGGCCAGCTTGTCCAGATTGGGTGTACGAATCGAGTCGTGCCCCATGAACCCGTAATCGGTCCACGCCTGGTCATCGCTGATAATCATCACCACGTTGGGTAGCGGCGATGCCTTGACCGGGTTGGCTTGCCGCTCGTAGCCCTGGGCTGGACCACACAGCAACAGCACCGCCCAGCTAGCCAGCGCCCACCAGCATAGGGCCAGAGCCCAACGCATGAACATCGATCGCGCTGCGGGGTGCGGTGACTCAACACCCGCGGCAACCGCGGAGCAGCGGTGCAGGTTTGCATGCGACACGAAACAACGGGCAGGTAGCATGGCGATCATCCCCGTGTGACGGCAAATAGGGCCTCTGCTCGCGCACGCGCGAGCCATCGGCAGCCATGGACAGAAAACCCGGGCGCGGCCCAATCGGCGCGAGTGCTTACGCTCGCCGCTGCCAATTCAGGTGGAGCACGGTTCGCAGAACCGCAGTGCGGATGGCGACCCATGCGCATGGCAAATCGCTCCGAGCGATGGCCGGGAACATTGGCGCATCGCAAGGCGACAGGATCGCCTCTCAGAATGAACCGCCCGGAAACGCCGTGCAAGCTTTAAGACGAAGTTTCGCTCGGCGAGGGATCGGCGCCTCGCCGGCGGCGGTTACGGACCGCGGCGACGGGGTCTTCGTCAAAGTAGAACCGCATCACGGTTTCGGCCACGCAGGCCGGCTTGGTCTCGCCCTGAATCTCGATGTTCACTTTGCACGTGATCTGGACCCCGCCCATGATGTCCTTGCACTCCATCAGCGTGCATATGCCGCGTACCAGTGCGTCCACTTTCACCGCGTTGGGAAACCGCACCCGGTTCAGCCCATAGTTCAACACAAACTTGACGCCTTCCACGCGGAAGCTTTGCAGCGCCAGGGCGGGGATCAGCGACAGTGTCAGATACCCGTGGGCGATCGTGGTGCCAAAGGGCGATTCCTTGGCGGCCCGTTCCGGGTCGCAGTGGATCCACTGGTGGTCGTCGGTGCCATCGGCAAACGCGTTGATCCGCGCTTGGGTCACTTGGACCCAATCGCTGATGCCCAAGTCCTCGCCCACCAGCGACCGAAGTTCGTCCTTGCCCTGAATGATTCGCATGCCGTACCGTGCCTACTGTGAATGCATGAGCAGCTAAGGATGGAAGGCGACCAAGGAGCGCGGCAGAGGGATTTTCCCCCCAGACGCTCTCCGCACCGGCCGCGTTTTCTGGCCGGAGTTCTGCCACTCCAGCTCCGACCCAAATAAGGCTTTCCCCCTGGCAACTCCGCATGACGACCGTGGTTTAGGTTTTGCCAGTCGCGGACGTTGCCCAGGAGGGACCGGCGCGTGCCAGCGTGCCGGCCGCCGGGCTGGGGCGTCTATTTTAGACAGCAGGCTTGGATGTTCCTAGCCGCGCGCCGTGATCCGGGTGGTGAGGCACGCTCCACGGTGGGCCGGAGCCAGCCGCACAACCTTTGCCACCCTCGGCAACGGAGCGCGGAACCCGGCGCGCCGACCACGCCGACAATTTCCCAGGTTTCCCAAGTCACCCCATCGTGCAGATTCCTATTTACGGGAAACTCGCGGCGTAATAGGCTGAAGCGCGCCGGGTGAAGCCTTTGGCACGGTGCATGCCGCTGCCTGCCGCGCGGTGAGGGCAACGGCCGCGGCGTGCCCTGTTCCGCCGTGGGCCCATGGAGGGCATAAACGATGAAGTCGTTTCAATTTCTTATTGTCAGGATGAGCTCGACGGAGGAGCCTTCCATGCGCGCGATGGCCTGGAGTTGGATCTTGGTTCCTGTTCTGTTGGTTTCCGCCGCCCAAGCGGAGGACCCTGGCCAGGAGTTCTTCAATCAGGCCCTCGAAAAGCGATTCCAGGCCGAAAGCCTGCGCGACCTGACGGAGGTGATTGAGCTGGCTGAAAAGGCGCTGGAAGCCGGCATGAGCGGCGAGAACAAGAAGTTCTGCGAGAACTTCTTGTCGTCGACCCTGGTGGAGCGCGCGGCCCAGTTGTCGCGCCCCGTCCTGGCCGGGGCCGCGGTCACGCCTCAGCAGTTGCAGCAACTCGTCCGGCTGCGCGATCTGGCCCAGCGCGACCTGGAACGGGCGGTGCAGCTTACGCCTGAAACGGCGCAAGGGCAGTACCTGCTGGGGCGGTTACAAGCGCTGCCCGGTGGCGACAAGGAGAAAGCGCTCCAAGCGCTTTCTGCTGCCATCAAGATGGCCGATGACGAACCGGGACTGCGGGCCAAGGCGCTGGTGGCCCGGGGCAAGTTGTACGACGACCCGGCCAAGCAGAAGGCCGATTTCGATGCGGCCGTCGAAGCTGCGTCTGGGGATATCGACGCCCGGGAAGCCAGAGCCACGTTCCTGCTGCAAAACGACGGCGCGAAGGAAGCCCTGGTCGATATCCAGGCAGCCCTGGAATTGGCCGACGACGACGAGAAGCCGGGCCTGTACGAACTTCAAGGGCTGGCGCAGGCCACGCTCAACCGTTACGACGATGCGGAGGCTTCGTTCACCAAAACGGTTGAAGCCGTGCCCAACGCCGCCTCGCCGTATTTTTACCGGGCCAGGGTTCGACTCCTCAAGGGCGACGCCAAGGGCTCGCTCGACGATACCAACAAGACGCTGACCTTGATCCCGCCCCAGCCAGAAATTCTGCTGCTGCGGGCCGCTGCCCAGCAGCAGTTGGGCAACCAGGACGACGCCTTGAAGGATGTCGAGGCTGCCTTGAAACTCGCCCCCAACATGCCGGAAGCCGTCCGAGCCAGGGCCATGCTGCTGGCCGGTTCGGGCAAGCTGGAGGAGGCCATCGGCGACCTGGAAAAGCTCCAGGAGGGGGAAACACAGAACGTTCAAACGCTCCTGCAACTCGGAATGCTGTACTACACCAACGGCAACGTGCAGCAGGCGATCGACACCTTCAGCAATGTCATCAAACAGTCGCCCAAGTCGGTGCTCGCCTACCAGGCCCGGGCCGATGCCAGGCTCCGCATCGGCGACCATGCCGGGGCGCGTGACGACTACGAGCAGGCCTTGAAGCTGGAGCCCGACAATACCCACGTGCTGAACAATCTTGCCTGGCTGCTGTCCACCTCGCCAGAGGACGGGCTGCGCGATGCGAAACGGGCGATCGAACTGGCTACCAAGGCCTGCAAGCTGAGCGACTACAAACAGGCCCACATCCTCAGCACACTGGCCGCCGGGTATGCCGAAGCGGGCGATTTTGAAACGGCGGTGAAATGGTCGAAAAAGGCCCTGGAGATTGGCAAGGAAGACGGTCAGATCGGCGAACAACTCGAAGCCGAACTGAAAAGCTTCCAAGAGGGCAAACCCTGGCGCGAAAAGCAGACGCTCGACGACGAATCGTAAACGCCACGCCTGAAGGTTCTCTTCGCACTGCTGCTCACGCAGACGAACGATAGGGCCGGCTCCACCAGCCGCAACTGCTGCCAACAACAGCTACCGGTACCCATCTTCGCGCGGGCTTACAGGGCCACGGTACCCCTGCGTTCGTGATGGCGCTCGGGTACGATATTGACAGCTGCGCCGCCAATGCCGGCTTGTCCAACGAATGGCGCCGAGCATCTTGCGTTTTTCAGCGCAATCCGCGGCATTGAGGCGGACTGGCGTGAAATGAAGCGGATATTAGCTACGCATGCGCCAATAAGAACGTCTTACGCCTGCTGTAGCGCTTGGCGTTTCTCTCGGATGAATTGAATATGGTGCGGGATGTGGTTGGTGATGCCGCGCAGTAGCGCTTCCAGCGTTACTGGCCCCGCTTCTGAATGGATGCCGCGGCGCTCGAACGCTTCCGCCGGCAGCGTCCGCAGCACACTGGCGACGTGCTTGCGCACCATTTCAATCAATGCCAGCTCCACTTCCAAATCACGTTGCTGGTAGGCGAGCCGCGCGGCGAACAGGTCGGGATCGCCGCCGAACATCGTCGGTTCATCCTCGGCAACCACGCGTTTCATCCGGTCGGCATACACCGGCTCAAAGTCGGCAATGTGGCATATCACTTGCCGCGTGGACCACTTGCCCGGCACCGGCGCGGCGTTCAGTTGCTCGTCGGTCATACCAGCAATGGCTTCGCGCAACTGCACCGGCCCGGCCAGGTATGCGTCGATCAGAGATTGAAAATCGGTCATATTAATCCTTTCCACGGCATGCGGGTAATCGGACCGCGCGAGGGGATTCCGGCTTAATGGGGCGGAGGCCCGCCCTGCCGGAGTCGCGGCGGCACGGTGGGCGGTGAAAGCCGTCGCGGCAACGGAAACGGAACGGTGCCGCGCGTCCGACCCGATGGTTGCGATCCTACCGAAGTTGGCGGCGACCCGCCAGCGGCATGGCGAGGTGTGTGATGAAAGCACTCATCATTGTCGACGTGCAGAACGACTTCCTGCCCGGGGGAGCTTTGGCCGTTCCGCAGGGGGATGAAGTGATTGAACCCATCAATCAACTTGCAGCCCGGTTCCCCATCTTGATCGCCACCCAGGATTGGCATCCCGAGCATCACGGCAGTTTTGCCGCCAATCATCCGGGCAAAGAGGTTGGTGACATCGTCGAGTTGAACGGGCTCCAGCAGCGACTCTGGCCCGTCCATTGCGTGCAAGGCACGCCCGGGGCCGAGTTTCACCCCGGCCTGGAAAACATCCGCGCAGCTCACATTGTCCGCAAGGGGACCGATGCCCAGGTGGATAGCTATAGCGGCTTTTTCGACAACAACCGCCAAAAGAGCACGGGACTGGCCGAACTGCTCAAGCAACTGGGTGTTTCGACGGTATACATCGTGGGGTTGGCTACCGACTATTGCGTTAAATTCACCGCCCTGGACGCCGTGCAATTGGGCTTGAGGACGTATGTCATTCCAGAGGCCTGCCGGGGCGTCAACCTGCAGCCAGACGACTCCGACCACGCCTTGGCCGAAATGCAAGCCGCGGGCGTGGAACTGATCTCGCTGGACGACGCCCTGCGCCACGCGTTGTCGTAGGCCCGGCCAAACGGCAGACTGTGCCAGCAACCGCACGGCGGTCGGCCAGATCGGGCCAAACAGCGACTAATCCTTTGCTGCGCTGGGGCGGCGATTTTCTGAAACTTGCCCGGCATTTCATCGGTATAGCTGTGCGAAACCGATGCGAATCGTCCTCCGGCGGTCGGCTCATCATCGCGGTTCGACTGAGAGCTGGCACGCATATCGCCGGCCGAGCGCCCATTGGATCGCGCGTGTGCCATTGCTGCTCATGGTTCGCCGCCACCGCTCATGGTTCGCCATCGCGAGGCAGTGTTCAACATTTCTTCGGCATTGCGCCGCATTCCAGGAGCCCTGTTCCATGAACGCGTTTGTCTCATCGTGTCGTGGCCCCATTCGCTTGCAAGGGTTAGGGCTGTTAGCGCTGATTGGCGGATTGGTCCTTGGGCGGCAGGTCGTTGCCGCGGAGGCATCGCCCCTGGCCAGGCTTGCCCCCGACTCGGCGGTGGTTTACTTCGAGTTGGAGCAATCGGAGTCGCTGTTGAACCTCCTGTTCGATCCGCGCATCAAGTCGTTGCTGGAAGACAACGAAAACTGGCGGAACTTTCAACGATCGCAGCAGGGAACGCGATTGAAGGCCGGCCTGGGGATGATCGAAGAGAGCATCAAGATGCCCTGGCAGCAGGCATTGCGCGAGCTAACGGCAGGCGGCGTAGCCCTGGCGGCCGATCCGTTCGAACGCTCCAGTTTGCTGCTGATTCGGGCAAAGAACCCCGACATCCTTGCCAGGCTCCGGCAGTTCGCGATTGACTTGGGAACGCTGGCGGCACTGGCATCGGGCAAGCCTTCGCCACTGCAAGCCAGCGAGCATCGCGGGGTGGAAGTTTGGACGGTTGCCGGAAAGGTCGCCTATGCCACGATGCCTGATGAAAACCTTCTGATCGTAAGTAACGCGCGCGACTCGGTGGTCGCGGCTATTGATAGGGCACTGGACGGCGAGCGGTCTCTGGCCGACCTGCCCGAATTTCAGCAAGCACAAACACCGCATCCCGGCATCGCGGCGCGAGGCTTTCTCCAGTTGGAGAAGTTCCGCAGCCTGCCGCAATGGGAAAAACTCCGTGCGGCACCGCGCGGCAATGTTGGTACGGAGAGCCTGTTTGGTGGGCTGATTGCAGTGCTCGACCAGGCGTCGTACCTGGCGTTTGATGCCACGGTAACCGACGGCCACTTGAAATTGCGTTGGCGAACGCCGTTCGACCAGGCTTCGGTGCCAGCGTCGCGGCAGTGGTTCTTTGCACCGGCCGATCAAGATGCGGCCCCGCCGGTTTTGAAGCCTGAAGGAACGATCCTGAGCGTGAGCTTGTACCGCGACCATGCGGGCATGTGGCAGCAGCGGAACGACCTGTTCGACGAAACCACGCTAGCCAAGCTCGCCCAGGTGGAATCGTCGCTGGGATTGTTCTTCGCGAATCGCGACTTTGGCAGTCAGGTGCTGGGTGAGTTCAAGCCCGGCAGTCGCCTGGTCATCGCGCGGCAGGATTTTGCCGAGGTGAATCCGGTACCGAATGTGAAGCTTCCGGCGTTTGCGGCGGTGGTGGAACTGAAGAACCCCGAGGAGTTTTCGCCGATCCTGTTAACTCAGTTTCAAACCATCCTGGGTGCTATCAACCTGGACAGTGCGCAAAAGGGCCGCCCGCAGTTGCTTCAGAAGGCGTCGGAACACCGCGGCACCACGGTCTATCATGCCAGCTATTTGTCGCCGCCGGGCGAAGCCGCCAGCGCGGTGGAGTTGGCATACAATTTCCGCCCTGCCTGCGCTGTGCAGGGCCAGTACTTTATCGTGGCATCGACCGATAAACTGGCCAGGCACTTGATCGACGAATTGCAGCGCGGCGATAACGCACCAGGACCCAGGGATAACGTCCGCCTGGTGCTGAGCCTGGACCAGCTAGCCGCCACGCTCGCGGACAACCAGCAGGCATTGGTCACGCAGAACATGCTTGAAAAGGGCAATACTCGTAAAGAGGCCGAAGACGCCGTAGCCCTGCTGCTCCGGATCTTGCGGTGCTTCGGGAATGTCGAACTCCGCGTGACCCCCGGCAACGAGACGCTGGAAATTTCTGCCCAATTGGGCCTGCCGGAGTTGGAATAGAAGGTGCATACCTGCGACGACGGATCCGCAATGTAGGGCCAGTTCCACCGGCCGTGAGTGTGGCATTCATAGCCCGGATGCTCGTCACCCAGGGGGCAATTGCCGTGTCCTTCTTGCATTAGCGTTGGTACTAAACTCGGCACGGCTCGGGAGAGCCGTGGCACACGCGCGTAGGGCCGGTTCTACCGGCCGTTTCAGCGGGTGTGCGGCACAAATTTGGGTACAAAGGTTGGGATCGATTCTATGTCCGTTGCGTCCGGCGATAGCCGGACCTACGGGTTCGGGAGAGCCGTGACACGCATTGGTATGCGCCGCTGCTAAAAGCCCAAGCCCGAGTGCAAATAGTTCAGCACAAACGGGCCGAAGATCACCAGAATGGTCGCGGCCATCACCAGCACACCGGGCAGCAGCATGTTGACGCCCGCCTCGCCGGCAATCGTTTCTGCACGTTGTGAACGCTTGAGCCGCAGTACGTCGGCCTGGATGCGGAAGGTCCTGGCCAGCGGCGTGCCCAACTCTTCGCCCTGCAGGATGGCTCCCACGATGGCTGTGATTTCGTCGTCGGCCAGTCGGTCACGGAGTGTTTCAAAGGCTTCACGCCGCGTCTTGCCCAAGTTCATGTCGGCCAGCACGCGGTTGAACTCGGTAGCCACCGGCGAACCGCGCAGCTCGTGGCATGCCTGCCGCAGGGCTTGAATAAACGTGGAACCTGCCTCCATCAGCAGCGTGAGCATGTCGAGCAGGTACGGCATCCGCCGCTTGATTTGCACCAACCGTCGCGCGGCCTGATTGGCTAACCGCCGTCGCAGCAGCCACACGGTCAGCACGGTGAACAGCAGCGCCAGGATCGCGCCCGGCGGTCCCATCCAATCGATAAACAGGTAGAAGTACACGGGAGCTGCGAACAGGGCGATCAGTTGCAGCCGGCCCAGGTATTCCTCCGGCAGCCAGCAGCGTGTCTTGCCGGCAGCCAGAATTTGCCGCTGAATCTCGGGCAGCGAGCCCGGCACCGCCGCGCGGTTCAACCGCCCGAATAACCGGATCAACGGTTGAAACATCCGGTAGCTGGGATAGAGCCGCCGCAATTCGTTCATGCGGCTGACGTCGTACCGCCACTCGGCCCCTTGTTCCAGGTCTTCCGTCGCCAAGGCGCGCAGCACCCAAAAGACGACCGTGGCGACCGCCAACCCGGCAGATATGCTCGCGAGCAATGGAAGCAACATCGCACTTGGCGCAGGGGGATCGTGGTGTGAAGGGGCAGCGGGGCCAACTCGGCGGCAGATCGCGCCGGCCGAGCACTGAAATTTGGCCCGCTTCTCTTGATGCGATTGTACGCTGCCGCGGCGATGAGGAGCAATCGTGCGGACCGGCAAGCGCGGCGTTTACCAACTGGCGAGTTCTTCGGCCACGGCCGAGATGACATCGTCCCACGTGTGGATTGACGCCTGCCGGAACAACCGGGCCGTAGGGTACCAGCGGCTACGCTGGCCGTGCACCCCCCAGCACCAGGGAGCCAGCGTGGGTGTCAGCACCCAGACTGGCACGCCGACGGCCCCGGCCAGGTGCGCCAGCACGCCCGGCGTGGTAATGACCAAATCGAGCGAAGCCAGCAGGGCGGCCCACTCGTCCAACTCGCGGCGAGACGGCATCGTGCGGAAACTGTGGACGTGCGCCGGCAGGGCATCCGCCGCCTCGCCAGCCTTCAGCCCGTCCAGCATCAACCACCGCACGCCGGGGACTTCCCAGAGGGCCGACCAAGGAGCAGCGCCAGCCACTTCCTTCGCCGCAGGACGGCTGGAAGGCGGGCAGAGTGTGCGCCAGCCCGCCAGGCCGATCTTGCGGCCCGGGCCAAGCTGGGCCACGCGGCGCTGCCACATTCGGGTTAGTTTCCAATCCGGCACCAGGTAGCCGCCTTGGCGTGCTCCCAGCGGTGTCGTAACCACCGGGGCAATTTCAGTGGTTAGGCTATTGGCTGCCATTGCGGCTTGCATACCCAAGTGACGCGGCAAGCTGCCCAGTGCCGTTTGCCACCGGATGTGCGGAACCGGTCTTGCGTTCCAGGGGTGTGCGACCACGGTGGCATCGGGAAAGCTGCGGGCGAACAAGCGCTCCAGCGGTGCAGCGCAGCGGATCGTCACGCCGCCTGCCCTGCGGATGAGTTCCGGGAGCCAGGCGGCAAAGAGGATGTCGTCGGACAGGCGTCCCTCGCTGTGGACCATCATTTGCTGATGGGCCAGTTCCTTGCAGTCACCATTCCAGTACGGGTGCGGCACTCCCTCGCGCGGCAAGTCCGAACGCAATACGCGGCGATATTCAAACCGCCGCCAGCCTTCCTGCCAGTCCTCGCGGGCCAAGGCGATCAGCCCTCGCAGGTATTCCGCCTTGGCATCGCATACGTCATCGGTCAGCGCGCGATCGTAATACTCCAGCGCCTCGCAGGCGTTTCCCTGCTCCCAGAAGAAATCGCCCAGTGGGAACCATGGCGAGATCGCCGCAGGTTTGCTTGAACGATCAACCCGGACCTTCGTACCGCGCTGCTGTGGGCAGTGCTGGGCGGCCTGATACATATGGGTGAAGGCCTGCTTGTGGTGGCCCCGGCGGCGATGCAGCGCACCCAGTAACGTGTGAATCTCGTGCGCGCCGGGCCGAATCTGCAGAGCCTGGGTCCAGGCTTCAATGGCTGCTTCGTCGTTCCCCAAACGGTGCGCGGCCTCGCCCAATCCTCGCCAGGCATCGAACCGGTAAGCATCCCGTTGGGTTGCCCTGCGAAAGGTGTCCCGGGCCGCTTCCACATGGCCCATATCAAGCAGGCCTTGGGCGAGCGCCACCAAATAGTCTGGATCGACTACCTGCGCGACGAGTCGTCGGGCATCGCTCGCTAGCGCCCGCCCGGTAGCGGTTGTCGCCGCAACCAGTCGGGCAAGCGCACTTGCCGGCCGTGGCACATCGTCATGAGGGCCGCTGACTTCTCGATCCGATTCCCTGGGGCGGTCCTTCGTCGCTGGCATGGTGGGGCGGGTTGTCATGCTGGGACGCATCGGCAGGGGGCAACGGGCTGGCGAAAACGGGGCGCGGGGCGAATGCGGCGGGGAGTGGCGGCGGGAGCAGGAATCGAGGGAGCGCACGCATGGCGCATTCCCAATCTGCTCCGAAAATCTACGCCGCCCGTGGCGGCGCGGCACCGCACCCCGCCCAGGCGAGGGAATATCCCTGTGCGGCTTTCGCGGCTTGATCCGCACAAGCGGTACAATCAGCGCCCGGGAGTTTCGGCGGTAGCACCCGGCGCTCTACTGCGTATCGTCGTCGATGCAGTACAGATGCCGGTAGGTGCGGATGAAGATTTGCCCATCGGAGATGGCCAGCGACGATCGCGTGCTCTCGCCCAGCCGGTTGGTCGCCAGCACTTCGAGTTTCTCGGGGGTGACTTTGAGCACATGCGTATTGCCGCTGGAATCCAAAATATAGAGTCGGCCGTCGGCATGGACCATCGAACTCCAGGTACCGGCAAGGCGGCCCGACCAGGCTTCTTCGCCCGTGGCGGCGTGGTAACAGGTGGCGACGCCGCTATCGTGCAAAATGTAGATATGGTCGCCAACAATAATGCCGCTGCCCACGCGCTGCGGGTTGCGGGGATGCCGCCACAATTGATGGCTTTCCGTCACGGTGCCCGATCCTCCGGTGCGCACGCCGATGGCAGCTCCGCCATAGCCCGACATCGCCACGACGAGGTCCTTGCCTACCAGCGGCGAGGTATAGACCAGTTGGGTGAGGCCCTCGCACCGCCACACTTTGCTGCCATCGGCCGGGTTGAAGGCGGCCAATTCGTGCGGCACGCTGAGCAGCAGCAAGTCGCGGCCGTTCTCCTGGTAGATCACCGGCGTGCTCCACGAACCTGCATTGGCGCCGCGGCGGGTGGTGTCGTAGAGATCGTCGTTGCGCCAGATTTCCTCGCCCGACTCTTGATCCATCGCCACCAGGAAGGTGGGCGTTCCCGGCCCCGCGTGCAGGATCACTTTGCCATCGTACAGCACGGGGCTGGAAGCATTGCCCCAGATATGCTCGAACTGGCCCAGGTCTTTGCGCCACAGTTCTTTGCCATCCAGGTCGTAGGCGAAGAAACCGGCCGAACCGTGCCACACGAAGATTCGCTGGCCATCGGTCGCGGGCGAACTGGAGCAATAGGGGTTGGTGCGATGGGTGGTCTCGGGTTCGTCATACTCGATTGTTTGTTTCCAAAGCTGCCGGCCGTCTGCCCGATGAAAGCAGATCAGCGAGCGGAGTTTGCCTTCGTTTTCGGCCTGGCTGATGAAGACGCGGTCGCCCCACACGATGGGTGTGGAGTTTCCGGCGTCGGGCAGTTCCACCTTCCACTTAATGTTTTCGCGGTTGGACCATGTCAGCGGCAGGTTGGTTTCCTTACAGTGGCCGGTCCCCAGCGGCCCTCGCCACGCTGGCCAGTTGTCGGCCGAGGCATCGGAAGAAACGCTTAGCGAGAGAATGGCCGCCAATGCCACTACGCGGAGGTGCAAAAACATGATCGATGACCTCGTGATGTGAAGATGCAACGTGATTGTCTGCCGCCGGGTGGCCCAAGGGCCTGTAGAGTTACCTGCGCAGCGAATACGCGTTTGATTTCATGTCGGTCTGGCAAAAGGCGGCAGAATATGCTGGAAAGAAGATTCGCAATGCCAATTGTTCTGCGACCAGAGGTTCGTCGGCGCAACCATCAATCAGTATCCGCCATGCCGAACTGCTTTTTCACGAACTCGATGGTTAAACGGCCCCATTCACCGCGGTTGCAGGCGGTATGCACCTGGCACTCAAGCCCTACCTTGTCCATCTTTTCCTTGAGGACCTTCCCGAACTTGGGATGGTGAATGCCGATCCCCTGGTTGAGAATGGGCGTGTCGTAATCACTCGCGTAGCACATCAACACCGGGATATCGTCCCGCGATACGTGCGGCAGGGCCGACGTCTCCTCAAACAGCCGGTATTTTTCGTCGGGCAAGTTGTCGAGCTGGTCCAGGTTTACATCGTAAAGCTGGGCCAGGGCGGAATGCTTGTAGGTATCGGTGCCAGGGAACAGTTCGCGGATGAAGCGCGGATCGTAAGAGCATTGCCCGTTATAAACCGAGGCACAGGTGATTCGCGATGATTGCTTGAGTACCGGATCATCGCTGTCTTGTTGGGCCAGGTCGTCATGAAACCCTAGCCACATCGACAGGCCGGCCCCGGCCGAACCACCGATACACGCGATCCGCGACGGATCCAGGTTCCACGCCTGGGCGTTGTGCCGCAAGAACTGGATAGCCCGGGCGCAATCGTGGAATTGGGCCGGGGCCTTCGCCACGTTGGATAACCGATAGGTGATCGCAGCGACGGAAATCCCGGAATCGAGACAGGCCTTCAAAATCTCCGGAGCGATGCTCTTGTCGCCGTTGCGGAAACCGCCGCCATGGATGCTTACCAGCAGCGGCGTCGGTTTGGATGCATCGGCCAGCCACACATCCATCACTTGCCGGCGGTGCGAACCGTACTGGACATCGGCATGAGTGGGTGGAAGCGGCGCCCGCTGCTGCCGCTGGGCGCGCTGGTTCGGTCGTGGTTGATTTGGGCGCTGCCTTTCGCGCTGTTGGCTCGAGCGCTGTTGGTTGGTTGCCGCCTCATCAGCCGCTCGCGGCTGGCTCTGCGCTGCTGGCTGTTCTTGCGCCGCTACGGGGGCGGTCGCTATCCAGATCGCTGCCAAGGCGAAAACGATTCGGTACATATTCGTCCTCTCCAGCAGGAAGATGCCCCCGGCCGCTCGGTGGAATCGTCCGCCTTGGTGAAAGTCGGTCGCACCGTGGAAGCCAAACACCGCAAAGCACAGGCATCGCGCAGCGGACCTCGACTTGGATAAGCGCAAAGGCCCGTTTCTTTCGATGCGCGCGGGCCGCGAATTATTTACACGTTTTGAGCAGATGGGACGCGGCATGCGACCGGCACGACCGCACGCTGACTGAATCAACTGAACGAGCTGTGGGAGTGACCTGTGCTCGCAATGCCCGATCTTACGTACGGTTAGGCTAACGCGCCGCTTTCGCGGCAGGAAACGTTTTTTCCTTCCGGCGGATTCTGGCTAAGATACCGCAGTAGCACACCACCGGTGCAATTCACGGAACGTCCGAAGTTGCCTTTCGATCGAGGTGAAACGATGCAACTCACTCGACGCCAGTTCCTGCACCGCGGGGCATTGGCCGCTGCGGCCCCCTTGGCAGCGTTTCCTGCCGCTGTTGGGATGCTCAGGAATCCGCTTGCGGCGGCCCCGAATCCCGGCCCCATGGTTCCGCTACGTAACGTAGAAGACGAGTCCTGCACGCTATCGTTCAGCACGTATGCTATGCGCGGCATCCCGCTGCCAAAGGCGTTGTCGCAGATTGTTGACATTGGGTTCGACGGCGTCGAAATTGCCATCATGCCCGGCTACGGCGCCGAGCCGGGTCAACTGTCCGCTGCCCGGCGGAATGAGCTGCGGTGCCAGATGGATTTGATCGGGTTGCCGCTCACGGCGCTGATGGAGCATCTTCCGCCTTCTGAAGACAAAGCAGGGCACCGGCGCGACCTCGATCGGCTTGCCGCAGCGATGGAGTTAGCCCACGATCTGGCCTGGCGGCGCAAGCCGCCGTTGGTGCAAACCGTGCTGGGTGGCGGGAAGTGGGAAGATTGCCGCTCGTTCTACCGCGATCGGCTCGGCGACTGGGTGACCGTGGCCAAGCGGCACCGGGTGGTGTTGGCAATCAAGCCGCACCGTAGCGGTGCCATGTCCCGCCCGGAGGAAGCCATCTGGTTGATCGAACAACTGGACCGCCCGCATTACCTGCGGATGGTCTACGATTACAGCCATTACGCCTACCGCGACATGCCGCTGGAGGAAACGGTTCGCACCGCCCTGCCGTTTACGGCACACGTGGCCGTGAAAGACGCCGTGCAGCAGGACGACCGCGTCGTGTTCAAGCTGCCCGGTGAGCAGAACACACACTACCCTACGTTGTTCAGCACGCTATATATGGGCGGCTATCGGGGCGACATTTGCTGCGAGGTGAGCAGTATGATTTCGCGCCAGAGGGACTATGATCCGGTGGCAGCCGCTAAGCTCTGCTATCAGAACATGGCCGCCGCACTGAAGACCGCCCACGTGCGGCGGCGTCCGCGGTCGTAAGCAATGGGATCGCGCGAAGCTGCCCCCCGTTTCTCATAACGTTTGCGAGTTGATGCCATGCCCTCTCATCGCCGCCATGCTCCAAGGATTGTAGACGGCTGCGCCGTTGCCGCTGCACTTGCAGTGTTCATGCCCGCTATCATGAGCGCTTCCGCCATGGCGGCTGAAGCGATCCCGCTGCGCGACGACGCCGGCATTCTGGCCGTGGGTGCCAGGCCGGAGCAGGTACTCGACCAGGGCGCAGGCGAAGGGCCGGCTTGGGATGCAGAGCTAGGGCTGTTGTTCAGCGGAGCCGACGGGCACATCCGCCGTCTCGATCCCCAAGGCAAGCTGCACGTATTCCGCCGCGATGCCCGATCCAACGGCCTGTTGTTCGATCGCGAAGGCCGCCTGTTGATTTGCGAGCCCGGCCAGCGCCGCATCACGAGAATGGACCGGCGGGGGCAATTGGAAGTGCTTAGCGCTACGTTCAATGGCCAGCCGTACAACTCGCCCAACGATATCACTCTCGATTCCAAGGGACGAATCTACTTCAGCGATCCCCGCTACGGCGACCGCTCAGGTATGCGGCTGGTCGATTCCCAGGGGCAGAAGGTCGAGGGGGTCTACCGCATCGATCCCGACGGCATCATCACTCGGATCATCACGCACGAAGTTGATCGGCCCAACGGCGTGCTGGTCACGCCGGATGATCGCTTTCTGTTCGTGGCGGACAACAATAACAACCAGATCGGCGCCGCCCGCAAGCTGTGGCGGTTCGACCTGAAGCCCGACGGAAACGTTGTTCTGCCCAGCCGCAAGCTGATTTACGATTGGGGACGCGGCCGCGGACCCGATGGGATGGCGATGGACGAGCAGGGCCGTCTCTACGTGGCCGGTGGTTTGAACGAACCGAACCTTCCGCAAGAAACCGATGAGAAACCAGGCGGAATATACGTCTTTAGCCGCGAGGGCAAACTGCTGTTGGTGATTTTGATTCCCGTCGACGAAGTCACTAATTGCACGTTCGGTGGTGCGGACCTCAAAACGCTCTACATCACCGCCGGCGGGACGCTCTGGAAGGTTCGCACCCGGGCGGCCGGCAAGCTGCACTGGCCGCGGCAACAATAGCTGTCAACAATACCCTTCCCTAACCATGGCGATCATGCCCGCGGCCACTGCGGGATGAGTGGTTGGTATCCTTTGCGCGCGAAGCAGGTGCTGGAACAACGGTGGCTGAAGTTTCGGTGGTGATGCCATTTCGCGATGCTGCGACGACGCTGCCGGAATGCCTCGATTCGATCGCCAGCCAACCCTTCCACGATTGGGAACTGGTGGCCGTCGATGATGGTTCGTCCGACGGATCGGCTGAGTTGCTCCGGTGCCGAGCGGCCGACGATCCGCGGTTCCGGTTGATTCAGCCTGGCCGCATCGGACTGGTGGCGGCCCTGAACTTGGGCATCCAGCAAGCCGTGGCGCCATTGATTGCGCGGATGGATGCCGACGATCGGATGGCACCGGATCGACTGGCCGCGCAAGTCGAGTACTTGGCATCCCATCCAGGCATTGACCTGGTCGCAACGCAAGTGGAACTGTTTCCGCCGGAGGCGGTGGCGGCCGGGTATCGGGAATACGTTCGCTGGCAGAATGCGTGCCTGGAACCTGACCAGGTCGCCGGCAACATCTATGTGGAGTCGCCGCTGGCTCACCCCAGCGTGATGATCCGCAAAGCGGTGCTGGAGCGGTTAGGCGGATATCGCCATGGCGACTTTCCCGAGGATTACGAGCTATGGCTGCGGATGCATGCCGCAGGCTGCCAGATGGCAAAACTCCCGCGGGTCTTGCTGGCGTGGCGGGAGTCGGCTGCCCGCACTTCGCGTGTTGATCCCCGCTACGACCGCGCGGCGTTCGATCGGCTCAGGGCAAGCTACCTGGCCCGCGACGTACGTTTGCGCGCGGCGCAAGAACGCGGGCGAGCGATCATCATCTGGGGAGCAGGGCGAAAAACGCGGCAACGGGTGCGGTTGCTGTTCGAGCACGGCGTGCAAGCCGAGGGTTGGATCGACATCAACCCTCGCAAGATCGGCAAACGCATTGCAGGGCTGCCGGTCCATCCGCCCTCCTGGCTGGCAGAAGGTGCTGCCCGTTCGCCCCGGCCATTCGTCTTAAGTTATGTGACCAACCACGGTGCTCGCGATCTGATCGCATCGCAACTGCACGCCTGGGGCTACCGCTTGGGCGAAGATTACCTGGCGGTGGGATGAACGCTATGGACCCGGCCGGCCCAAGCGATGCAGCGCACCCGGCGATGAACGGCTCGATGCTCTGAACATCCGCTGGCAAACAGAGGACCGGCAATGCCTTTAATGCCGGTTGCGATACCGCTGGCTGACGCGGTCCAGCAGTGCCCGATCTTCGGCAGAAAGCCCTTCCAGTCCGGTTTCGTGCAGGCGGGCCAAGATCTCGTCCACCCGGCGGTCTTCTTCCTCTTCCAGTTCGCGTTGCCGCCGCAATTTTTCTTCCTGGCGCGCTTCGAGCCACTCGGTGACGTGGTCCGGTTCAAAGGACTCTGGCGGCGGGAAGTGGTAGTTTTCCAGGTCGTCGCCGGCGTCCATGGGGGAAGGATCCACCTGCACCATCGGTTCAGGCTGGGGAACGCGGTCGGGCTTGGCGCTGAAGAACAGCAGCATGCCCAGACAGACCACCGGCATCCATGTGAATTCAAACTCCGGTAGCGAGGGGATCCACCATGCGGCGATGCACAGCCCGATGCCGGTCGCCTGGGTGGTACGCGCCGTGAGGGCGGCGGCCCAGCTTCGCCCCAGCACGGCCCACAGGGCAGACTGCAGGGCGCGGCCGCCGGCCAGTGGCAGGGCCGGCAACAGGTTCAGGATCAGCAGCATCCAGAAGTTGAGCCAGACGCCGATCTGCACAGCCGACAGCCAGGTGAAGCCATCAGCATCGTACGGCGGCACAAACGGGTGCATCACCGTGGAAAGCGGCACTCCCTGCCAGAGCAGAATGCCGCCGCCGAACGTACTCAGCGACAGATAAAATAACGGCCCGGTGGTGGCCAGGAGGAACTCGCTGCTGGGGCGATTGGGAACTCGGGGAGGTACCAGCCCCCCCAGCGGCCAAAGCACAATTTGATCAATCTCGCCGCCCAAGCGCAGCGCGACCAGGCATTGGATCAGTTCTTGTGCCAGCACACAGAAGAACAGGATCGTGAGGAACGATCCCCACCACAGCAGCATTTGCTGACCTCCCCGAGCGGCTCCAAACAGGGCCACTCCGGCCAGCAACAAGAATAGAGCATGGAGCCGGACGTGGACTCCCGCCAGCCGACCCAGGTTGACGTTCCACGTGAGCAGTTCCCGCATCGCACGGCAGCCTTGCGAAAGAACACCGGGGAAGCTCAGGTTACGCCACCAGGGCTGCCCGCCGGTCCATAGGGCCGCGCGGCGGCACACCCGGCGCTGCGTACGCGAATCACACCAAGCGTTCGGTACCGCTCGCACGAGCAAAGGGCGGGCACGTAACAGGCGGTGGCGACAACCTCCCTTCTCACGATTCTAACCACGGCTTGTTGGCACGGCAATTCCCGGCACGATGGCAGAAGCCGTTTGCGCTGCCCTCTTTCAGGGGGGGGCTTCATCGTGCCGGGAACTGTTTCAGGCATGGCCAGGCCGCGGGGGCGGCGGCCGTTCCCCCGGCAGCACATGGCACCGGCGGCGCCGCGCAACAGCGCGTGATGGAGGGCACCGTGGCGGCATCTTGGTTGCCGAACTTTCGACCATCGGCAGTTGTCCTCTTAACGAATCACCCTAAACTGGGAAGCTTTACCGGAGTCCGCGTTGGCCCGGGGCGAATTCGACCGTTCCGCGGGGGGCGGGCGCGGCTCATGCTTCCCTGCCAGCGGACCATCTGCAATACCCTGCGCGCCACCTGTTGTACCGTGGGTGGCGCGGAAAGCTGCCAACCCTGCGGATGTGCCAGATTCCACGTCGCCGCCTTCAGTGCATTGAACCGCGCCCAAGCTTATTGCATCGTCGCCCGATGGCAGTTTCCTCCTGGCCCTCGCTCGCATGATTAACAATATCCCGTATAAATCGCTCACGCACAAAGACCTCACCATCGAGGGCTATTCGCGCGCGGCCGTACAGACCTATTGGCGCATTCCCGAACTGAAAATCGGTTTCGATCTCGGTGGCCAGCCTTGGGCATTCATGGGCACGCCGACTTGGTTTGTCAGCCACTGTCACCTGGATCATATCGCGGCGTTGCCGGTGTACGTGGCTCGGCGGCGGATGATGAAGATGGAACCGCCGGTGATTTATCTGCCCGAGCATGCCATTGACGGCGTCGATCGAATCCTCAAGCTGTTCTCGCGGTTGGATCGCGGACGGATGCCGTGCCAACTGCTGCCGGCCAGGCCCGGCGACGAGATCGAGCTATCGCGGGAGAACCTGGTGACAGTGGTCGCCACCCAGCACACCGTGCCGTCGCTAGGGTATGTCGTTTGGGAGCGGCGGCGCAAACTCAAACCCGAGTATCAGCAACTGGCAGGGCACGAAATCCGCGACCTGCGGTTGGCCGGAACAGAAGTCACCGCCGAAGTTCGCGTACCGCGGTTGGCCTACCTGGGCGACAGCACGATTGAAGGGCTCGATAACTGCCCGGCCATGTATGAAGCCCAGGTGCTGATTACGGAGATCAGCTTTGTCTCGCCCAACCATCGCCGGCACCGCGTCAAGAAGTTTGGTCACATCCACCTGGACGACATCATCGAACGCCGCGACCGCTTCAAGAACGAACTCATCATCGCCGGACACTTCAGCACGCGCTACCACGTCAAGCAGGTGAAAAGCATCGTGGAAAAGGCGCTGCCAGACATGCTCGGCGGCCGATTGCGCCTGTGGCTGTAGCGACGGCCAAGGGCGAGTGATCCCTGTGCTGCCTGCAATCTTGCAAGCCATCTAAAAAATTCTCATTGCCTGATTGCGGCACGCTGCTGCGTCATTCACTACAATGCCAGTCCTCTAAGTTTCCGCCCGCTTCGCCAACCTGTCATCGAGAAGGCAACCGCGGATGAGGTTTCTGGCCATGATGTTTCGCACGTTCTGCTTGATTTGCGGGATGGTCGCCGTCGGCTGCGGCGGAGAGCCGATCCACGAGATCGCGGCCGCGCCTGGTGCGGCCAACTCGGGCGAGCCTCCGGCCGTTTCGGCTGCTGACGTGCCCTGGTGGCGCGGTGCAAAGCTGGATGGTATCTACGAGGCAGACAACGTACCGCTGCGCTGGAGCAGCAGCGAAAACGTGGTGTGGAAAACAGACGTGCCCGGCCGGGGACATTCCACGCCTTGCGTCTGGGGTGACTGCATCTTTGTGAGCACCGCTGACGAAGCAGCCAAGACCAAGTCGCTGCTGTGCCTCGATCGCGCCACCGGCGAAAAGCGCTGGGAGTGCCTTCTGCACCAGGGCGGCTTCATGCATATCCACACGAAGAACTCCCAAGCCTCGGCCACGCCCGCCTGCGATGGTAGCCGCGTGATCGTGCCGTTCATGGTGGACGATGGCATCTGGGTATCGGCGGTTGGACTGGATGGCAAGCAGCTTTGGCAAGTGAAGGCCGGACCGTACAAGAGCGAGCACGGCTACGGTTCCTCGCCCGTGTTTTTTGAATCACTCGTCATCATTGCGGGCGACAATCCCGGCGGTGGGTTCCTGGCGGCCCTCGATCGGCAAACCGGCGAGATCGTATGGCGCATCGTACGCCCGCGCGGCGGCAACTATGCCACGCCCGTGGTGGCAACCATTGCCGGCAAACCGCAACTGGTGATCCATGGCCGGGGACAAGTCACCAGTTACGACCCGGCCACCGGCAAGTTGCTTTGGCAGTGCGAAGGTCCATCCACTACGGCCGCCTGCACCGTGGCTTTTGACGATCATCACGTCTTTGCGACCGGCGGCTATCCGCAGAAGGAGATTCTCTGCGTCAAGGCCGATGGCCAAGGCGATGTAACGTCCACGCACGTGGTTTGGAGAAGCAAACGCGGCGTGTCGTACGTGCCCTCGCCGCTGTTGTATGACGGCCGGCTATACGTCGTCAGCGACAATGGCGTGCTTACCGTTTATAACCCGGCCTCGGGCGAAGCCTTAAGCACCCTGCGACTGGGCGGCAACTTCTCGGCCTCGCCGGTTGCTGCCGCAGGCCATATCTTCATCACCGACGAACGCGGGACGACGTACGTGCTCACCCCGGGCGATCAACCGGAAGTCGTCGAAAAGAACAGCTTGGAAAGCGGCGGGTTCGCCAGTCCTGTGATGGCCGGCAATCGCATTTATCTGCGCACGGCGGGCGCCCTCTACTGCCTGGGTCGGTAGGCTGTCGCCGATAGCACTGCCGTGGATCTACGGGGTCACGCAGACCCCGCATGGACTGCATGGCGAGCCTTCTAAATGGCTGCGTCGGCCCGCTAGCCGGCCTTCGTTGCTCCGCCCAGGATCGGCAGTACTTCGCCGCTGATAAATCCTGAATCGGCCTCCGACGCAAAGAACACGTAGGCCGGGGCGATTTCCTCAGGCTGGGCTGGCCGGCCCATCGGGGTGGTCGCGCCAAATTCCTCGATCTCGTCGTGGGAACGTTCAGCCGGGTTAAGCGGAGTCCACACCGGCCCCGGAGCAACGCAGTTTACGCGGATTCCCTTGTCCACCAGGTTCTGAGCTAGCGACTTGGTGAAGGCGTGGATGGCACCCTTGGTGGCCGCATAGTCGATCAAGGTTTTGTTGCCCTCCAGGCCGGTGACCGAGCCGGTTTGCAGAATGGACGATCCGGATTTCAGATGGGGCAGGGCGGCCTTCACCATCTGGAAATAACCGTAGATGTTGGTGCGGAAGGTGTGGTCCCACTGGTCAAAGTCGATCTCGTCCAGTCCATCGCGGTGCTTTTGAAACGCCGCGTTGTTTACCAGGATGTCGAGCTTGCCGAAGTGATCGATTGTCCGTTGCACAGCCTGTTGGCAGAAGTCCCTGTCGCAAACGTCGCCTGGCAACAGCAGAGCCTCGCGTCCGGCCTCCCGAACCGCGTTGGCCGTTTCTTCGGCATCGGCCTGTTCTTCGGCCAGGTAAACCAGGGCGACATGGGCACCTTCCCTGGCAAACAGGACCGCGACCGCGCGCCCGATCCCCGAATCGCCCCCGGTGATGAGGGCCACGCGGTCCTTCAATTTGTCGGCCGCATGATACTGCGGAGCCTCGTAGCGGGGGCGAGGATCCATCTTGCCTTCCAGGCCCGGCGGACTGATCGGTTGCGGCGGGAATGGAGGCTCAGGCTGGGGACGGGTGCGAGACATCGTTTCAATTTCCTAGGTGAAAGTGCAGTCGATCGGGGGAGCAGGCAGGGACCGAGCAAAAGCCAAGGCGCTGGCGTCAATGCGAGCGGATGGCCTTCACCAATTGCTCCTTGTTCATCTTGCTGCGGCCTTCGATATTCAACTCTTTGGCGCGGTTGTAGAGTTCGCGCTTGGACCGCGCATCCAGCGAACGCCTGGGATGGCCCGTGCCCTGCGTGGTGCGGTTGGGCGTGCGACCTTCGCTCCTCCGCTGCTTGTTGACGGTCCGGGCAGCAATCTCCTTGGCACGATCGGTTGAGGTGCCCCGGTCTTGGGCACTCTTCTTGATGTGTTCGTACTGGCGTTCGTCTTTGGAATTCCAACTGGGAACCATAATCGTTGCTCCTGGCTTGGGACGATGACTCTGCGGGGGGCAGCCATTCAAAGCTTTATCGCGGCAAACCCCATGCCGGTCGGCTAGCTCGCGCTCTCTATGGGGGCATATTACCAGCAGCCCGATTGGGTTTTTTCCAGGTGCGAATGACCACTTTTGGCCAGACCCCGGGTGCCAACGCGGTGTGGGTGGTTGTCGCCCCGCTCGATTGCCTATACGATCCGGGCTCACAATCGGAGGGCCGGCGCATGGCTGTGCGATACGCCTTTTGGGATGTTCGATAGCCGCCGCTGGAGAGGCAGAGAGGGGGGCAACGGTTTCTGCTTCCCGCGGCGCAACCCCGTCACACCTTGGGAGTAAGGCGAACGATGATTACCGTTGGCATGAACTACCGCGTGATTCCCGGCAAGGAACAACTCTTCGAGGAGAAATTCGCGGCCGTACTGGCTGCCTTGGAAGGTGCGGCGGGCCATACGTCGTCGACCTTGTGGCGCGACGTGAGCAATGCCTCATCGTACCTGATTACCAGCGAATGGTCCGACGAAAAGGCGTTCGTCGATTTCATCCACAGCCAGGCGTTCAAGGACGTGACTAACTGGGGCAAGGAAGAAATCCTGGCAGGCCGCCCCCAGCACAAGATTTACAAGAACTAGCGCGATTCACCCGCCGCACTGAGGGCCGGTGGTTGTGTGCCGATATGCGTAAGCGCAACGGCCCCCTCACAGACGGATTGCCCGAATCCAGTGACGTTCACCCGCCGACGGCTCGCGGATCTAGCGTGCGGCAAAAGCTCGCGGCGTAATGCGATCGGCCCGTAGTGCGTCCCAGGTTGCCCGAGTGCTACGCAGCGCGAGAGTGGGGCCGGGCAGGCTGGTACCACCAGGGATCGGCGGTGTCGTTGGCATCGTCGACCTGATCGTTGAGGGTCCACAGGTCCCACAGCCATCCCAGGCCGAGCAAGGCACCGGTGAGCAGGTACAAGAGGCCTGTAACCCATTTCCCCAAGTAAAATCGGTGGCCGCCGAACAGGCCCAGGAAGGTAAGCAGGATCCAGGCGATGTTGTAGTTATAAGGGCCGGCGCGGAAGCGTTCGTCGGCCCGGCGATCCATGCTGGGGATGAGAAACAGGTCGATGATCCAGCCAATCAGTAGCAGGCCGCCGGTGAAGAACCAGATGGTACCCGTTATCGGCTTGCCGTAATAGAAGCGATGCGAACCTGTGAACCCGAAAATCCATAGGGCATAACCAACCGGAATACTGTGCGTGTCGCCAGGGATCGAGCGCATCATCGCGTTAATGGGCTTTGCGGAAATCGTTGGTCGGAATCGAGGTTGACGAGGCGGCCGTCGCCTCGTCCATACCATCAATGAAGCCGCAACTATTGCGCCGTGGTGCCGGTCTCCGCCGCGGCATCGGCAGGCACGGGGTGTAGTTTGCCTACCACCACAGGTAGCTTGTGATGGTGCAGCACAAAGGTGCGTGGAATATGGTCCAACAATTCGCCATCGACCGTGAAGCCCATAGGCGGCTTGGACTGGATTTCCACTCGGCGCGCCCTGCGGTACCACACTTGTTCGTGTTCCAGGTAGTTGCCGGTAATGAGGCCGGCGGCCATGCCGGCCATGTCGCCAACCGTGCCGTCTTTGACCACGATCACGTCGATCAGGCCGTCCGACGGATCGGCCTGGGGGGCGACCTGAATCCGCCCGCCGCAGGTCTGGGCATTTGCCAGCAGCACGTTCCACGCCTCCAAGTGCTCCGGCGGTTGATCGTCGAGGCGGATGGTGGTCGAAAACACATCCAGGGCCGTCAGCACATTGACCACACCCCGTAAATAGACCAAGGCCCCCCAGCGCTGCTTCAACTCATCCGTCAGCGCCTCTGTGACCCTGGCACTGTTGCCGCCCGTTGCCATGTTGATGCACCAGGCTTCGCCGGCTTCTGAGAAGACTTGGATCAAGTCCAGCGGTTGCACCGGCCCTTGCTCGAGGAGTTCCAGCGCCAGCAGGGGATCGTCTGGGATAGCCAACGATGAACAAAGATCGTTGGCGGTTCCCAGCGGGAT
Organism: uncultured Pirellulales bacterium; assembly: GCA_964511065.1. Classification (GTDB taxonomy): domain Bacteria; phylum Planctomycetota; class Planctomycetia; order Pirellulales; family S012-138; genus CALBRZ01. The sequence goes on along the minus strand of CAZEEG010000054.1, from coordinate 11,783 downwards.
CAGTCCCAAGGTGGGGGGGTCGTCCATCGGAGCCAGCGCGTTCACCACGGCATTGATACTGCCATCGCCCCCGGCCACGATCACCCGCCGCACGCTTTCCAGCCGTTGCACGGCTTCAATGGTTTCTTGACGTGAAGATGGCTCCAAAACCTGGTCGCAGATCGATTCAAGCCTGGACCGGGCTTCGAGGGTTTCTTCGGCCTTGGCGGCATTCGTGTTCCAGATGCCGATGCAGCGACCAGCCATCGCCTGGCAACTCCATAAAGGGAACGTGAGGCTCCGCGATTCATCAGTGCCGCGAGCCCACGCAGGGTGAAAAAGGCCTGAAGCATCGGCAGTGCATGCGATCTGACAACCCGGCCGCAGTGCCGTTGTGTTGCCGGATAGCGAACTGTGTCGTTCATCCCGCGGGGACGGTATCGGCCGTTTCCGCCTGGCACAGCGCCCGGGCGGTGTTCAGCAGCACATCGCTGTAATGATTCAACCGGTCGAGGTTGGCGATCATTTCGCGGTCCTGGCAAAACAGTTCTTTGCCAGCCAGGCCGGCAAAGCAGCTACTGGGCAGTTCAACCAGTTGCAGCAGGGCTTGCCGCCGGGAGTCGTTCAGGAACCGCCGCGCGGCCTCCTTGTCGACCGCTTCGACAACAAACTGCTGGTCGAACGCTTCGTCCTGCGTGGTGATCGGCTCACCTACCGTCACTTCGCGAATAGCCTGTTCCATCGGTGCGGCCCGATGGATGGCCAGCCCCTGGGGCATCTCGCACGGCAGATGAACGGCCATCCGCATTTCTTCCACCCCCAACGCCCCGGTGTCGGAACTCTCGGGAGTCATGGAAAGCACAAATGGGTACCCATCAATGGTGCCCTGGGCCTGGGGGCCGGAGTCGTTCTCCCGGTAGAGGAGCCCTTTGCCCCGGGCGAATCGCTGCCACGTGTTCCGGCGGCGCTGTACCAGCCACACCGTTGCGGCACCCAACAGCAAACCAAGGGCGAACAGTAAGCCAAGCTTCCAAGGATCCATTGCAAACCCTGGGGGATGAAATCAAACGAATAGCTATCCGGAATTCGCTGTCTGTCCGTCCAAAAAAGGCCGAGCCGGCACGCCACGGTTTTTCGGGGGCTGCATACTTGATGCATCTGCGCCGCGTGGCCGGCGAGGCTACAGCCCTTACGCCGTGTGCAGTTCTTGTGCCGAGCCCGGCAGGAAAAGCACGGCGAGAATGCTAAGAGTCAGCAAGGAAAGACAAGACAAGAGACGGCTCGACCGTGCTGTCGATTTGCGAAATCGCGCTACGATCGGTTCATTCGCTGACAGCATGAGCGCCTACTGCCCAGGCCCCCGGTCACGGCCAGATTTGGCAGAGCGATCCAGGTGCGGGAGGGGCGTCTGCCGCTATTCCGCCGGCGGGGATTGCGATGCGTCGTCCTGGCTGGAACCGGGCGGTTGGTCCCCTGGTCGCTGGTCGAGTTGGGCCAACAGGTCGTGAAGTTGGGCCAGTTTCTCATCCAGCGTGACGATCCGTTCGTCGAGCATCATCACAAGTTGCTGCAGAACAGCCAGTTTGCTGTCGACGCGGCCGGAGATTTCCCGGGCCAACTCGTGCATTTCGACTTCCCATTGATCCGCGTGCGGCGATTGGGAAGCATGACGGTAGGAGGACGTATCGCTTCGACGCGGCAGAGGCCGGTGGGCTCGACCCCCAGACTGGCTCGACCGCTTTTGAAGCCGCAACAGCAGGAAGCCCATGATGAGCAGGAATCCGACCACCAGCAGGGCCGGTTGAAACATCGTTTGCGCCAACGGGAAGCACACAGCGGCAAGGTTCGCCCTGGAGAATCGATCAGCAGTTCGGGCCTTCATGACTTCGATGGGCCGCAACCCGCGGCATGCAGCATTCCCGGTCACTCGTATTGCCACTTTAGGACCCACGGGTCGCCGGCCTGTTCCTGAAAGCTACGCAGCTTCTTTTGCAGCTCGTACAGCACGGGCTGGAACTGGGGATCGTCGGCCAGGTTGTTGCTTTCGTGGGGATCCTGCTCGAGGTCGTACAGTTCAAACTTCGGCCGATGGATATACTCGCCCACCGTCCGCTGGCCGTACGGGGCATCCTTACCAAGCTCCCACTGGGCCTGCCACGTCGCCGATGCCCACAGGTCCGATGCAAACGGGTACGGCAAGGGGTGCGCGATGTTCCAAATCAGTTTATATTTGCGCTCGCGAACGACGCGCATCGGGTAATACATCTGGATTTCGTGGAACGTGTGCGAGGCATATACGCGGTCCCAACCCTTGGCATCCTCCTGGTCGATGATCGACAGGAACGACCTCCCGTGAAACTGGTAGGGCTTGCGCCCGCTGCGTCCTCCCGGCATGGTGGCAATCTCGGCAGGAACGCTGCTTCCGTCGGCATTCAGGATGCCTGCGTAATCGAGCAGCGTGGGTGTGAGGTCAACCCAACTCACCATGGCGGCATTCTTGATGCCGCGTTGCCGGGCATCGGGCAGCCGCACAATGCAAGGCGAGTTCAGCCCCGGTTCATAGACGGTGGTCTTGGCACCCGGCATGGCGATGCCGTGATCGGAAATGAGCAGAATGAGCGTGTCATCATACACGCCGGCGTCTTTCAGGGTCTTGAGCAGATAGCCGAAGCCCTGGTCGATCCGCGATACCGATTGATAGTATTGGGCCAGTTCGGCCCGGCAGGCAGGCGTATCGGGCAGAAACGGCGGCACAATCACTTCATCGGGTGAATACTTGATCTCGTGGATGCCCTGGTAGCCGCCCTCGGCCTTGTTGCCGAAACGGTCGGGCTGGTGCGGCAAGTCGGTCGCTTTCCCGCCGCCGCGATGTGGGTCCGACGTGCAGATATACAGGAAAAACGGCTGCTTGCTGTCGGCCGCAATAAACTCCCGCGAGTTGTCCGTCATGGTAACCATGTCGCGACTGTTGCCGGGGAAGGCATGGTCAAATTTGTAAACTTCCTCCGGAGCCACGTGATACTTGCCAACGCGGGCTGTGCGATAACCGGCCTGCTTCAACAGCACCGGCAGGCTTTTCACCCAGTCGAACGACGAAAAGTGATGGTACGAGTGCTGGTGCCCGTAGTGCGCGTTCGCATGATTGTGCAGCCCGGTGAGGATCACCGAACGGCTAGCGCTGCAACTGGCCGTGGTGGCAAAGGCATGGGTGAAAACCGTTCCTTCCCGCGCAAAGCGGTCGATGTGCGGCGTCTTGATGACCGGGTTGCCGTAACAGCCGAGGTCCTTTCCCAGGTCATCAGCGACGAACAGCACGATATTCTTCTTGGCCGCAATGGCTGGCATCAGCAGCGCGAGCCAGGCCAGACAGGCTAGCAGCAGAAATCGCGGTTTCATGGCGGTCCGCCCTCAAGGGGAACACAATTCGGTTCGACATGCAAAGCGTCTTGGCAGCATCGGGTTACTATCGTAACGTCCCGTCGGAACGCGTGCCAATCGTTATGGGGGCGGCAGAATGCGAAGCACGGGCGGAGTGCAAAGCGTGGGCAAGTTTAAAGCCAGCCGAAACGGCAACAGGCCCCGTTACTTTTCTGGCGATGGAACAAGCTGGATCACAAATAGCGCCTCGGTGGTCGCGGCCGGATTGGCACTTTGCGCCTCGGCGAGGGGGCGATCGTGCTGTTTCTTGTCTTGGCCGGCGCGGTCTTGGCTGGCGCGGTGAGCGCTGCTGGGGGCTGCCTTTGATTGGTCTGCCGCAGGCGGGGGCGTGGCTTCCAGCGGGAAGGCCACTGCTGGCGGCGGTTCCTGGCCCGCGCGAACTTGATCCGGTTCAGCGGCCCTAAAATGCTGTCTTTCGATTTCCTGCCGTCGTGCGAATGGCGGACCGCTGGTCTTGCCTTCGACGGCTCCATCTGGTGCGGCCCCACCTTTAGCGGCCCCGGCCCCCGCACGCGCGGCGGCGGCACCGCGCTGCGCCCGGCTGGTTAGCCGCGGTTCCGGATCCAGTGGACTGTAGGGCGGTGCGACTTCGTCGGTGACCGGGCGGGGGTGGTCCAATTTTCGAGCCATGCCCTCACCCTGCGACTCGGCCGCACCTTCTGCCGCATTCTCGTGCAACGTACCCGAGGCAATCCTTGCGTGGATGGCGTCGTTTTGTTTGCCAGCGCTGTCGCCGGATGACAATCGTCTATGAGAGCGATCGGCAGGAACAGGATCCCGGGTGGGCTGCGCCGAGCGGCCCAAGCCGGAATTCCGGTGCATTCCCGTGCCGTTGGCGGCGGTGATTTCGGCCTCGCGGTAGGCGTACCCGGCGGGAGTGGCAACAGCAAGGGCAAGCACATCGCCACTTTGGACGGCCGCCGATTGCAGGTCGGCAATCAGCCCTTGTAGCTGATCGACCGATGCCCTGACCTGGACCAGGCGGAGAGTGGTACTGCCCGCGTCTTGGTCCGCACTCGGCATGGGTTTATTGGTTTCGGCCTGGACACTGCCAGGGGCTCCCCCGGCAGCTTTGCCGGATTCTGAAGGACGGTCGTGCCAGGCGATTTGCCACTTCTGAAGCGTTTGGGTAAACCGCCCCTGCTGCCACGCCTCGTGTGTCAATTGGACATGAACGACCAGCGCAGGGCCTCGAATCAGGGCCTCCGAGGCAATCCCATGCTTTTCGCTCAACGGCGCATTGCGTGAGCCGACGAAGGGAAGTCCTGCCGTGAGCCCATCAACGTCGATTGCAGGTTGGGCACGCTGTGCCTGCGGCTGGGCCTCTGCGGGAGTTTCCTGGAGCGAAGCCGCCGCTGGTTGGTGGCTGAGTTCTCCCAGGGAGAACGCGCGAGATTCTGCCGCCGGGGTGGCACCGGGCATGCTGGGTGCGGGTGGCATGGCTGCTTGCGGTGGCGGTGCTTGCCGGGGCGCTGCTTGCATGGCCGCTCCCGCCGGCTCAGTTTGCCAAGGGGCGGCCGCAGGCAGTTCATCGCCAGGGGAAATGGCATCATCCGATACGGCGGCATCCAAGCCCAGCCCGGCCGCGGATGGCGGCGAAGATTGCAATGCGACGGGCGTGGGTGTGGGGGCGGGCTCCTTAGGCCCCAGCACCATCAAGGTGATGGCGGCGGCCAGCACGGCGGCCGCGGCGAGCAATCGCTTCCAGCCATTCCCGTCGGCCAGCGAAGGTGCGCAAGACAGATCGCGCGTTTCCTCTGCAACCGCGCCCGCTGTTGGCAACTCGCCGGCAGCGCGGGAATGCGTTTCGTTGGTTTCGCTGGAAGGTGCTGACGACTCGCCCGGTGATGGTTCCGATTCGGGCGGCACCGTTTGGGGCCGCGCCGTTTCCGAAAGGGCCGATCCCGAGGTGAACATCTCGCGTTCGGCCTGTTGCAGCACGCGCTGGGCGAAGGTATCCGCGGCGGCCCTCGTGCTGATGGCATATCGCGGCAGGGCGCGGATGGCCTCACGCAGGGCGCGTAGCTCCTCCAGGAGTTGCCGGGCTTCGGCACTCGAATGCAGCAACCGCTCGACGATCGCTCGTTCCTCGGCCGTGAGTTCGCCGTCGAGATAGCCGGTCAGCAGTTCTTCGTGGGGCAGTTCGGTCATTGGGAGCTAGGGACGCATTTCAGGCGATGGAAGCCAGGATGGTTGGGGCCCGCCGCTCGGTTGCGGGGGGCCTACTTCACGTCCTCCTGCATCACTTCTTTAAGTTGATCGCGCAGTTGCATCCTTGCCCGATTCAGCCGACTGCGGACAGTGCCGATGGGTACATCGAGCATTTCGGCGATGGCCTCGTACGAGAAGCCTTCCATTTCGCGCATGATGAGGATCGCGCGGTGTTCTTCGGATAACGCGGCCAAGCCTCGCTGCACCTGGCGTACCCGCTCGTCGCGCTGCATGGCGTCGTCGGGACTGGCCAGTTCCAGCGGTTCGTCGCCGGAGATTTCTCGGGTGTGCTCGACCGACAGCGTGGGACGTTTGCGGCGCCGGCTGCTGATCGCCAGGTTGAATGCAATGCGATAAAGCCAGGTGTAGAAGGCCGATGCGCCTGCAAAGGTGGGCAGCTTAACGAACGCCTGCACAAAAGCGTCTTGTACCACGTCATGCGCTTCGTCGCACGAACCGACCAGATGCACCGTCGCGTTGTACAACCGGTCCTGATAGCGACAGACCAGTTGTCCAAACGCCTCGGTGTTTCCGCGGAGCGCGTCATTGATAAGCGTGGCGTCGTCGTTCACGGTAGGTCCAACAATTGGACGCGATAGCCCGGCGATAAGTTCCAGAAATGCTTGGCTAGCGGCAACTGCCAGCCCAGCAATAACTTGCGCACTGCCTCTGGGCTTACCTGCCCCCTGGCTGAATCCAGGTAGCCGCAGCGGGCCGCAGGAGTAACCTGTGCCATTGTACCCCGGCCGTCTACGCCACCAACAGTAGGGGAAACCCAGGAAAAGGCAAACAGGCGGCAAAGCTTGCACCAATGCGGTCGGCGGCGGCGGCGATTCAATTCACCAGGTAGGTTTCATCGCCGGCGAAGACGGCGTCTTGCGCATCGTGCTGGGCCGGCGTGCCCCGCAGCCAAGTGTTCCAACCTAACCGGGGGCCAATCTCTGCCTGCGAGTTTAGCACGATGGCGGGTACCTGGTCGGCTTTGAGCACCAGTTGCACGTCGAAGTCGAACTCCGGTCCCACGTACAACCGCACCAGGTGCGACAGCAGAAAGAGTGTCTTGAAGTTGCTGCAAGCCGAACGGTCCGGCAGAAACTCAACAAACTGCCGGTAATCGAGCGGCCCGATGCGAAGGCGGAACTTACTTTGCACATCCCACACCTGTTGGCCGACCACGGCGTTCACGCCGAGTTGGTTGTTATGGTGCTCGCCGCCCAGTCGCGACTGGTTGGAAGGTTCCAGCCGCAGCCACTGCCCTTGGAATTGCAATACTTGGGCGGGCAGTTGAAAGTAATCGCTAATTAGGGCTTGGAGATTCGCCGCCGTACGGGGCCGTTGCACGAACAGGCCCGAGTAATACAGCAGCGCCAAGTCTTCGATGGCCGCCAGGCGGCGAGGTTGCATCGGCGAGGTGAAAGTACGTTCCTCCGGCGCATTGGCGGTCGATTCGGCGGCTTGCTCGCCGGGAATGGCCCACCCCCTTGGCCGCTGCCACACGCTCAGTTTGCCCCGCAGGCTGGGCAGCCCCATCCCGATCAGGCTGAACAGGGCATCGGTGAACAGGTCGGGTTGGGAACTGCGCCACTGGCCGCGGGCGGCCGGCACATAGAAACGGTATTTTTCCCAGGCTCGGAAGAATAGTGAAATCAGCCGGTGATTGAACAGGTCGAGCCAATCGCGCAGTGCGTGCCGTTCTGGTCCTTTCGCTTCGCGCTCGACGCGCAGCAGCAGTTCGGAATAATGACGCGGCAGCGCACCGGCCGGCCCGGTGAGCCCCAGGAAGGCAACGGTCATGCGGGGCACGCCGCTGGCCTGATCGTGCCGCAGATCGTACACCGCACTTGGCGGAAAGCTGAGCGAAGCCAACGCTGCAAAGCGTACCGTCTCTCCCGCCGGCGAACCTTGCCGGCCGACGGCAGCCCGGTGCGGCTCTAACCGCTCCAGCAGCCACACTGCCTGAAAGAAGTCGAATTCGTAAGGTTGTTCAAACAGTTGGGCAGCCAGTGAGCCGCGCGGCAGAGGCCACGGCAGGGCTTGCTTGGGGGCGGCGTTTGGCATCTCCAGAGCATCGCCACCAGGTAGCGGCAACAATCCGCCCGGCACGGCCGACGGCGGCATCGGGTCCAGCGGTCCGGCCATGCTCATAGCAGCACCTGATCGCCGGCGCGCGGGGGCCAGCGTTTCAACTCACTCGTTCCCTGCTTGGTGCGCACGACAAGCTGCGTGAACGAATTCACCGAGGTGTACAGCGCCAGGAACCGCTCGATGACACTGGCGAACAAGAACGGACTGGTGCCCACGTATTTTTGTTCGTCCAGTTCCAGTTCGACCTCCACGCCGCGACAGAATCCTCCTGCCGCCGAACCGCCCACGCGACCCACAACGCGGCGACTGCGGACCGCCAGAATGCCATCGATCAGTTGCCGGTTCACGGCAGCCAACTGAAGCCCAGAATCCGGGTCGGAAAAGTCGTACAGCCGGAGCATTTCCTGCAGGCTATCGCGGCCGTCTTGTTCTTCCGAAAGCGAAAGATGGTTGAGTGCCAGGTGCGAAATCAACCGCCAGTGGGCCCGGTTGCGCAGCGGCGGACGGAGTGGGGCCGTCGGCGAACGCAGGCAGCGGATCGCCCTCAACGGTGCGGCGCCTTGCAGTTCAAACGACAGGTTCTCGCCCAATTGCCGCAGCTTCAGCGGAAGATCGCGGTTGGTACACAGCGTGCGGACAATCAGCACCGACTCAGCCGGAGTGAGCGGGTCGAAATCTTCGTCGACCAGGTGCAGAAACAGATCGGTGCCGCGGTCGCCCTCGACCGTCGATGCGCGGCGCGATGCATACCAGAACGCCGTACCCGACTCGTCCAGGCTGCCAAAGCGATGGTGCCGGAACGAATAGAACGGGCGGTACTCGCGGCGCGACTGCGGGTCGGCACTCGTCACCGCCTCGATGCTGTGAATCTCCATGCCCTGGGGATGGTGTACGTCGGGTAGCACGCGGTACTCATGCTGCCGGTAGTTGAGCGGGACCGGTTCGGCCGTCCGCGCAAACAGGTTGACCACCGGCGTACACCCCAGGCGGAACGTTCTGGCATCGACATCCTGTTCCATGCCCGAGGCGCTCTTGCGAAAATAGAACACAATCTCCAACTGCCGCTGGATGCCTGCGGCGGCAATCTGTTTCCAGCCGCCCAGGTCGAGAAACAGAAACTTGGCCGGGTAGGCGAACAGCTCTGTCAGCAGTCGGTAGCCGATGAACGAACGATTCGAGTACGGGATCAACCCTTGGTCGCGCTCGAAGCCCACCTGCCGCAAGCAGTCCTGGGGCATCAGCCGGATTGGTTCGAGGTTGCCGCCGCGGTCGCGGCTGAAGATGTCAACCGCCAGCGTCTGATTGAAGATCAATTCGTAAAGCTGCGCGGTGACCTGCGAATCGCCCAGCAGGTGGAACCGCAACTGCTCCAGCTTTAAGTCTGAGAATGCCAACTCGCCCTGGCATTCCAGCCGCAAACGCAAAGCCGCGGCCGCCTTGGCCGGTGGCCGCCACGGTTGCGGAAACGGCGGCACGTGCAGTTGCGCTTCCTTAAGCACAATCGGCCACAACTCCACCGGGTAGCACGTCCGGTACTGGCAAGCGACATTGCCGACCTTGCTGGTCCGCAGGTTACTGTGCTGAGGCACCAACACGCCACCGGGCTGCGCGTTAGCGGGCTCCAGTTCGAATTGCACCGTCGCCGCCGAGGGAATCGGCGCCATGTAGTGCGGGTACAAAACATTCAGCAGGGCTTCCGTCAGTTCCGGAAACTCATCGTCCAGCTTTTGCTGAATCCTCGCTGTCAGAAAGGCAAACGACTCAATCAGCCGTTCAACATGCGGATCGAGACTGCGCGTCGGCTCAAGCAGTAGCCGGCTGGCCGTGGCCGGGTACCGCCGCGCAAAATCCTGCGCCATCCTCCGGATGAACAGCAGTTCGCGCTCGTAATTGCGGTAAAACAGGTCGTTCATGGCGGAGGGGGGAGAAACTAGCGGAGGGATGAAGCGGCACACATTCCCTATGCGCCCTTGAGGGCACCGAGTCGGATCGGTTGGTGCCGGCGCATCGCTGACGCGTTGCGCTATCCATATATACATCGGGGCTTGATGTATGAACGATGCCGTCAATCCTCGCTGGCCGGGCGAACCTTATACTCGCCCGTGGAGAGTTCCAGCGTTGTATCGAATATGACATCTGGTGCCGGATCGACATTCAGCCGCCCTTCGATACGAAACCGTACGTCCCGATCAAACGGCGAGGCAGACGGCAGCAGGCTGGCCTTGACCTCCCTGAGACGCGGTTCGTACTTCTGCACCACGCTCTCGATGATCCGGCAGACCTGGCGGCGGCCTTCGACGGTTTCACCATTGACGGAAGCCAGGTCGGGCAAGCCGTAGCAGACCAGCGAGTTCTGCACTTCTGGCAAACCAGCCGCCACGCCTTCTTCGGCCCCGCGCGTGTTGAGCAGCGCTTCCAGGTCGCGCTGTACGGCTTGCATCATGTCCTGCAATCCATACCAGGGCTGCTGCGTGGCTCCGTACAGGCTACCCTCCACGAGCCGATCGAGGATCGAAGGAACCAGTGGCTGTTGGTGATCAGGCATGGCAGGGGGGGGAAGCGGCACGTTCTCAGTCACGCTGCGATTGCACGGCGCTTTGTCAGTCGTTGATCTGCAGTTCGCGCCAGTCGAGCATGGATTGTGCTTCGTCGTCGATCAGGAACATGCGGCTACCGACACCGCGGACCATGCCAGGCGCCACTTCTTGCCAATCCGTGGCACGGCCCAGGCGAATGGCATCGTCGTCGGCCTGCCAGGTGCCTGGATAGGTGGCAGGCAGGAATACGTCGCCCGAAGGGCCTTCCTTGATCTCCAAGTGCGCCTGAATCCACAACAAATCGCGGGGATATTTGGGTTCCGCCAGCAGCAGCGTATCCACCTGCTCCAGCGGTACCCAGAAGTAGGCGCCCGTGCCGCTGACCACTTCCAGGACGCTGCCGAACACGTCGTCGCAGTCGCACAGCAATCTGAAAGGTTGATCGTTCAACCGGCCCTGAAACTCGGGAAGGCGGTCGTGGGCTCGGGCAACGAGGTCGGCCGCCTGGCTGCTGCGACCCTCGCGCAGCGCTTGCAGTGCCTGCAACCTCAGTTCCACGTGCTCCGGCACCGAACCCAAGAACCTTGGCCGCCGTCCCTGGCCAAACAAGGCGCGGCGTTCCTGCTCCGCGGCCAGTACGCGGCGGAAGGTGGCCACCGCGGCATCGCGCTCCATCTCGTTGTATTGCACGGCTGCCAGTTGTTTCTCGGCCCGATCAAACTGCCCTGCGAACATCAACAGTTCAAACAAGAACAACCGCTTGGCGGGATCGGTGGGGTTGGCTTTCACTTCTTCCGTTTGCGCGAAGATGGCGTCGTCCAAGCGGCCATTTTGGAACAGTTCTGCGGCGGACAGGCCGGACAGGGTTTCGCTGGCGGTCATGGCGACGGTCCTCTTGGGGGGCAATAGCGTTTGACGATGGCATTTGATGGTGGCGCTCAACATGCCTGGTCGTGCGACCGGAATCGCCAGTGCAACCAGGCCCGCGCCCGATTCACCTGCGGTCATCGGGGACGCAGATGGTACAGATCAAGTTGTGCGAAAGCTTGCGGGGGGAGCGGTGCGGCGTGCAAATCATCACCATCTGAATTATCGGCAATGCGCACTTTTGCCTCGCGCCCTATGACGCTTTTGTCATCATTCAGGCGGGGGGGCGGGCATGGTGGCCGTGATGGCACGGCTCTTTTTCTGCCGGTCACAGCACCGCTGCGCTGCGGCCAGGCACAACCAGGGTCGGCCGTGGCTGCAAGGCCACGCCGACCCTGGCTGAAGATTTGCCCGCGGGGCTTGTTACGACACCGCGTTTTCGACCAGGCTGTGGGAGAAGGTGACGTTGCCCTTCTTGGCGCCGGTCTTGTGGTCCATTTCGGTGTAGGTCGACGTGACCTTGCCGTAGTTGAGTTCGACGGTGATCAGGGGCAGCTTGCCGGGTTCACCGCTTTTCCAGTTGACGCCACCCACCAGAACGTCTTCCAGCTTGAACTCCTGGTACATCGTCGACTGGCCTTCGCCGGTGGCCCGCATCAACTGAAT
>CAZEEG010000053.1:29286-38914 GCA_964511065.1 uncultured Pirellulales bacterium | reverse complement strand
GGTGGTGAGAAACGAGGCGCCGTGCCGCAGCGGCCAACAACTGGTACATTGCCGCTTCGATGCCAGAGGCAGCCGTTGCCCCCGAACAATGGCTCCTTGAAAACGCCCAACAGAAAATGGCTCCCCCTAAATGGTCAACGTCGATCGCCAAGGGAGCGCAGCCAGGCCTTCCGCGTTTACCGTCTCTGACAAGGAGCATCCGTTGCGTGTTGTCCCGGTGATCGATCTGCTGCACGGCCAGGTTGTGCGCGGAATTGCGGGCAATCGGGCCGCTTACCAGCCGATCAAGAGCCAACTGGCCCCCGACGCTTCGCCCGCCGCCGTGGCGGCCGCATTCGCCAGTTTGGGCTTTTCTGAAACCTATGTGGCTGACCTCGACGCCATCGCCGGCAGGCCCATCAACGGCGCCGCCTACACCGCGATTCGCCGCGCCGGTTTGGCTCATCTGGCGATCGACGCCGGCATCAACAGCACCGCCGCGGCGGCTTCCTTATTGGAGGCGGCCGCCAACGCAGCCCCGTCAGCGGCCGAAACGGATTCCGGCGCAGAAACGTCCGTCGTGTGCGGCCTGGAGTCGTTGCCTTCGCCCCAACGCTTGGGCGAGTTGCTGGCACTGCTGGGCCCTCGGCGACTGATCTTCAGCCTGGACCTGAAGGCCGGGAAACCGCTGAACGATGCGGCAGATTGGGCGGGCCGCACGCCGCTTGAGATCGCGCAAGCGGCGCTGGCGATGGGCGTGCAGCGGTTGATTGTCTTGGACCTGGCCGATGTCGGCACCGCCGGCGGCACCCGTACGGAACATCTCGTGCGTGCGATCCTGGCCCGCCACGAGGGTGTGGAACTTTGGGCCGGCGGCGGGGTCCGCTGCCGCGACGACCTGCTCCGCCTGCAAGACTGGGGCGTTGCCGCCGTGCTGGTCGCCAGCGCGCTGCACGATGGCCGCCTCGGCCCGGCCGACCTGCCGGGTTTCATTGGAGGGTCGCGACGTGGTACCTTAACGCGATAATGGCCCGGCGAACGCTCATGCGCCCTCCGGCGGAGCAAGGCCGGTATCCAGTCGTTCCCTCCATGCTCGGCACGGACGAAATGGCATTCCTCATTGGCACGGATGAAGCAGGGTATGGCCCTAACCTGGGGCCGCTGGTGGTTGCCGCCACGCTTTGGGAGGTCCCCGATAAGCTGCTGACGGCCAACCTGTACGACCGCTTGGCGCCCGACGTCGTTGCCGCCCCGCCGCCGCGCGTCTCCAAGGCCGCGGCTAACGGCCAGGGGCCCGCGCTCGCACCCCTGCTGCTGGCCGATTCCAAGGTGGTGTACCAATCGAACCTGGGAATTGCAGCCCTGGAACGCGGCGTGCTGGCCGCGCTGGCCGCCATCGGACCGGCACCTTCCACCTGGCAGGCCCTCTGGCCGGCCTTGGCCTGTGCCGACCGCGCCACGCTGGCGGAGATTCCCTGGTACGCAACGTACGATGCCCCGCTGCCATCGCAAGTAGCTGTTGATGACCTGGCCGCCGCCGGCGAGTGCTTCGCCGCCGCGCTGGCCAGGGCCGACATTCGACTGCTCGCCGTGCAATGCCGCGCCGTGTGTGCCGGACAGTTCAACGCGGCCGTGGAGCGGTACGGCAACAAGGGCACGGTGCTTTCGAAACTAACCATAGAACTGGTGGCGGCCCTGCTCGCCCAGGCCGGCGCAGGCAAGGTGCATGTCATCAGCGACAAACACGGCGGCCGCAACCGCTACATGCCGCTGCTGCAAACGCAGTTCGTCGATGAACTGGTGACCGTGGGCGAGGAGTCGCGGCAGCGAAGTCTCTACCGCTTCGCAACCAACGGAGGGCAGCACGTGGAGTGGGCATTCTGCCAGGGGGCCGAAATCAATCTGCCGGCGGCGGTCGCGTCGATGGCGGCCAAGTATCTGCGCGAACAGGCTATGGCGGCTTTCAATCATTTCTGGCGATGCCACGTGCCAGAACTCAAACCAACGGCCGGTTATCCCGGCGATGCCCGGCGGTTCCGCCGCGACATCGGCTCCCGGCAAGCCGAGCTTAAGATAGACGATCGACTTCTTTGGCGATGTTGCTAACGGACGTGCGGCCTTGAACGATTTTCCGCAATTAACCTGGGATGAAGCCACCGAACACGCCTGCCGGATGCTGGTGCGGTTGGCAGTCGCCGAAGATCTGGACCGCCAGCAGGATTGGACCACGCTGGCGCTGGTGCCCGCCGACGCCGCTGGCCGCGCTACCGTGGTCGCACGGCAGGGCGGCGTGATCGCGGGCATCCAAGCCGCCGCCCTGGTGGCCGCGGAGTACGATCCGGAACTGACGTTTTCGCCGATCGTGGGCGACGGGGCCGCGGTTGAGCCCGGCGATGCCGTGGCCACGGTGGAAGGCCCAGCCCGCAGCCTGCTCACGGCCGAGCGCGTGATGCTCAACATCTTGTCGCGGCTCAGCGGCGTGGCAACGCTGACGCGGCGGTACGTGGATGCCGTGGCCGGAACGCGGGCCAGGATTTACGACACCCGCAAGACCACGCCGGGCTGGCGGCGGTTGGAGAAATTGGCCGTTCGGGCCGGGGGTGGGTTCAATCACCGCCTCAACCTGGCGTCTGCCGTGCTGATCAAAGACAACCATCTGGCCTGGGGGGGCCAAGCCGCCGCAGAGGCCGGCGCATTCACCCCGGCGGCCGCCGTCACCGCCGCCCGGGCCTTCCTGGAGCAACTGCCCGAGTCGCCCCCTGGCGGCTGGCTGGTCGAGGTTGAAGTGGACACCCTGGATCAGCTTCGCGAGGTGCTGCCCGCCGGGCCAGACATCGTGCTGCTGGACAATATGTCGCTGGAGAACCTGAAGTCCGCCGTAGCGCTGCGCGACCGCGAAGCCTCGGGCGTATCGCTGGAAGCCTCCGGCGGCGTGAACCTGGAAACGATCCGCGGCATTGCCGCCACGGGCGTGGACCGGATTAGCGTCGGGGCACTCACCCACCAGGCCACCTGGCTGGATTTGGCCCTGGATTGGGCCATGTAACGGCGGCTGTAACTCCCCTCACGACCTGACAGGTAGGTGAGGGAATGGGCACCGCCATGCACTTTGGCGCCTGCGTGCCGCGGCTCTGCGCGCCAGTTACAAACATCGGGCACGGCCGGTGGAAACGGCCCTACAAGTCGCTGAATCACAGCCCGGCTCACAACGCCGTGACACGCCAAGGCCATTGTGCACGGCTCACAAGGCCGTGGCCGGCACCGCGTGAGACCTACGATCTGTTGCCGCCTGGATGAGCCGGTACAATGGCGCCGTTGGATGGCCGCTCGGGTCATCCGCGAACCCGCTTTCCCGTCCTACCTGGATTTGGCCCACCGTGAGTGAGCAACCTCTCAACTGGAACAGCCGTTTTGTAACCCGCGGCTGGCAGCGCAGCATCACTGCCTTCTACTACGGCCTGGGCATGACCGAGGCCGACTTCGACAAGCCGCAGATTGGGATCGGCGTGCCGCTCTTGGACGCCAACATCTGCAACGTCCACGCCTACGACTTGGCGCGGCTGATTGTCGAAGGATGCCGCGAGCAGCAGATGCTGGCGTTTCCGTTTGGCACCCCCGCGGTGAGCGACAACATCACACAAGGCCATGCCGGTGGCAATGCGAGCTTGCCGTCGCGCAACCTGATTGCCGCCTCGGCCGAGTGCGTGGTGAGCGCCCATCACTTCGATTTTTTGGTGGGCCTGCACAACTGCGACAAGAACGGTCCCGGCTTCGCCATGGCGCTGGCGCGGCTCAATTACCCGGGCCTGGTCATCAGCGGCGGCACGATCATGCCTGGCTGCCATCGCGGGCGCGACACGTCCATTGCCGACGTCTACGACTCCCAGGCGGCGGCCGCCGTCGGCGCGATGTCGCAGGAAGAGGCCGATGAAATCCTCCGCACCGCGTGTCCTGGTCCCGGTGGCTGCGGCATCGCCGCATCGTTCAATACCTTTGGTATCGCGCTTGAAGCCATCGGGCTGGCACCGCCGTACACCAGCGCTTATCCGGCCGTCAGTGAAGAGAAGAAGCAGGAGTGTCGAAATCTGGGGCGGCTCATCCGGCACATCCTGGCAGAAAACATTCGCCCCCGCGACATTCTCACCAAGGCCGCCTTCCGTAACGCGGCCGTGGCCATCGCGGCCGCGGGCGGTTCCACCAACGGCGTGCTGCACCTGCTGGCGTTGGCCCTGGAGGCCGGTGTCGATTTTACGCTGCGCGACTTCCAGGCCGTGATGCGGGAAACGCCCGTGCTGTGCAACTTCGCCCCGCGCGGCACCAAGACCATGGTGGACCTGCACCGCATGGGCGGAACACCTGTGCTGCTGAAACATCTGCTGCGAGCCGGTTTGTTACAGGGCGATTGCCTTACCGTAACCGGCAAGACACTGGCCGACAACGTGGCCGAGGCCGCCGACATTCCGCCGGGCAACGATCTCATTGCCCCGGCCGATGCGCCCTACAAGCCGTTTGCCGACATGCAAATCTGCTTCGGCAACCTGGCGCCCGACGGCATCGTGTTTAAGGTTTCGAGCATGGCTCAACCGCAGTTCCGCGGCCGCGCCATGTGCTTCCATAGCGCGAAAGACGTGGTCGATGCCGTCGAAGCCCGCAAGGTGAAGCCGGGCTGCGTGATTGTGCTGCGCTACCTGGGGCCGGTGGCTTCGGGCATGCCCGAGGTGCTGGTGGCCACCGCTGCGCTGGCCGTGCCAGAACTGGACGGCAAAGTGGCGCTCATTTCCGATACGCGGGTATCGGGCGTATCGCACGGGGCGATTGGTGTTCACTGCTCGCCCGAGGCAGCCGTCGGCGGGCCGATTGCCCTGGTGGAAGACGGCGACGAAATCTCCTTCGACCTGTTGGCCGGCGAGTTGACATTGCACGTGGACGACAGCCTACTGGCTGCACGCCGTGCGCGCTGGCGGCCGCCTGCATTGCCCCCCGACCGCGTTTACCTGGCCGATTTTGCCGCCACTGTGGCCCAGGCGCACCAGGGCTGCGTGAGCCGGAGCCTGTTGCAGCAGTCGTAGCGGTGCAGGCAATCTTCCCAGCAAGAAACTCGTGAAGCGGCAGTAATGCGCGTAAACTGAACGCATGGTCGCGGCAACGCTGATCGATCCTTTCATGCCGCCGCTGGCTGCTTTTCCTGTTGCCGCTGTAAAGCCTGGCTGACAACGTTCCGACGAATACCGCCAAGGGATGTTGTAGTTCGATGCTCGACGTGGCCGACATCCCGTTCTTCGCGCGACTGCCCGCGGCGGCACTGGCCGAAGTTCGCCGGTTGATCGAGTTACGCGAGTTTGCGCCGCACGCGCCGATCTGCCGCAAGGGCGAGGCGGGCAAGTCCTTCTACGCGATTGCGTCTGGCGGGGTCCACGTGCTGCTGGCCGGCAACGGCCGCGAAAGCCGGGTATTCCTGGGACCGGGCGAAGTGTTCGGGGAGATGTCGCTGCTGGCCGACATTCCGGTTTCCGCCACGGTCATTTCAGCCGTGGAAACCAAGGTCTTTGTCGTATCCAAGCAGGCGTTTCTCCATCTGCTGGAAACGCAACCGGCCATCCACCAGGTGCTGCTGGAAATGCTGATTCAGCGACTGCGGCACCGCAACAGCGAGGCCGGTACAAGCCTGCGGCCGATCTGCTGCTACTTTGTGGATGCCGTGCTGAACCCTGAGCTTCGGCAGCGGCGGTTGCAACCTCGGCTGCTGGCGGGATTGTTCCAGGCGGTGGAATACTACAGCCCTGGCTCGCACCTGGTTCATGCCAACGGCCCTGCCGGTTCCACAACCGCCGGCGCAGAAGCAGCGGCCCTCAAAGCGGCTGCGGCTGACGGTCAAACAGAATCGCGGCCGCAGGGTAACGACGCCGCCGGCGCCCCCTTGGCGGGCGATAGCGCCCCGCCGCCGTTCATGACTGCTGAAGCGCCGGCAACGGGCAATGGTGCGACCACCAATCTGCTGGATCGCATTTCCACCGTGGAAGGCGGCCCCTGGCTGGAACATCTGGTCACAGCCTGGAAAAACTTTGGCAGCGGCGATCAGGCGCTGTTGCTGGTGATTCGGCCGCAAGACTTCGCGCACCTCCAGCAGTTCCTCCAGGTGGGCGATGCCGTGGTGGTGCATACCGATGCTGATGGAGCCGATATTTGCCGCGACATTCGCGAGCAGACGCTCGACCGAGCCGAGTTTGCCGTGATCGAGGCTGGCGACGGGATCGCCGCCCGGCGGCAGTGCGCGCTGCCCTGGCGGTTCCGCGTGCCCGATGGCGAACTGGCCGATGAACTTCACCGCCCGCACAATCGCAGCGACCGCCCACACATCGACTGGTTGGCCCGCTGGATCACTCGCCGCGAGGTGGGGCTGTCGCTCTCGGCTGGAGCAGCCCGCGGCTTTGCCCACCTGGGCGTGATGCAAGTCCTGGAAGAAGAAGGCATCCCCATCGACTGCGTCACCGGCACAAGCATGGGCGGGATTGTCGCCTTGGCTTACTCCGTAACCGGCAACGCCCGGGATGCTACCGACCTGGTCGGCCGCGCGCTGGGCAGCAACCGCGGTGTCCGCGACCGTTCCTGGTTTCCCCGGGCCAGCGTGATGGCGGGCCGCAAGGTTCGCCGGGCGGCGATCGAAACCTTTGGCGACCTGGAAATCACGGATCTCAAGCGGCCGTGCGCCGTTATCGCCTCGGACCTGGTACGAGGCGAACGGGTCGTGATGGACCGCGGCCCGGTTGCCACGGCCGCGCTGGCCACGTCGTCAATCCCTGGCATCTTTCCGCCGGTGGAAACAGGCAATCGCATCCTGGTCGACGGGGCGCTGGTCAGCCGATTACCGGTCGATATTCTCGATCTGCGGCGGTGCGCCTTGCGGATTGCCGTCAACGTCATTCCCTCGCCCGAGGCCCGTCGGAACAACGCCCCGCAAACGGTGTCGTGGCTGCGGCGGCGATTCGCGCGGTTTTTCGGTTTCCGCTTCGTGATGAGCACGGCTTGGGAACTGCTCGGCTGGTACCACGGCAGCAGCCAGGCGCAAGGGGCCGATATTCTGATTGAGCCAGATACAGAACTCTACTCCGGTTACGATTTCGACCGTTTCCACGAGATGGTGGAAGCGGGCCGAAGGGCCACGCTGGAGAAACTGGACCTGATCCGTGCGGCGGCGTCGATGGCTCTCCGGCCCGGATCGCCGTAGGGGGCGAAACCTGCGTGTCGCCCCCCGCTGATAGGAGGTATACTGCCAGTAATCCCAGGTCGCGTGTCCTTATCTGCCCGCAAACACCGGTTATTTCACCGCTTGGAGGAGGCTGTATGTCTCGCCGATTCGCTGCCGCGGCGCTGTGCGTTGCCTGGATGGTGTCGGTTGCCGCCTCTTCGGCCGTGGCGCAAGGGTTCCGCTTTCCGGAAGGCCGCCACGGTAAGGGCGAGTTGCGGTACATCAATGGAGTGCCCGTATTGATCCTCGTTGGCACCCCGGAAGAAATCGGCGAACAGATGGGGGTACTGGCCCTCAAGCCGGCCCGCGGGGCGATGGCCGTTTACAACCGGTTCCTCGAATCGCAAGGTTTGAGCAACTTCCGCGGCCTGCTGGTACGGTTGGGCGAATCCCTGCTGAAAAAGTATCCGGCCGAATACCGCCGCGAACTGGATGCCGCGGCCAAGGCCAGCGGATTCGATCGCGAACTGCTGATCCTCGGCAACACCTTTCACGATATCCGCAAGCTGCACACCTGCTCGGCCGTGATGATCTCGCCCGATAAAAGCCAGACCGGCGGTACGCTGCTGGGCCGTAATCTGGATTACCCGCTCGTGCGCGGCATGCACCAGTACAGCCTGGTGACGGTCTATTGCCCTGAAGGCAAGCAGCCCTTTGCCGTGGTTTCCTTTCCCGGCGCGCTGGTGACCGGTTGCGCGATGTCGGGCATGAACAGCGCGGGGCTGTTCATCGGCCAGAACGATGTTGGCCCGGCCGCCGACCAGTCGCCCCACCTGGTGCTTGAGAACACGCCCACGGCCGTCCTCGCCCGGCGGGTGCTGGAAGATTGCCGCACCATCGAGCAGGTTGAAAAGCTGATGCAGAAGAACAAGCCGGCAGGCCGTTCGATCTTTGTGCTGTGCGACCGCGAAGGCGGCGGCGTGATCGAATCGACGCCCAAGACCGTGGTACTGCGGGAAGGTCAAAACGGTTTGTGCGCGGCCACCAATCACTTTGAAAGCCGGCAGCTTTCCGTCGGCAATACGTGTGTCCGACTGGACAAGCTCACGCGGGCCCAGGGGCTGAACGGCAAGTTGGACGTGAACGACACGTTTCGCCTGCTGCAGGCCGTGAGCCAGGACTGGTGGACCGCGCACAGCCTGGTGTTCGAACCGGAAACGCTGAAACTGCACATTGCCTTTGGCGATGGGTATCGTCCCGCTACGGCGTTTCCCCTGCGAACCGTGGACCTTTCGCCCTGGTTGAAGCCTGAGCAATCCGCACCGGGCGAGTGACAACGCGCACCGTCGGCCCCCCGGGGCAATTTATTCGCCACGCTTAATCTGGGCGCGCAGTTCCCCCATCATCGCTTCCTTGCACGCTTGTAACTGCTCATCCAATCCGACGCTGTACATGGTCGGCGAGGTCAACTGCCGGCAGGCTTCCGGCAGGCGTTGCAGTTGCTCCAGCGTGCGCTGCCGGCTGGTTTGCAGGGCGGGAACCTCGTACACGCGGTGGCCATCGCGGAAGATCGGCACCAGCAGGTCTTCCGTCGCCGCCTCGGCAGGAAACTGAAGCGGCCCGCCGCCGATCACATGGCTGCCTCGTCGGGCAGGCGAGGGTCCCAGCTCCTCGTCGTACACCAGGTCGCCCAAGAAGTGGCCGTCGGTCAGGAATCGGCGTACCTGGTGGATGCCGGGGTTGGAGGTCTTGGCTGTGTCGTCAGATAGTTTCAACCGGCGCTGCCATCGTCCTTGGTGATCGCGGATGGCCGCCAACTTATAAATTCCCCCCAGGGCCGGCTCTTCCTTCGCGACAGCCAGTTTGGTTCCAACGCCCCAGATATCGATCCTTGCCCCGCGCTGCTTGCATTGGGCGATCACGTACTCGTCGAGATCGCCGCTGGCGATGATTTGCGTTTGGTGAAAGCCGGCGTCGTCGAGCAGCTTTCGGGCGGCAATGCTGAGGGCCGCCAGATCGCCGGAGTCGAGACGAATGCCGCGCAGTTCCAGCCCTCGCTCGCGGAGTTCCTGGCCCACTTCGATGGCGTGCCTGACGCCCTGGATGGTGTCGTAGGTATCGACCAGAAAGACACAGTTGGCCGGCATGGCCCGGCTGTAGGCGCGGAACGAATCGGCCTCGCTCTCGAACGCCATCACCCAACTGTGGGCGTGCGTGCCGCTTACGGGGATGGCATACCGCTGCCCTGCCAGCACGTTGCTGGTGGCATGGCACCCGCCAACGAACGATGCGCGCGTGGCAGACAGCCCGCCATCGGGCCCTTGGGCTCGCCGCAGGCCAAATTCCAGCACGTTATCGCCCTCGGCGGCCAGGTACACCCGGGCGGCCTTGGTGGCGATCAGCGTCTGGAAGTTCATCAGGTTCAGTAGGGCCGTTTCCAGCAACTGGCAGTGCATCAATGGG
>CAZEEG010000053.1:0-29276 GCA_964511065.1 uncultured Pirellulales bacterium | reverse complement strand
CACGAGCGGTTCTTGCGGGAAAACCGCGGTGCCCTCGGGCAGGGCGTCCAGCTCGCACCGCAGGCGCAGTTGGGCCAGTTCGGCGAGGAAGTCGTCGTCGAAGATGGGTCGGCCGCCGTTGTTGAGCGACCGGAGATACTGAAGGTCGTCGGGCGTAAAGCGGAAGCCTTCGATGTACTCGACCAGGTTTGCCAGTCCGGCCGCGATGGCGAATCCGCCCCCAAACGGTAATGTCCGAAAGACGTGGTGAAAGACCGCTTCGCGCTCAGCGAGTCCTTGGCTGCGATATGCCGCGGCCATGGTGAGCTGATAAAGATCGGTCAGCAACGCGCTGGCCGAGGCAGCGCGCGGTTCGGGTTGGCTCGTCACGCCGACGCCTCCTCGGCCAGGTGACACCTCTTGCCCTGTTAGGGAAGCGGCACACGCTGTTGCCTTACCGCTGGTTCGTTCCGGAACGCGACTCCGCAGTACTGTTGGAACGGTTCGCCGAGTCGCTGGGGCGCTGGCCGGGCAGGGTAAAGGCAACGATAAACCAGCCGTGTTCCTCCACGCGGCCCACCTGGCCCGATGGCTGGAAGTAATGGCGCAGACGATCGAAGTTCGGCAGACGCCGCACGTCGATGTCGGCCTCGCCGTCATCCAGCCGGCCCAGGTTGGGCAGCGAACGCAGCGAGCGGGCAACCAGCGACTGGCTGTCGCGAAGCCGCTTCTGCTGCAACAATTCGTAGGTGCCGCGCAACTCCTCATCGGTCTGGGCAAAACGGAGCAGGCACACCTGGTCCCAGTTGCGGCGGGCAATTTCCTCCCGAACCGCACTCACCACCGAGGTGTAGTCCGGCGTGGTCGATAGGGCCGGCCGCGGCGAACCGCCGGGGGCATTGACCGCCTGCACGTTCTTCAGCATATCGCCCATCATGCTCAGGTGCGTGGCATAGAACAGGTAGCCATGGGCCACGCACACCGCGGCCGGTTCCAGTTCGACCAGTTCCGGCGCCTGTTGCACGTTCACCAGGCCATCCAACTCAACCCGCACGTCGTCCAGCGCAGTGCGGTCTTCATCGCGGTCGCGCAGCAGCGACCAGATGACATGGCCGGGCACCAGTTCGTCTTCGCGGCGAACGTGCATGGTATCCGGAGCCAGAATCCGGGCCACCCCATCGGCGACGGCGGCTTCAGCTTGAGCCAGGTTGGCATCGCTGCGCAGGGCCACGATCGGCATGGCGAACATCAGCCGCTCGTCGTTGGGCCCCATCACTTCGCCCGGATCGATCGGCTTGTTATCGGTGATGATGTAGGCGCGGTCGGCGAGCCGGTCCACGATCTGCGTCTTGATATCCACACCAGGTGAACCGGGCCGGCGGCTGCTCACGCGGCGCAGCGTGCGTTCCCAAAGCCCCTTGCTGTTGGGACCGCCCTTGACACGGTCGAACAGCGGCCCCACGTGCTCGAACGCCTTCTGAACATCAATCCGAACGGCAATGCTGGTGCCCAGCCCGGTGGGAATCCAATCGGGAATCTTCTCCAACTCGCTGCCGTTGACGAGGCTGAGCAGGTTCATCGACCCGCTCCACTGCGGCCGATTGGGGGCGTAAATGGCGATCCGCTGGATGGAATCGTACTGCGGGGCATGGAAGGTGATGCGGCCGCCGGCACCCTGTAGCGCTCCGAAACCCGTGGCCCGCAGGCTGGCTAACAGGTCGCTCCGCGGCTGCTCGTCGAGGTCATCGCGCTGCAGTTGCAAGGACCGCACGGCTTCCGCGTATCCCAGCGGACGGATGAACCACGAGATATGTTCCGGATCGCGATCGGCGCCCGGGTCGGCGTTCAGCCGCTGCTGCACATAGCGATAGGCCGGATCGGCCGACAGCCGCGGCAAGGCGGCATTGGCCGGAGCGAGTAGCCGCGCGGCCACTTCTTGGGCAATCCGCGCTTGCGTGGCCAGGCACAGCAGCCCCTGGTGCTGGAAGATCACCAGTTCTTGGTTCTTGCCGCGGGTGAGCCGCCGCATGTCGATGTTGCCGTACCGGAAGGTCGATTCGGTACTGCCGCGGCGCACGGCGTCGGCCGCGATCTTGTTGACCAGTTCCGCCGCCTGGGCCTCGCGGCCGCTGACATCGACCAGGGCTGTCCGGCCAGGAAGGCTGTTGGCATCGGCCGCGGCCACCAGGGCAATGGCGGTTTCGCCGGTGGCAATGTGCTCCAAGTCGTCGAGCGAGAGTTCCAAGGTACTGCCGCGGCGATCGCGGGCCGCCCGGATTTCTTGTTTGACGGATTCGATAAACTCGGCCAGCGCCGGCTCGGAGAACATTTGCCCAATCTGGGTCGATTCGAAGGCGCTTCGCGCGGCAGCCACGTTGGGAACGGAGAGCCAACCCTGCGCGGTACTCGGGAGCAGATGTTCACTGGGCGGCGTGGCTGCCTGGGCGGAAACGCTTCCCAAAACAACGCAAACCACCACCAAGGTCCGCAACATAAATCATCTCCTCCGGGGCGAGCTTCCAAACTGAATCCAGCCGCATTCGCTGGTCGAGGAGCGCAAACGAATGCCATGCCCCGCGACTTCGATCGGCAAGAACATCCCTAAAATTCCAATCGAATCGGTTTTAACGCCTGGTTGAGCCTGGCCTCCAAGGTTGAGCCCCCCGCAAGTAGCAGCGTCTGCCTGCCGGGCTGTATTGTACGCCTAGAAAGTAGCCGGGAAGAGGACGCCTACCAAATGCTGGCAAACTGGGACAACCGCACAAGATACCCTAGCCTTCCAGGGCGCGCAAAGCGGGGGGCAAGCAAATGGCGGGAGGGCCGGTGGTAGGGACTGCCGCGGTCAGCGCACAAAAACAGCGCCTTCGCGGCGGCAGATGCAGGAGCGAGCTGTAGAAGCCAGCGCAGAAGGCGCAAAAGAGCAGCCCGCCTCCGGTGTTTGAAGGCGGGCCTGACACGATCACCGTTCAACAAGCTCACCTGGCTGCGGCGTTGCTCGTTGAGGAACAACCGCCAGGGAGCGGGCTGGCCGAATCAGCCCTGAATGGTGATCTTCTTCGGCTTGACCTCTTCCGCCTTGGGCAGGGTGATGGTCAACACGCCATCCTTGTAGGTCGCCTGCACATCAGACTCCTTGATGCCTCCTGCCAGCGGAATCACCCGGCGAAACTCGCCGTAGCGACGCTCCACGCGATGGAACGTCTTGTCCTTCTCTTCCTTCTCCTCCCTCTTCTCGCCCGAGATCCAGAGGTGACCCTCCCTCAACTCGATGTTGACATCTTCGGGCTTGAGGCCGGGCAGATCGACGGTCACTTCGTAGTGTTCGTCAGTTTCCGCCACGTTCACCCGAGGAGCGAAAGCAGGCCCCCCGTTCTCCGTGATCGCGTCACGACCAAGGAACCGGGATACCAGGTTTTCCATCTCCTCTTCCAGGCGCGAAAAGGTCCGGGGGAAAGTGCCAGTCCAAGGAACCAACGATCTCATAGCACACCTCCAACTTCCATTTTCCCAAGTTGCAATCCATTTCAGGCGGGTACACAGGGCGGCCACCGGTACCCCACCTGTTGTCCGTCAAAAAGACTCACCACCATGCCATTCAGGCTGCGTGCCATTCAGGCTGCGGGTGGCCCACTGGTCCCGAGCCTCGGTTGCACGGCCAGTCGTTGTTCCCCACACGGGTAGCGGTCCAGGGCTGGCTCCTTGGGTGAGCCGGTCATGCCGCGACGGATAAGGGATCATCCATCGCACATAAACCTGGGAACCGCCTCGCACTTCGAACCTGGCCCCTAGCGTCCGAGGCTCCCTTGCACTATCGCTAGTCCTACAACCGGTGGAGTCCTCCTATGCTAGAACCTGGTGGTCAGTCCGAAGGCGAGAGTGGATTGAGGTGGCCCGCTGCGGCCTCCTCTCCGTGCCCCTCGCCCCTCCACTGTTACTACGAAGCAAGGCTCTCGCCGGTTCGAAAAAATGGCCTTTTTCCCGGGTGCTCGGAGCCGTTAACGCGGGCATCGCGCGGCCCGCACACCGGCGCAGCGCCGCGCTTCCGCCGAGTGACAAAAACGAGGACTATTTGACGGATAACAAGTAGGCGATCAGGTCGGCCATTGCTTGCGGAGAGATGTCTTTCTCCATGCCTTCGGGCATGATCGACAGCCCTGAACTTTGCATCGTGTCGATCTCATTACGGAGAATGGTATCGCTTTGGTTCTCGGCTCTGCGGAGGGTGACGCTGGTGGCTGTTTCCGCCGCGACCATGCCGGTTATCGAGCGGCCATCGGTCGTGATCGCCACGTAGTTGAGATACTGCGGGTTCACCTCGCGATTGGGATCCAGCACATTCAGCAGGATCGCTTCCGGACCGCGGTTGCGCATCGCCGCCAGGTTTGGGCCAATCTCGTGGCCTTGTCCTTCCAGGCGGTGGCAGGCCGCGCAGGTCTTGGTGAAGACCGCTTTACCACGGCGGGCGTCGCCTTGCATCGCCAGGGCCGACTGGTACGCATCGACCACGTCTTGCCGCCGCGCAAGCTGAACCTCCGCCAGCAGCTTCTCCGCCCGCGTGCGAATCTCCGCCTGCTTGTGCTGGCGCAGAAACTGGATGCGCGCGGGCTCCAGGTCTTGCGGGCGGGCCTGCCCGCTCTCGATAGCGTCGAGCAGGCTCTGGATGCGATCGGGGCGGGCGAAAAGCACCTCGGTCGCTTGTGACCGCACGGTGGGCGAGTAGCCTTGCCAATGGGTCAAGACCACGGCACCGACCTCGGGCGTGGTGAACCGCGATAAGGTCCGCAGCGCAGCCGACTGCACCTGTTGCGGTTGGCGGTTATCCAGCAGCGAGGTGAGCAATTGGCGCTCCGTCGCCAGGTCGCTCAGACCCAGCGTTTCAATCGCCGCCAGGCGATCGGCCAGGGCGGCGCGTTCGTGGCCGGCCACGTTGCGGGCGGACACCAGTAAGCCGTCCAACAGGCTGCCTGCATCGTCCGTTACCGCAGATAGCTGTGTCCGCAAGGCCGAGCCCGACTTCTTCATGCCCTGGGCCAGTTGCTGCACCCAAAGCCCGGCCAAGGGGCGGCGGCTATCGGGCAAGCCGTCGATGGCTTTCAAGACCGCCGCGATGTCGGCCTGACGGCCTTGGGTGCCAATCTGCCGTGCCAACTCGCCGAGGAAGGTTCGCCCCGGGGAAGTTGCGGCGTAATCGGCATTGCCAGCCAGGTTGAGAAAGACCTCGCCCGCCCCTTCGGCCAGCGAACTGTAAATGGCCAGACGCAACCAGGAATCGCCCGAATCCTTCCGCGCCAGTTCGACCAGCGCCGCCTGTCGCCGGGGGCTGGATGGCAATTCTCCCAGGCTGAACGCGAGTTGATAGCGGACCCGGGCGTCATCGTCACCCGTCATGGCCAAGAGCTGCTCCGCGAGCGCCTCGTTGCCGGCCAGTAGCGGTTCAGCCAACCGCACGGCATGTTCGCGAATGCGAGGGTGCGGATCGCCCAGCGCGGCGGCAACGGTTGGGGCGTCCAGCGCGTCCAGTCCAACCAAGACATACAGCGCATGCATCCGGCCCAGCGGCTGTTCGCCTTGGGAAGCCAGGCGGCGCAGTTCCGGAATCGCCTCCTGCGGTTGCCGCTGGTACAGCAGCCGGGCGGCGGTTTCGCGATGCCAGGCATTGGGATGTGAAAGCAGTTGCACCAGTTTGTCGGTGCTCGCCTCATCCAGTCGCGGATTGGGGCGGCGCTCGAACTGGGTCGGCGCAATCCGCCAGATGCGGCCCCGGTCCCGACCGCTCGTCAGATCAAGATGCTGCTTGATCATCGGCGGAATGCTGTGGGGGTGTTCGATCACCTCGCGATACATGTCCAGCACGTACAGGGTGCCATCGGGAGCATGGGCGAATTGGACGGGCCGGAACCAGATTTCCTCAGATGCCAGAAACTCCCGGCCTTCGTCCACGCGGACTCCCTGGAAGCCGACGCCGTCGGTCACAAGCTGCTTGCGGTGGACGATATTGCTGCCGACGTCGCCGATGAAGGCCTGCCCTCGATAGGCTTCCGGCCAGGCATCGCCGCGATAGATGGTGACGCCGGTAGCGCCAGTGAAGTAGCCCGCCGCGCGCCCCCCGCCCTCGACGACGCCCCGCACGGTGCCGGCCACGCGGAGTCGCGTGCGCACAATCCGCCACGGCTCAATCGGGCTGCGGCGAAAGACCTCGGCCTGCCCGCCATCAATCGCAATCAGCCTGCGCGGCGAGGGCGCGGCCACGGCCGGGTTGCGCATCAGGTAGCGATCTTCAAAGAACACCATTTCCAGGTGGCTGCTGTTGGAGCAGACGAACTTGCGGCCCCAGGCATCGAAATCCAGCCCATGCTGCGCGCCGCCGCTGGTGGGTTCCAGCTTGAGCGTCCGCGGATTGAACGCGAAGTCGCGGCCCTTGAGCACCACGGGCGGTTCGTCCACGCCGGGCCGGGTCACGGTAGCGCCGCTGCTGCTGGTGGCGCCGTGGATGCGGTTGTCCAGTCCCCAGCGGAACGAGTTCAACAGGCCTTGTACGTTACTGCGTCCAAAACCCGTGAAGACGATATCCTGCTGATCGGCCCGGCCATCGCCGTCGGTATCTTTCAGATAGTAGATGTGCGGCGGGGCGCCCACGAACACGCCGCCGTCGTAGCAGATGATCGCCGTCGGCCAGGAGAGTTTTTCGGCAAAGATGGTGCTGCGCTCGTAGACGCCGTCGTTATCCGCATCTTCCAGCAGCCGCACCTCGCCCAACTGGTCGTGCTCCTGCTCGCTGTAATCGCGCATGCAAATGACGTAGAGCCGGCCGCGTTCGTCGAACGAACACGCGATGGGATCGACCACCTGCGGCTCGCTGGCGGCCAGTTCGATTTGAAAGCCCGGCAGCGGGTGCAACAGCTTGTGCGATTGCTGGGGTGAGTTGGCGGCGATGCGGGGAAGCTCGTCGGAGAAGTCGGCATCCGGGTCGGTCTTTCCTTGGAGGGAGGCAGCGTCTTGCTGCGCAACCAGCGCAGGCACCGCGGCCACCGCAACCACCGCCACAAGGCCGACGGACCAGGCAGCCAAGTGTCCCCGCCCCCTCCAGAAAAACGGCACGCTGGGCAACATCGTGGAAACGCTCCAACGGGCAAACCGGCGGCAGCAACGCAAGACAAAGCTCATGGAAGCTGGTACTCCGTAGTCGGTAGGAAAAAGGCCGCGGGCGCCGGACGCTATAGGGGGAGGCCCTGACAGGCAAGGCGAGCCAAGCGACGAACGGATTGCATCAACGGCATCGATTGTAACCACGCAACCGTGCGCATTCATCCTGGTTGGCCGAGCAGGGAACGGCTCCCGCCGGCCCCGTCCGCAGGCGCGCATGGCCCCCTAGTGCCTGATCGAACCACAGGATTGGCCGCACTGCGATCAGGGCACCGGGTATCCACACCGTTCGTATTCATCCCCAGGTTGCGGCCGGCGGAATGTACTGACCGGCCCGACCGAACACCTCAAGGCGCGTGGCAAACTCGGCGGGGGATAAGTCAATGGGTTCCGGCCAGTGGAATCGGCCCTACGGGATGCGGCGGGGGAAAGCCGTCGCAGGTTCGACCTGCGGAAATGGGCCATTGATTTCCGCACGCGGCTGCTTTGACAACGTCTGGGGGCGGCCCTATGGTAACTGGGGTTGAAAGTGTGCCGCAGACGGTAGGATGCAGGTTCGATGGCCCGGCACGATGCCAGGTGCCGGTGCCAGGCAGGCCCCTGCTGCTGCGGCGATTCAGCATATGAAGCGCCCGAGGTCGCAGTGATGACCACGGCCACTTCCAGGTTGCTGCAACGCCCCTGCGGCGGCAACGTGCCCTGCCGCTGGATTCGGTATTCGTCTTGACCTTTTCGATCGCCCCTTCAAGGCAAAGGTGTCCCATGGCTAGCTGTTTCTTCCGCCGTTCACTCAGCACGCTGGCCTTGGCCACGGCTGCCGTTTGTGGCCTGGTAGCGAATGCCCAGGCTCAAGTTCAATTGAAGTGGAAATTCCAGCCGGGGCAGAAGTTCGACCTGCAACTGGCCCAAGACATGACCATCACCATGGCCTTCCAAGGGCAGGCGATCAACCAGAAGATCCGGATGGGCATGGACCTGTTGTGGGACGTCAAGGACGTGAATCCTGAAGGCATCGCCACCATCAACCAGCAGTTCACGCGCATCCGCATGAACCTGGATTCGCCGGTCGGCAAGATCGAGATCGATACCAACAACCAACAGCACGAAGGCCCCGCCGCGCAGATCGCCGAGCAACTCCGGCCACTGGTCGGGGCTACCGTCACGCAGAAGATGGACCCCACCGGCAAGGTGATCGAGGCCATGCTCGATGAGAAGGCCAAGGAGGCCCTGGCCGGCAATCCCCAGGTTCAGCAGATGCTGGGCGAGAACGGCGTTAAGGACCTGTTCGCCCAATCCATGGCCACGCTGCCCTCCAAGCCGGTGAACGTGGGCGATACCTGGAAGGTGAAATCTTCCTCCAAGAATCAATTCGGCGCCGTGGAACTTGATGCCGACTACACCTACCAGGGCATGGCCGAACACAATGGCAAGCAAATGGCCAAGCTCGGCATCAAGGGCACCATGAATATGGCCAAGGATCCGATGGAACAACAGGTAAAGCTGGGCATTAAGGACAGCGATATCACCGGCACGGCCTGGTTCGATGTCGAAGCTGGCCGCCTGGCCGATACCAGCCTTCAGCAAAAGATGAACATGACGATGGAAGCCGGCGGCCAGACCCTGGAACCCGCCATCACCACCGACATGAAGCTGCAGATTAAGTCGGCCCAGTAACCGCGGCAGCGCATCAAAAAAACGTCGATGTCTTGAAACGTCGATCCCGTCGAAGCATCGACCGCCGCCGATTGGCCGACCCGTTCTTGCCGGGCCTGCCACAGCCTTCCAGACCTCGGGTGCCTGCCCTGTTCGAAGGGCGAGTGCCCGAGGTTTTTTTGATGGACCGCTTGGCATAGCGACGGCAGCGCTTCCCAGGCGACCCAATTCCCAGGCAGCCCTTGTTCGGGAAGGCAACGCCCTGCGGAGGTTGGCCGCCCCTCCCCAGTGGACGTTACTGCTCGACAACCGCTGCCCGGTGCGGTATGGATTGGGGCGAGGGGTTGGTGATTCTTCGGCTGCGGCCACTGCCGCAGAAGGTACGGCAAGACCCATGTTCGATTCGTGGCTGAGCATTCTCGGCATGGTGGTACTGGGCATGGTGGCGCTGCCCTACGCACTGGGGCCCTTGCTGATTTATGCCACCATGCGGTACCGCATCCCGCCCGAGGTGATCGTCATTGATCCTGCCCACGAACCGTTGCCCGAGGATGTGCGCGCCTATTTTCACGAAGTCCACCAGATGCTCGATGGGCAGGGTTTTCAACTGGTAGCCGTGCTGGGGTTGCCGTCGCTGGTGCCCGCTGTCCGCAGCATCCTGGCCTTGTACCGCAACGATGAAACACTCGATTCGGCCATGTCCACGTTCATGGTGGCGACGGGGAATGTCAGCCTGCGCAATCAGTACCTGGAGTTCTATCGCCGCTACAGCGACGGTGTCTCCGTGACCACCAACAACTCCAGCCAGTTGGGTTCCTTCCCTGCGCTGCCCGACCAGCACATCTACCAGTTCTGGGACATCAAGGACCTTGACCGGCTTTTCCGCCTGCATCGGTTCCTCGCCGGCAAGCATCGCCGCAGCGGCCACCCGATCAGCCAACTTGACGCCCAGTACCAGGGCGATGCGGCACAATATATTGCCGATGGCGTACTCGCCGAAACGTTCGCGCAGCAAGTGCCCACGGGATACGTCACCACGTATGCGGGCGGATACCGGCCCACCTTCAAGGGCTCACTGATCATGACATGGCAGGAACTATGGCCGGCCAAGATGATCCGCCGGGCTCGCAAACGCCGCGAGGCTCAAGAAGTGCTGCGCGAATACGAGGCATCGAACCAGCACATCGTGTACTGAGCGTTGCCGTACTGAGAGCTACCGCGTCCCCCGCCGCAAACGGCTAATGGGGGGGGCGGCCCATGCAACCAACATCAGGGGTGGGCACTGAAGCGGGGCGACGATGCTTTACCTTGATGCGGCTATGCTTCGCCTTCGCAGCATCCGCTGCCCACGTAAAGCTGCAGCACCTGGTTCTGCACCTTAATCGCGCGGAGCAGAACGCAGACCTGATCGGGCGAGATGTCGCTGGGTTCGCGGTTGGCGAGGGCTTCGAGTTCTTCGGTCATCGCCGCGTGCTGGTCGGCAGCAGCTTGCAAGCGGAAGGCCACATCGCGCCAAGCGGTGCTTAATGTCTGATCGTCCTGCAACAGTTCGATGTTGGAAACCTGGTTGGTCAGCAGCAGACAAAGACGCGCAACATCGCGCGGCAGGGCGTGCGGTTGCAACTGTTCGATCCGCGACGCCAGGTCGTGGCACCTCATCGGCATCTCCGCCAGGCGAGAAACTGCGGAAGCGAATGCGGCGGTGTTCGTTCGTGCGGGGCGGAAGCAACCCGCGCACGAAACGAACTCCGCGCAGGAACGACGATGGAAGAAGCGACTCTCGGCAGCCCACAAGTGGAAAAGGGAAACGGCTGCACGATCCGGCGACGGCTGGGACGAACGCCCGTACATTCAGGAGAACCTGTCGCTCGCCGAATCTGCCGCGTTGACAGCGACAACTCAACCCTAGATTGAAATCCTCCCTGCGGCAAA
The DNA here is from genome assembly GCA_964511065.1 of uncultured Pirellulales bacterium. Classification (GTDB taxonomy): domain Bacteria; phylum Planctomycetota; class Planctomycetia; order Pirellulales; family S012-138; genus CALBRZ01. Next base: position 18,569 of record CAZEEG010000053.1, on the reverse strand, counting down.
TCGGCCAGGAGCGATTCCCAACGGAGCGCCGCGGCCGCGCCGGCTGCCGCAAAGCCTCGGTGCCAGAGATTCCCGCACAGCAACCGCCGGCCCAGCAGCACAACCGCTACATCCCGCAGGGTCGCCGGCCAATCCTGTTAAACTGATGCTGTTTTGCCACGTGTGCGGCCGCATGTTGCCAAAACGCAACCTATGGTTGGAGGTCGAAGCTTTCGGGACGCACAAAGCTTGCCCGGTCCTCACCTTCCCCGCACGCCGCACCTTGGGCATGAACCGCACGACCTGCACCCACCCCTGCGAACTGCCGCTGTCCCGCCCCGCCGCAACACTCTGGCGGTTGGTTGCCGTGAGCGCTTGCACCTGGGCGGCCCTGCTTGCACTGGGCAGCGACCCAAGCTGGGCCGCTAACAGCCAAACTCGCCCCCAGGGCCTGTTCGCTGTACCTACGCAGCCACCTGCGCAACTGGCACCGGCGGCTTCCCGATCGTTGCTGCCGGTACAAATCCAGGAACAGGGCACCGAGGCCCTGCTCTTTGCCCGGCACGCTTCGCGGCACCATAGCACCAGCCCGGAAGGCAACCTGCTGCTGTGGGCCGCGCTGGCGACCGAAGCGCACCGGCACGAAGCGGACTTTCGGCCGCAGCAGAACCGGGTACGTGCGCTGGCCCAGGCGTTTCAGGCCGACATTCGCTCATCGGCCGATCTGCGCACGCAAGCGGCCGCGCTGCATGAATTGATGCACCGCGAAGTGCTGACCGGCGGCTACGACTTGGGTTGCAGCACCTTGAGCGAAACCCTCCGGACCGGCCGGTTCAACTGCGTGACGGCCACCATTTTGTTCGTGGCCTTGTGCAACGAGGTGGGTATCGAGGCCCGCGGTGTGGAAATCCCCGCCCACGTGTATGCCGAGGTGGGTTCGGCCCCGGATGCCATCCGCGTGGAAACGACCTGTGCCCGCTGGTTTGAGCTTTCCGCCCGCGACCTGGCGGCCGCCGAGCGCGTGGTACCGGGCCGGGCGGCTGCGGCATCTTCAGATGGCGCGGCCACGACTGAGCAAGCAATTCCGCGCCGACTCGATACCTGGCAGCTTACAGCGATCCTGTATTACAACCAGGGTGTGGACCTGGCCGAGCGTGGCGACTATCTGGCCGCCATCGCGGCCAACCGCAAGGCTCACCGGCTCGACCCCCACAGCAGCAGCGTCCGCAAGAATCTGCTGAGCGCCATCAACAACTGGGCGCTGGACATGGCCGAACGCGGCGAATATCACCAGGCGATCGCCTTGCTGGAAGAAGGGCAAGCCCTGGCGCCAGACCACGCCACGTTTGGCACCAACATCGTGGCGCTGTACCAGCGTTGGGTCGATGAACTCTGCCAGGCCCGACGGTTTGCCGAGGCCGATGCTGCCGTGCGCCGCGCCCTGCATCACCACCGCGACCCTCGCCTGGCCGCCGAGCAGTTTGTGGTGTATCGCCGCTGGGGAAACCATCTGGTAGGCGCTCGCGACGTGGAAGAGGTGATGCGCTTATGTGCCACGATGAGGCAGCGGCACCCGAGCGACGCCCGGGCGGCCAGTGCCGAAGCCGACCTGCTGGTGGCCGCGGCTTGGACACTGCTTCGCGAGCATCGGACGGCAGAAGGGCTCAGGTTGCTGGACGACGGCAGTCGCCGGTTCCCTAACAACGCCCAACTGCGGCAGGAGCGAGCCAGGGCTTATGAGCTCTATCGCGCTTGGAACTCGGCCGCCGGACAGGGTGCCTAAGGTAGGTGCCTAAGGTAAGCGCCGCGGGGGGGCGGCCAGCGCACGCGCCCCCCGGGGGCAACGGAGCACGGCGGTACAGGGCGCACCGCCCCGCGCGTGCGGCCTGCTGTCAGCGGTGCTAGCGGGCGGCACGCAGTCGTCTTGACCCTGCCGGGTGACGTTTCTATAGTGCCGCCCACTTTTCATCGGGGGAATGCATGGTGGCATTCCTTCTACAGCAGCCAATTGCCGGCACGCGGTTTAGGGAGAGACCAATGCCTTGCAGCGACGACACGGCAGCCGCCGTTTCCCGCCCCAGGGGCCCTTGGAAGAAGCGTATCCTCTACGTGCTCGGCGGCGTCACTGTCGTGGCCGTGTGCGCCGTCGTCCGCTATGCCTGGCTCGATACTGAAGCCAGCGCGCAGCAGCGGGCTCCGCGGCGGTTCTTTCAGCGCCAGACCCCAGAAGCCTCGGCCACGGTGCGGAGCGAAATTCCGGCCAGTGCCGAAGTGCCCACCGCCGCCAAGACGGGCATTCCCGATACCGTCGCCATCGTCAATGGCGAGCAGATCACGCGCGAGCAGTTGGCCGACGACGTCATCACCCGCTACGGCGATGGCGTGCTGGAAAGCCTCATCAACAAGCGGCTGATCACCGCCTATTGCCAGCAGCAGAATATTGTGGTCACCCAAGCGGAGGTGGAAGAAGAAATCAGCCGGATCGCCGCCCGCTTCCGCCTGCCGGTCGATCACTGGCTGAAGATGCTCCAGGAGGAACGGAACATCTCAGCCGACCAGTATGCCAACGAGATCATCTGGCCGATGCTGGCGCTGCGCAAGGCCGCCAACCAGGCCATTGAAGTCACCCCGCAAGAAATCCAGGCGGCCTACGAAAGCCAGTATGGTCCGGCGATCGAAGCGCGGCTGATCGTCTGTTACGACGAAGAGAAAGCCAAGCGCGCGCTGGCCGAGGCCAAGGCCGATCCTGATAACTTCGGCCGCGTGGCTGCCACCTACTCCGATGATCCCACCAGCGCCAGCGCCCACGGCCTGGTGCTGCCGATCCGCAAACATCTGGGCGACCCCAAGATCGAGCAAGCAGCGTTCGCTCTGAAACAGGGCGAAGTTTCCGAGATCATCCACGTGGATAACCAGTGGGTGATTCTCAAGTGCGAGGGCCAGATTCCTGCCCGCACGCACCTGTTCCCGCTGGAACGGGTCAAGGGCCAGGTGGAGGCCGCCGTCCGCGAGAAGAAGGAGAGCGTGCAGGCGGGCCAGCTTTTTGAGCGACTGAAGCAGAATGTCCGGATCATCCGCTGTTACGGCGATGCCGAGAACACCCAGCGTTACCCTGGCGTCGCCGCCGTGGTGGGCGATTTTACGATCACCATGGAGGAATTGCGGAACGAGGCCGTGCGCCGGCATGGGGTGGAAATCCTCGAAGGCACCATCAGCCGCCGCATCCTTCAACAGCATATCAAGCAGGCGGGCATCGCCGTCACCGACGACCACATCAGCCGCGAGATTCAACGCGCGGCCGAGGCGATGGGTATGGTCGATCCCAACACCGGCCGCGTGGACATCGTCCGCTGGCTCGATACCGTTTCCTCCGAGCAAGGGCTGAGCGTGGATCGGTACGTCGAAGAAATTGTCTGGCCGACCGCCGCACTCAAGAACTACGTGATGCAGACCCTGGGCGCCCAGGTCGAAGTGACCGAGGACGATATCCGCAAGGGATTTGAAGCCAACTTCGGCCCGCGCTGCATTTGCCGGGCCATCATGCTCAACAACCAGCGAGCCGCCCAGGAAGTCTGGGAGATGGCCCGCAAGAACCCCAACCCCATCTACTTTGGCCAACTGGCCGCCAAGTATTCGATTGATCCGCAGAGCCGTTCGCTCAACGGCGAAGTGCCGCCGATCCAACAGCACGGTGGCCGCCCCACGCTGGAGGCCGAAGCCTTCAAGCTCAAGGCCGGCGAGCTGTCGGGCATCATCCAGATCAACGAGTACTTTGTAATCTTGTTCTGCGAAGGCTACACCAAGCCGATCACCCGCGACCTGGACGAGGTGCGCGATGAGATCAAGCGCGACCTGCACGAGAAGAAGATGCGGGTGGAAATGGCCAAGGCGTATAACCAGATGCTGGAGTCGGCGCGGATTGAAAACTTCCTCGCCAACTCGCGGCAGGTTCCCAAGAAAAACGGTGTCCAGCCGCTGAGCCAGGCTCCGCAGTTGGAACCCTCCGGGCAAACCGGCCAGCCCGCCCCTCCTTCCACCAGCCGGGCCGGCAGTAACGTGCTGCCCCGGTGACGGGGGAAAGCAGGGGCGCGAGCCGATTGATGGTGGCGCGCAAAAGGCAGTACCAACGATACTTGGACTTGCGTGCAGGTATCTTGGTACTGCTCTAAGCAGCGGTCCTGGGTGCAAGCTGGGTTCCTTCCAGTTTAAGTCAAATGAAGGCCCCCTTGATCGTTTGACCGGGCTAGCTGCACGGGTAAAACCGGTGCGTTCATCTCACCGATCTGACTGTGAATGGCAGACGGCCAGTTGGCGCTGGCGGAGCCGTATGCTCACGGGCGGGGAACGCTATGGCCAAGCTTTGCTTTTCTGAGCTGCGAACTCTCTCCGAAGAACAACGGCGAGCAAAGCTCATTAGCATCTTGAACGTGTGCTGGCGCAATCTCTTGCTTGCTGCCTGCGGCCCTTACCGCTGGGACCCACCAGCCACCCCCCGTTGGCCGGCAGCTCCAACTGGCTTTGACGCAGCCTGCCGGTCTTGCTACAAGTCCGCTCCAAACTCCAGGGTTCGTACAGGGTTCCGGTGAGGCTGGAATCTCTGCTGGCAGCCCTGGCGACGCACAAATTGGCAATGCCGGCCCGCCCCTTGCCCCAAGGGACGGCGTTTGTCGAGTGAGGTTGCTTGGCCCATGTTTCGACAGCATCGACAAGTCATCCTGCTGGGCTTCTTGATCAGTGACCTGTTCACGGTCACGTTGGCCTGGTTTGGAGCGTACTTTGTCCGTTTCGGCCTGCTCGACGCTCCCGAGGGCGTACCCGAGTTGGCCAACGTGTTCGCAGGCTGGCCCTGGGTGCTGCTGATGGCGCTGGTCTCGTACCGGCTCTGCGGCCTGTACGATGTCCACCGCCTGCGGCGGTTCATGCCTGAATTATCCTCCGTGGCCGTGGCCAGCGGGCTGTTGTTTCTGCTCACGATCACCATCACGTTTTATCGCCGCGACATTTACGAATCGCGACTGGCCCTGGGCCTGTTCCTGATGATGAACGGGCTGCTGTTGATGAGCTCGCGGCGGTTCCTGTGGGCCGCACTGCAATACTACCGCAGCCGATACCCGTCGCGCCATCGGGCGATCATCGTGGGCTCGGGCCGAACCGGGCGCCGCGTCGCCGCTATGCTGCGAAGCAACCGCTGGACCGGGCTGCAGGTGGTGGGGTACGTCGATCGGCCTGCCCGATTGAACCGCGACCGCACGCCCGTGCTGGGCGATCTGGACGAACTGCCGCAACTGGTCAAGCAGCACCAGGTCGACCACGTGTTTGTGGCTCTGCCGTCCAAACGATATGAAGACCTTCCCCGCATCCACGCCCTGCTCTCGCAAGTGCTGGTCGATGTGCAGTTCGTACCGGAGCTGCCCAACCTGGCCGGGATGCGGGTGCGGACGCTGGAAGTGGATGGTCTGACGTTTCTCAGCCTGCGTGAAAACCCGCACGTGGGTTGGCACCGCGTGGCGAAGCGCACGATGGACCTGGTGCTGGGCAGCCTGGCCTTGCTGCTGCTCGCACCGCTGATGCTGGCCATTGCCGTGGCGGTGAAAGCCACCAGCCGAGGGCCGGTCTTTTACCGCCAGCCCCGGCAAGGCGTGGGCGGTCGCACGTTTCAGATTCTGAAGTTTCGCACCATGCGAACCGACGCCGAGCGCCAAACGGGCCCCGTCTTTGCCCGACGGGGCGATCCGCGCGTTACCAGGCTCGGCCGGCTTCTGCGCCGCACCAGCTTGGACGAGTTGCCGCAACTGTTCAACGTCCTGGCGGGCGACATGAGCCTGGTGGGCCCCCGGCCCGAGCGTGGCGTGTTTATCGAGAAATTACGCAACCAGATTCCGCACTACGACCAGCGCCTGCAAGTGAAGGCCGGAATCACCGGCTGGGCGCAAGTGAACGGCTGGCGAGGCAATACCTCGCTGCGACGGCGGATCGAGTGCGACCTCTACTATATCTGCAACTGGTCGCTGTGGCTGGATATCAAAATCCTGCTGATGACCGTCTTCCACGGCATGTGGCGCAACGGGTGCTGATCGATGGCGCCATTCGGCCCGCAACTCCGGGGACAAGTCCCTCCGGGACGGCGTTCAAAACTCGGCGTTGCCTGGCGTGCGGGGGAAGGGAATGACGTCGCGGATATTGGCCATGCCGGTCACAAACTGCACCACTCGTTCCAGCCCTAGCCCGAACCCCGAATGCGGCACCGTGCCATACCGCCGCAGATCCAGGTACCACCAGTAATCCTCTGCATTGAGGTTCATCTGGGCCAGCCGGCGTTCCAGCACGTCCAACCGTTCCTCGCGCTGGCTGCCGCCGATGATTTCGCCCACCCGCGGCACCAGCACGTCCATGGCCCGCACCGTCTGCTCGTCGTCGTTGAGTCGCATGTAGAATGCTTTGATCGAGGCCGGGTAGTCGTGCACGATCACCGGCCGTTGGAACTTCTTTTCCGTCAGATAGCGTTCGTGCTCGGTTTGCAGGTCGGAGCCCCACTCGACGGGGAACTCAAACTTCTCCCCGCTTTGCTTGAGCAGTTCGATGGCCTCGGTATAGGAAATCCGCACGAATTCGCTATCGACAATACCTTGCAACGTCTCAAGCAGCGTGTGCGATTCATCGACAAACTGGTTGAAGAACGCCATGTCCTCGGGACAGCGCTGGAGCACATCGCGGAAGATGCGTTTGAGAAAATCTTCCGCCAGGTCCATGTTGTCGTTCAGGTCATAAAAGGCCATCTCCGGCTCGATCATCCAGAACTCGGCCAGGTGGCGGGGCGTGTTGGAGTTTTCAGCGCGGAACGTGGGCCCGAAGGTGTACACCTTGCCCAGGGCACAGGCGAAAATCTCGGCTTCAAGCTGCCCGCTGACAGTTAGGAAGGCCGGGCGGCCGAAGAAGTCCTGGCTCCAGTCCATCTTTTCCTGCCCGGCGGCCACCCGTTCCATATCGAGCGTCGAGACGCGGAACATGGCCCCGGCGCCTTCGGCATCGCTGGCCGTAATGATGGGGGTGTGAACGTAAAGGAAGCCGTTCTCTTGAAAGAAATCGTGGATGGAGCGGCACACGCAGTTTCGCACCCGGGCAACCGCCCCGAAGGTATTGGTCCGTGGCCGCAGGTGGGCCCACTCGCGGAGTTTCTCGAAAGAATGGCGTTTTTTCTGGAGGGGGTACGATTCTGGATCGGCGCCGCCGTGCAGTTCCACACGTTCCGCCTGCACTTCGGTCGACTGGCCTTTGCCCTGCGAGGGAACGATGTTGCCGCGGACGGTGACACTGGAGCCGGGCGATAGGTGCTTCACCACGGTTTCGTAGTTTTCCAGTTCGCCGGGTGCGATCACTTGGATGTTGGCCAGGCAGGTGCCGTCGTTCAGCTCGATGAAGCTGAAGCCGCCCTTGGAATCTCGCCGCGTGCGGACCCAGCCCTGCAGCAGGGCCGATTGGCCAATGTTCTCCTGGCGACGCGCTTCGACAACGGTGCGAATGGTGGACATGAGAACGTTTATCCGGCTTGAGGACGATACATCCTGATGGGTTGTCGCGGGCAGGCGCACCTTTGGCGCACCCTACCGCGGCGCGCATACGATTGCGCTGCCCGCCTCTGGCCTAAGATACACCATGCGTTGAAATTGCGCCAGGGATGCGGCACCTGGCGTCTGTGTCGGGTGAGGGTGGGTTAGTTCTCACCCAGGCAATAGAGGTGCCCTGCGGTACGGAGGTAGATGCGGCCATCGACCAGGGCCGGCGTGGCGTAGATATCCTCGCCGAAATCGGCCTCGGCCAGCACCTTCCAGTTGCCGGTGGCCTCGACCACAGTGACCTCGCCCCCCTGGTTGCACAGGTAGACCTTGCCGTCGGCGGCAACCGGCGAGGCGTAGTAACTGCCGGTGCCGGGCACCCGCGCCGTCTTGAGCGGCTTGCCGGTGGCGGCATCCAGGCAGGTCAAAATGCCGCCATCCTTAATGGTGTACAGGTAATTGCCTGCCAGCACGGGCGAGGCCACAAACGGCACAAACCGATCGTACTGCCAGAGAACGCTGCGCTCGGTCACGTCGCCCGTGCCCTGGGGCCGCATGGCGATGGTTACGTTCTTCGACTGATCGAACAGATTGCGGTAGAACTCGTATTCTTCTTCGGTGATGGTTTCCGACTTGTCGCGGTCGATCTGCGGGTAGCGCCGTTCCACGTTGTCGCCCTTGACCAGTTCGTCGCGCTCGAGGGTGCCGTTCTTGTTCTTGTCGAACTTGGCCAGGGCAGCGGCAAATGGTTCCAGCGACACGCGCTCGCCCGCATCGCCCCCGGCCGCCCAGGCCGCGACATACAGAGTGCCATCGGGGCCGGAGACCGGTGTGCTGCATACCACGCGCGAGAGGCCGCGGACGGTCCACAGTTCGCGCCCATTGGCCACGTCGTAGCCTACTGCACGCAGCGTGGCCGCCACCACAATCTGCGGCTTACCGTCGGCCAGATACACAAAGGGCGTGCAGTAATTGCGGGGAAACTCCTCGCGATCGGTCTTCCAGACCAGTTTCCCGGTGTGCTTGTCGTAGGCCGCCAGAAACGATCCGACATCGTGATCCTGGCACAAGATCACATAATCGCCCACGATGATCGGGCTGGAGGCCGCGCCAAAATCATTCACAAACGGCCCCATCGGCACTTGCCACAGCAGCTTGCCGGCCGTGTCGTAGCAAAACATGCCACACGATCCGAAGAACGAAACGACTCGCGCGCCGTCGGTGACGGGCGTGCTCTGCGCGTGGCTGCCGATACGGTGGATTTCCTCCAGCCCCTGGTGCGGTGCTTCAACCTCCCAGAGGGTCTCGCCCGTCTCGCGGTCCAGGCAAAGCGTAAACAGCTTGTCCTCGCGCTGGGCCGGCAGGTAAATGCGCTGGCCGTCAACCACCGGTGAGCCATGCCCGGGCGGGAGCTTCACCTTCCAAATGACGTTCTGCTCGGGGCCAATCTCGGTGGGATAGCGGTGATCGCCGGCCGCGACGGCATTGCCGCCCGGGCCGCGAAACTGGGGCCAGGCCGCTTCTACGCCCGACTGCTTGCCGCTGGCGGAAAGGTTTTTCACACGGATGTTGCGGAAGGCCACCGGATCGGCGTGGCCCGCAAATCCAAAGTAGCCGCTGGTACGGCCGACGCCCGGATGCGGCTTGCCGTCCTTAAACTCCTTGACCTGGGAAAGATCGGCATCGAGGATCACCGTACCGTTGAGTTCCACGCGGATCGTCGAACCCTGCACGGTCACTTCCTGAAAGTTCCACGTTCCGGCCGGGCGAAGAAATCCCCGGTGCGCCGCCACCATGCCATAGGCGCTGCCGTGATACTGCCGCGGATCGAGGTTGGCGTACTTGGGATGCTCCGAGTCGAGCACCTGCAACTCGCACATGGCTTCCAGGTGCGGCTGCCCCTTGCCCGGATAGCGAATCGCCAGCCCGTTGTTCCCACCCTCGGGCAGTTTGAATTCCAGGCGCACCACGAAGTCGCCATAGCTGTCTTTGGTGAACAGGTTGCCGCCGGAGCCTTGCTTGCAGACGATAGCGCCATCGGCCACCTCGTAGCCGTCGGTATCGCCCTGCCAGCCTGTGAGGTCACTGCCGTTGAAGATGGGCTTAAAGCCGGCCTGGTCGGCTTCGTTCAGGCGGCGATTGGCTTCTTCCGGGCCGATTTCGCGCACGAAGATATTGCGCCAACGAATCTCGCCGCCGTGGGTTTGCAGTTGGATGTGGCCGGTGGGGAACAGCGGACTCTTGCGGTCCCAGTAGTTCTCCATGATGGCACCATCGACCACCAGCTTGTCGTTGAGCCAGACCCAGGTTCGGGCGCCGACCTGGATGATGCGGAACCGGTTCCACTCGCCGAACGGCTTGTCGGCGTGGACCAGCGGCAACTGCCCTGGCTTGCCCCTGGAGTTGTTGAACAGCCCGCCAGAACCTTTATCGGCGTTGCGATCCCATTTGCCGCCTTCCTTGGTGGTGTCCCAGATTTGCACCTGCGGGGTGTCGCGGAGGTAGATGCCGCTGTCGGCCTTGGGCACGGTCTTGTAGTCGATCCACAGTTCGATGTCGCCGTACTCGCGATCGGTGGTGAGGTATGCGCCTTTACCGTCGTTCACCAGTTCGCCGTTTTCCACATACCAGTGTTTCTTGGTGTCTTCGGTCCAGGTGGCAATCTGCTTGGCTCGTTCCTCCTCGCTCATGGCCTTGAGCTTGCGGGGATCGAAGTGCGGCTGACCGTGCCAACCGGAGAGGTCGCGGCCGTTGAACAGCGCGGTGAAACCTTCGGGGGGCTGGTTCTGCTCGGCCGCCTCGGCCGCTTGCGGCAACACCGCCCACAGGGCGGCGACCAGCCAGCCCAGCACCAACGACAATCGCAAATTCATGAGCAATCCACTCCCGGTACAGGACGAAACAGGCGAGAATATCCACGGGCGGCCGGCGCGCTCGCTTGCCGCCGCACGCTTCATGGTGCGAAACGGTTCGCATTATCTGGCGATGGGTCCCAATTTGCAAAGGAAAGCGGACGCGGCCCCCCCCCAGGCAACCAGCCTGCTGCCGGGATAGCAGCGCCGATGCCCATGACAGCTATCTGCCAGCTACCCACGCAGGCGAGCGCTTGGCGCCCCCACGATCGGACGGCAAAACTGGACACCCCCGCGACAGACGGATATTCTTCACCGGGAAACCACCGAGTACAGCCCGGCGGCTGGGAAGATGTCGGAAAAAATCTGGTACCTCAAACGTAGCGACCTGTTTCGCCAGCTCTTGCCGCAAGAACTGGCTGAGCTGGAATTACGTTGCCGGTCGCGGAACTTTGCCCGCAAGAGTCCCGTTTATCTTCCTGCCGACGAAGCCGATGCGGTTTTGCTGTTGGCCCGGGGAAAGGTCAAAATCTGCCACCTGACCCCCGACGGCAAACAGGCCATTTTGGCCTTCATCGAGCCGGGCGAACTATTCGGGGAACTCGCCCTGCTCCAGCCCGACGAACGCGAAGAATACGCCGAGGCCGTGGACCCTTCGCTGGTGATTCTCATCCCTCGGCAGGAGATCGAACGGCTGATGGGGCGGCACCCCGGCCTCTCGCTGGGTATCACCAAGCTGATCGGGCTGCGGCGGCAACGGATCGAACGCCGGCTGAAATACCTGCTTTTTCGCTCCAACCGCGACCGGCTCGTTCACCTGCTGCTGGAACTGGCCGAACAATACGGCGAAGCCGAAGCGGCGGGGCTGGGCCTGCGCGTCCGCCTGAGCCACCAGGACTTGGCCAACATCATCGGCAGTACGCGCGAAACCGTAACCGTATTGCTGGGCGAACTTCAACAGGAAGGTCTGGTGTCCCTGGGACGGAAGAAGATCGTCATCCGCAACCTGCGCGACCTGGCCGACAGCGTCAACGCCGCCCCCCCACCGCTGCGCACGCCAGATGCCGGACAATTGCCAGCCAAGACATAAACCGCGCCCCATTCGTGCAGGGAGTAAACCTCCGCATGGTTTGCCCAGCGGGCATACCCGGCATCTCTGCAATAGGGACCACCGGTTTGTGCCTGCGAAGCGTTGGATGCGGCAGCCGGTTCAGGGGACGGAATTCTGGCTGGCAGCGACGACAAAACGATAGCGGCACGCCGGCCAAGGCCGAGAGCCTGTGCGTTGTCGCGGGCACCAGCCGCGACGCGGACACGCGGCGATCGCTGCCGGGCATAGTGTGGTTAATCCACAAAAGCGGCAGTGGAAGCGAAGTTTCCGGGCCGGGAATGTGTCACGGTTCACAGAGCGATGGACGCCGCATGACGACAATGCTAGTAGTACGGCGCTGCGAAAGACTCGCCGCCAACGATTGAGGTAGTAGTTGCCATGACCGATAAACCACAACCGGAGCCGGCTTCTCGCAGCGCGCAGGATGCAAGCTCAACGCCGCGCGACCGCACCGCTTGGGACCCCGTCCCGCGCGGAACCTTGTTCGAACTGCGACAAGCACTCGATGCGCGTCATCAGCGCCGCGCTGCCATCTGGGTTGGCTCGGCCGCTGCGATGCTGCTGGCCGTCGGCCTGGCAGCCTGGCAAGTGGTGCAACCCTCGGTCACGCGGCACAGGCTGAGTTGCCCCGAGTGCCGCAACCTGCTGCACGGCTACGCCAGCCACACGCTCGATCCCGAAACGTCTGCCCGGGTGCAGGAACACCTCGATCGCTGCAAGTCGTGCATGGATCAATACGCCGAGGTGCGGCAGGAAATCGGCGAGTCGATCATTCCGCCTGGCCGGCTGGCCACATTGGCGCGGCTTGAACGGCCGCCGTTCCAAGCCGTCGCATCGCATCCGCCCGCGAACCGGTCCGCGGCGGTAAAGCCTACGGCCGTCGCAGTGTCGTATTGATCGTTTTCTGAAAGCTGGCTCGCTGCACCCCCGCTCCTTCTATGGACATCTGCGCAGCGAATGCCCTTTCCCTTTCGCGCTAGCCGCGCCGTAATGCGGCCAGCTTGCGCTGGAAGACGGAAGGCTTCCGGCGTCGATCGTTTGGCAACCGGACATGGGCGGCGCAACCATTGACAACGTGATGCGGTAGCGGTTGCCTTCGGCGGTTTCCTGCGCGAGAATCAACAGCATCGCCTGGTGCGCCGCCCCGCACGCCTGTGGCCGAGACTTGCCATGGTGGCCATTGGTGACAAGCAAAGCGGCACAGCACGGCACAGCACGACGCGGGGCGGGGCGGGCCATGTCGATTGGCCCCAAGCGCCGGGCATCCTTGGTGGAGCCTGGCGCGGCACCCCGCCTTTCCTGGGAGGCAACTGCGGACTGGCATGTTTTGCATCAAGATCTGCGGTGTCACCACGGCGGAAGACGCCCAAGCAGCGGTCGAATGCGGCGCCGACGCCGTGGGGCTGAACTTCTATCCGCCCAGCCCTCGCTTTCTCGCTCGGCCCGCCGCTGCCGCCGTGGCCGGGGCCCTGGAAGAATACGTGGCTGCCGGACGCTGCCACCGGGTGGGCCTGTTTGTCGATCCGCCGGCCGACGTGCTGCGCAGTACGCTGGAGGCAGTACCGCTGGAGTGGCTGCAGCTGCACGGCGATGAAACGCCCGAGCAACTGGCCGAGATTGCCGCCGCCTTTCCCAAGCTGCGGATCATCAAGGCATTTCGCTGCGGCCCGGCAGGGCTGGAACCGTGCCGGACCTTCCTGCACCGCTGCCGCCAGATCGGCACGCTGCCGCAGATGGTACTGCTCGATGGCTACCGGGCCGGGCAATATGGCGGCACCGGAACGCAGGCCGATTGGGACCTGGCCGTGCAGTACCAGGCCGAGAACGGGCCTCCGCTGATCCTGGCCGGGGGCCTGCATCCTGAAAACGTGGCCCAGGCGATTGGCGCGGTTCGCCCTGCCGCCGTCGATACGGCCAGCGGCGTGGAAAGCAGCCCCGGCGTGAAAGACGCCGGGAAAGTACAAGCGTTCGTAGCCGCAGCCCTGGCTGCCTGGGAAAATCCGGCGCACCAGGCCATGGGCTGAAAGATTGCGCCCTGTGATTGGGCGCCAGCGGGCGATGATGGCGGCCCGCAAACAATGCCTCTAAGCTTTGCTTGCGTCGGCCGCCTCACAGCTTCTTTTGGCCGCGATTAGTACTTTGGCAGTTTGACATTCTGGCCGCGGCGCGGGTCGTCCCAATCCTGTACCAGATGCACGCCGAATCCGCGCGACAACTCCCACTTGGCGCGGCTATCCCAAGGTGTGCCTTCGTGGTCTTGGCTCACCTTTTTGAACAATTCGGTAGCCTTGGCCATGTACTTGTCCAGTTCTTCCTGCGGGAAGTTCGGCGTGGGAATGACTTCCTTGCGCGTGCGAATGTCCCAGTGGGTGGCCGTAGCCCGCGGGCTGGGCGGCTTAATGCTGGGCTTGGGCCGCTTGTCGGGATTGTCCAGCCACCATTGCAGATAAGCACCGTACTGGTAAATCCGCACCTTATAGGCCAACACCTGGGCGTAAATCAGGTCGTAGTTGGCCTGCCAGCGGGGGTAGGTCTCCAGGCGGCGCTGCTCGGCCATTCGCTCCAGCGCCTTCTCGGCCTCGTGCAGGTACAGCACGTACTTGCGGGCGTCCTCCATCTCCTGGATGGCCTGGCGGCGGAATTCCGCCTCGTCCATCGAGTAATGCTCCCGCATGTTAATCACGTTGTTTTGCCAGGGATTCAGGTCGTTAATCACCTTCCAAAGCGTCCGGCGCATCTCGGTGCGGTCGCGCTCTTGGGCGTAGGTCTCGCGATCCTCCAGGTTGGGCATGTAGGGCCTCAGCCTGGCCAGTTCGTACTTGCGGTCGTCGCGCGCCACGAGGTTGACCTCGGGGCTGGGCAGCATGAAGAACACTCCGCCCGTCTCACGAGCCATGCGGGCCTGCTCATAAGGGCCAAAGCCGCTGGCGTGGGCGTCGAACCGCCGCCAGAAACCGTTGGTTTGAAGCTGTTCGACGAACGGGGTTTCCGGCCCGCGATCAATCCGCAGCCAGTAGCCAATTTGCGTCTTGGGATCCCTCCACCGCATATAGGCGTAGGGATAGCCGAACACCGCCTCACGGCCCAGCACATAGATGCGGGTCCGGGCGGCCTTGGCCTCGGCAATGGTCGGCTCGAGCAATTGATAATTCGTAGTCGGATCGCCGGATTCGTCCGACACCAGGATTAACGCCATCTGCCGGCCGCGGGCATACTGGCGGAAATAGTTGATGGTCTTCCCCACGGCGAAGCACATCTGCTCTTCGCCAGACTCATCGACAGGCACCTTGTCGATATACGCGCGGACGGTCTCGGGGTCGCTGGTCGGTTTTTGGCTGTGGATATGCAGGTCCTTGCCAAAGCTGGCCACACCCGTCATCAGAATATCGCCCTGCGTCTTGCCTACCAGGCCGAGTTCCGTATAGACACGTTCGATTTTGGCTTTGATCTCCTGCTGGTCGTCCTTCATGCTTTCCGATTCGTCGAACAACCAAACCACCAGAACCTTGCCCTTGGCCATCATGCCCAAGAGTTCCTGGGTGATGCGGTCCATGGCTTCATCGACGCTATCGACCACCGCTTGCGGATCGCCGGGAGTACCCTCGGGCAGTTCCATGGTCATGGTGGCGGCGGGCACGCCATCGACCAAAGCCAGCGGGCCGACGGCCACGGAGACCTCACTTTCGGCAACCACCTCGGTGTCCAAAGTGGGTGTCGAAACCTGCGCAGACATGGCACTGGTATGCCCGGACTGCACGGCCGCCACGCTTTGGGTGGGTGACGACATATCGGTCGAAGCCACGGTGGAGTTGTCCACAATCTGCGTGAGCACTTCCTGCTCGCGCTCTTGGACGGCCTCGAACACCGGCGGATCGGTCGCCACCACCGTTACGATCAGGACCAGCCCCAGGATGATGATCACCCCCAGGTGAACGATCAACGAGGTGGTTACCGCGCCGGCCAGAATGAAGAAGCTGCGGAAGCTGCGAGGTTCCAGTTCTTCAATGGGCGGGATAGGTACGGCCTTGCCTGGACCACGTCCTGCCCCTTGAGCGGCAACAGGCGTTTTTGCCCCCGCTGACTGAGCGGCCACTGGCGGCTTGGCGGCGGCCGGTTTGCCGTTCCCCGATTTTCCCGGCGGAGGCGCAGGTGAAGCCCCTTGAGCGGCGGGACGCTTGGCGGCCGGAGCGTTCGGCGCTGCGGCATTGCCCGGCTTGTCGACTCCGGGTCGGTCCGCGCTGGGTTTATCAGCGCTAGCCTTAGGTTTATCAGCGCTGGCCTTATTGGGCTTGTTAGGCTTGTTGGATGCCGGTTGGTTGCTACCGGGCGGATCCTGCGGACCGGGGCGACCCATCACCGCAGAACCCTCTCCCGAAGGACGTTTATCGGAAGCATCGCTCATATCAACGTCTCCTCGACTGCCACGTCGATTGTCTGCGTTTATTACGAGGGTTGCCGGCGGTTGGTCCGCAGCACGCCGTAGAGGTCGTCTGGCTGACCCGGCCGTTCATTTTTCAGGCAGCAAGATGATATCGAGATACCGCGAGCGCCGCAGCCCAGCTTGGCCCAACCATGATTTGGTGAGCAGCGTGGGGCGGTGCCGGAATCCGCAGGTCCCCCCAGGAAGCCCGCTCAGCGCGCAACCACCAAGGCCCCAGGGGTGTTGCGGCGAGAAACCGCATCGCGCACAACCATTCCGTTGTATGCTTTGCTGCCCCCTGATTCAACTATTTGGCGGCGGATTGCGGCGAATCGTCGCATGAGGATTCGCCACGGTTGAGGGCCGTTATTCCCGCCAAAGGCCTCCACGAGGAGCGGGGAGCGATGCTCCCAAGCGCCCCACTTCCGGGCGGCAGCACATGGCGGCCGATCCCAACCAGCCTCCGCTAGCGTGTCAGGGCGCAGTCGAGCCGCCGGCAAGGGCGTGCCGACATCGACGCCCTGCTGGCCGGACTCTCGCGGTCCGTCAGGACCCGCAAACTATTTTATAATCGAGAGTTACCAAGAAAGCACGCCGCCCAAGTGGGGGCCATGGAAGAAGGCCAACCCATTTTGATGCAGCTCGGCCGGCCCCAGCGTGAGGATCGCGAGGTTCGTTTGCACGTTGTCCCGGGCCAGCGCCAAGCCGTCGGCGACGATGAGTTGATAGCCGATATGTGCCGAGAGAAACCGCGTCAGCCGCACGTGCGCCCGAAAATCAAAATCGCCCACTACCGCCACCTCGCCGCGATGATCGGAACCCGGAAACAGCGTGGTGCCCCCGGCCGTGGTGACCAGGTACTCGGTATCCTGGCGGGCTGAGTTCTGGAACAGTCCGACTTTGACATCGCCCTCGAACCAGGTCTTGTCGCTGATCCGGTAAGCGGCCAGGCCGCCCGCTTGTACGCCCAGCAGGTGGTTCTGCGTGCGGACGCGGAGATCGTTGGTGATCGGCGCGGGAGCATCCGAAACCGTAACGAAGGCCAGCGACTCGCGGAGATTGACGTACCGCAGGCCCAACATCAGCGAGGTTTCCAGCGGACCGCAGATCAGGCCCACCCGGCGGCGATAGTTCAGCTCAAAGCTTTGCATTTCCGAGCTAATGGAAAGCGAAGCGAAGTTGACCAGGCCAATCTGGGGCGGAGCGGTGAAGTCGCCCAACAGCGAGATCAAGTTGCCTGTTCCGCCGGCGATATTGGGCGAGGCATCGCGGACGGCGCGGGTGTCGTCCCAGCGCGGGGCGCCGAGGTACACGGCTTCGACCAGGAAATCCGTCGTGAAGGCGTAAGAGAGGACAAACTTCACGCCGCCTTCCAGTTCGAAATCCAGATCATCGCTGCTCAGGATGCTGGTACCCACCGCGTTGCGGACGAACGGGATAGGATCGCTGGCATCGCGCATCAGAAACAGGGCATCGCTCGACGCGTACCAGGCCGGCTTGAACCGCTGGGTGAGCGCATCGACATCGGTATATTCCGGCGCGGATGCCCAATTGATGTGGCAGCAGGCATTGCAGTCGGGCCCGAAGTAGGCCATTTCCTGTTCGGACTTGTAGCAGCCCCGCTTGCCGCCGACGCCGTCGCCACCCAAGCCGGCACAGCCAGGGCAGTCCAAGGGCGAACTGGCACCAAAAGGCGCGAAATGCCCCTGGAAATTTTCGTCGGCCACAATGGGACGGCAATCGGCACACGGCGCGCCAGCAATCGGCGCCGTACCGACAAGCACAACCGCAACGCAGATCAACAGGCGCAAGTTCATGGGTTTCTCGATATTCCCAGCTAGCAGTGCGAAAACATCGCAACAGCGGCGGGGAGCCCAGCGACCGCAACCGGTACCGGCTCCGTATGTGGAGGACAGCCCCACTACCGGCATGCCATGCCGACAGAGGGGCGAGGCATCCCGATTACCTTCTTCGTCCCCTACAGCCGGAATCCCAAGACAAACGCGCACAACCGACAAACTCACCGCCGACTGCGTATCCACACCCTTCTTCCCACCTTGAAGAAGACAAGGATAGCGGCGGGAGCGTACTGCCAGGCGCCCATGGAGTGCCAGCAGCCGGGGCAAGGTCGATGCACCGGGCCGACGCCCCCCCACCCTCTGCGGTGAGGAAATCCGCCTTGAGGGCAAGTGATCTTGAACGGGCGCAGTGATTTTGGCCGCTGGGTTACAACACGATTCGATCGGCCCGGGCTTGGAGGGTATGCCAGAAGGCTGCTGCCAGGCGTGAGCAATCGCCTTGGCGATAGGTGGGCACATTGCGATGGGCGGTCGCCGTGGGTAGTAGAAGTGCCCACAGCGGGAAAACGCAGTGCGAGTTTGGCGGTCGATGGCTGCTGGGGTTTGTGTGCGCGCATAAAAAAACCCGCCGCGGGATTGGCTCTAATCCCGGGCGGGTTTATCTCTTCAAGCTGGCAGCTGATCGGTTGGTCGTGCGTCGTTGGCGGAGCCAACGTTGCCGTACCGGATCGATCTGATTTCCTTTTGACGTAAGGTTGTGGTCACCGTTTTGACCTGGATGCCGTTACCGACTTCCAGATGGTAATCCTTAGAAAGGAGGTGATCCAGCCGCAGGTTCCCCTACGGCTACCTTGT
>CAZEEG010000052.1:0-39230 GCA_964511065.1 uncultured Pirellulales bacterium | reverse complement strand
GACGACAACTGGGACGCTCACGGCGACCTGGAAAAGAACCACAACTATCACGCCTATAACACCGACCGGCCAATCGCGGCCCTGCTGAGCGATCTGAAACAGCGCGGCCTGCTGGATGAAACGCTGGTGATCTGGGGAGGCGAGTTCGGGCGCCAGCCCACGGCCGAATATGCCCAAGGCACCGGCCGCGACCACAACGCCTACGGCTTCACCATGTGGATGGCCGGTGGCGGCATTCGCGGCGGCGTGAGTATCGGAACTACCGATGAACTGGGGGCCACCGCGGTCGAACGCCCGCTGCACGTCAAACAATTGCATGCCACGGTGCTGCACCAACTAGGGCTCGATCCCAACCGGCTGAGTTACTTCTACGGCGGTTTGGATCAAAAGCTGGTGGGCGTGGAACACGTGGACATCATCAAAGAAGCGGTCGCTTAGTTATCGCGGCGCCGCGTGAAGAGTCCTGCTACTCTTGTAGGGTCAAGAGGTATCGGGCAATCCGATCGGCTGGTTCTGCCAGCTTGAGGTCTTTCACCATGGCTTGCGCCCGGGCGAGCGATACATGGCCCGCCTGCCGCATCGCGTCCACGGCATTCAGTGCCGCCAGCACTTCGTACGGGTTGCCCGATTCAAGCACGCGCTGGAGCGCCTGGAGCGCCGGGCCGGTTTCCGCCAAGAACCCGAGTGCCTCGGCGGCAACCACGGCCACGTCGCGCGCCGGGTCGTCCAGCGCGGCGAGGAGTGCCTCTTTCGCACTGCCGCTTTGTTCCGTGAGGATGAGGCAACCGGTCGCCCCCCAGTAACGGATCACCGGATGCCGGTCTCTCAGGGCTGCAATCAGGGTAGGCAGGTTTTCCGGATCGGCCTCGGTAGCCAGGTCGGCCAGGTCCACAATCCGTTCGATCGGATAGGCCTCGCTCTGGGCGTACTCGTACAGGGTCTTGTCTCCGGCCAGGCGGTCGAACATCCCCTCGGGAATGAAGCCCGTATCGCCAGTCGCAATGATCGCACTGCGAAGGCGGGCCCTCATGTCGGCTAACCGCGCGGCCTGTTCGGGCTGGCCGGCGAGATTGTCGATCTCGTGCGGATCGGAAGCCACGTCGTATAGTTCTTCCGCAGGCTTTGGTTGCCAGTAACGCGACTGCACGTCGTTGCATGCGCCGGCAAGATACGCCCGATACCAGGAGCCCATCCCCGGCATCACCCGGAACGGATACGAATAATGCTGCCCCCAAGGCCGGTGTGGGGCATAGTTGCGCACATAACGATAGCGGCGGTCGCGAATCGCCCGGACATGGTCATAGCGTTCGTCCATCCGGCCGCGGAAGAGAAACACCTCATCCCGCTGCGGCCCCCGCTCAGGTCCAAACAAGGCTCGTCCGTGGTAGTTCTCGGGCGCTGGCACGCCCGCCAGGTTGAACAGCGTGGGCGGAAGGTCGATGAAGCTGACAGGCTCATCCACCCACTGGCCTGGCTGGGCCGGCGCCAGATGGGCCCATTTCGACGGGAACCGCACGATCAGCGGCACGCGGGTGCCCGAATCGTGGATGTTCCGCTTGCCGCGGGGCAAGGCTCCGCCGTGATCGGAGAAGTAAAAGACAATGGTGTTTTCCGCCTCCCCCAATTTCTGCAACTCATCGAGCAATCGGCCAACTTCCTGGTCCATGGCCGCTAGCTGATCGTAGTAGTTGGCCCAGTCGCGGCGCAGTTCGGGCGTGGAGGGATGATAAGGCGGAAGCTGAATGTCCTCCGGCGCGAGGCGAAACGACGATTTCCCGGCGCCCGGAGCCACCCGGCTTTCGTGGCTGCTGGTGATGTTGAAGACCGCAAAGAATGGTTTGCCGTTAGGACGCTGCCGGTAGTGCGCCCTGGGACTGCTTTCATCCCAAATGTTGTCCCGCTTGGCTACGTTGTAATCGGTCTTGGAACGGTTGGTGCAGTAGTACCCGGCGCGGCGAAGCACCTGAGGGTAGAGTTCAAACCGCTCGGGGATTGCCACCCGACTGCGATGATGCTGCAACCCCAGCGAGCAGCCCAGCATGCCGGTAATCAGCGTCGTCCGCGCAGTGGAGCAGACGGGAGCGTTGGCAAAGGCGTTGCGATAGCGAACGCCCTCGGCAGCCAAGCGGTCCAACCGCGGTGTCTGGGCTTGCGAATCGCCATAACAGCCCAGGTAGGGGCTGTTATCCTCGCTGGTAATCCACAAGATGTTCGGCCGCTCAGCGGCAGCCCCCGTGCCAGTGGCGAACAGCGCTGCGCAAGCAGCCAGAACGACGGCAAGAGCTTTCATGGTTGAAGCCGGGTGTCGAGTCATACGGTAACACAACTTCACCGATTCCGGGCGCTGGCCAGAACGGTGCCACCTGGGATTGGCTCACGATACGGCCCCCTTTCCGCCCGTACTGCCTCGCAAACCTGATTACGGTATGGGGGCCGCCAGTGCCGCCTAGGGCGACCGGCCGAGCCGGGCCAGGGCACGCTGAGCCTCGTCCTGAATCTCGGCCAGCGGCAGATCGCTGGCCAACAGCTTGAGCAGTTGCACGGCCTCGGGAGAATCCAGCCCTTCAAGCACTTGGATCAATCGCTTGAAACGGAACACATCGGATTGACTGAACCGGGGGACCGGCTGCCCCTGCGAACCCAGGATCAACCGGATACGGAACCGCACCTCGGCCGAGAGCGTGCGCCGCAATTCGTGCTTCAGCAGATCAGCAGCTACGTCCAGCATGTGCCGCAACGACTGGGTGGCCCGCTCGCGAACCATATAGTCGTCGCTGTCCAAATCGCGAATCAACTCGCGAATGTGGTCCTCCTGGGGCGAGGCTAATATCTCTTCCAACCGCTGCGACATAAACGGCAACGATTTTTCCGGATCGGACCATAAGGCATACATGGCCTTTCGGCCAACCAGGGCATCCACGTGCGCCAGTTGCTGCCAAGCCTCTTTGAGTCGCTGGGCGGTCAGCGGAGCTTCCGCCGGCCTATTGACCACGGCCTTCGTGATATCCCAGAGGACAATGGTGCTGTCGGTGCTGCCGGTCGCCAGGTATTGGCCGCTGGGTGAGAACGCCACGGCGGTGGCAAGGGGCCGGCTTCGTGCGGCGTCTGTATCGTGCGGTCCGGCCGCTTCCAACGTAACCAGGCTGTTTCCGCTGATGATCTCCCAAAGCCTCGCGGTGCCATCGCGGCCGGCGCTGGCCAAGAGGCGGCCGTCGGCCGAGAAGTCCAACTTCTGCGCTGGCTTTTCATGCCCAATGAGAACCCCCATCAGCTTGCCGGTGGCAACTTCCCATACGTGAATGCTGTTGTCGCGGCCGGCGGCGGCAATACTGCGGCCGTCGTCTGAAAACGCGACGGTCGCGGGAATGTCGCTGTTGCCCGCCAGTTCACGTACGGCGTGCCCCTGATCGGTATCCACCAGGCGCAGTTGCTTGCTGTTCAAGCTCGAAACCCACGCCAGCAGGTCGCCTCGGCGAGAGATGGCCTTGACGGCCGAGGGCGCCAACTTCCCTTGGTCCACCGGCGTGTGCGTGGCAACATCAACCGTATGGATACGGCCGCGGTAGATGTAGCGAATCTGAGTGCCTTCGCGGTTGAACGCGGCATGCTCCCAGCGGCCCGGGAGTTTCCAAAGCTGTTTCCCCTGCGCGATGTCCCAAAGCTGGGTGCCAGGGTTGTTCAGCGTGGCCTCGCCAATCAGCAACTGCGCACCATCGGGTGAGAACGCCAACAACCGGCCGCCGGCCAGCCGATGCAGTTCCTTCCCTTCGGGGATGCTCCAAATGCGGATCGTGTCGTCCGCGCCGTGCGACGCCAGGAGGTTGCCGCCGGGCGAAAACAGCAGATCGTAGATCGTACCCTGGTGTCCGTCGTCGTCGCTGGTATCGAGCGTGCCCATCCGCATCACAAAGCCAGGTGGACCTGCGGAGCCCTCTTCGGCCGGCGCCTCATTGCCGGCCCGAGCTCCCGCACCGCCGACCAGCATTCCTGCCATCAGCCAAAGCAACGCTCCAGCGACCGGACGAACCGCGAGGTTGGACGAGAATGGGAACATCGGCGGTTGGCTCATCCATTACGTTCAGCAGGTTTGGGCGTTGCCATGGGAAGCGGTACCGGCTCGGGTGCCGCTTGGCGCTGCGCCGCATCGCGCTGCGGCCGTTCAGCCTGCGGTTGCGGGGCTGGCCGTGGTCGCGGTTGAGGGTGCGGCGCGTCTGGATTGTTTGGAGCCGGTTCAAGCTCTCCCAGCGGTTCTGGTTCAATGGGCGTGGCGGCTACGTCCTCGTCCCAGGCTTCATCGGTCCATTCCAGGCGAAGGTTGCCCGCGCCGGATTCAAACTCAACCGTGTGTGTCTTAGGATCCAAGGTACCTTCTGCAAACCGGGGTTCGCCCGGATGCAGATTGCGATAGACGACACGGCCGGTCCGCTTGTCCACAATAACGATGCATGAGCGGTTGATCACCACGCGGTGATTGCCCCTGGGCCAGGTGCCATACACATGGCAGAACATGCCAAGGCACGGATTGCTGGGCAGTTGCCCCAGCGGCAGCGCCATGTGGTGGACCGGCCGCGACCAGGCCAATTGGCCTTGCTCGTTAAACCCATGCAGGAACCCATTGATATTGGGAGACTCATCGGTGCCGGGCATCCGGAACTGTACGATCACGCCGCCGTTCAGGTGATGTGCCTTGGCCTCCGCCGCCTGGGAAACGGCCACCAGGTAGCGGTCGTGGTACCGCAGTACGTAGATGGCATCCAGCGTTTCTGGAGTTTCTATCTTGGAGTCGATCAGGGGCGTGCCTGTTTCCACGTCCAGAAGCTGGAACCGCCCATCGCGCTGCACGACGGCCAGGCGGCCATCTTCGGCAAAGTTCGCCTTGGGCGAACCTTCGAAGGTGCGGGTCCATTCATCCTGTTGCGTGGCAACATTGAACAGGCGGATCGTGACCCGGTTTCCATTGCGTTCCCAGACAAGCATCTTGCGGCCGCAGGTGCGCATGCAATGCGACCAGGGCGGCACGCGCAGCGGCGGCAGCGACGTGCCGTCGGCTGTCCGGTAGACCTGGGCTCGCGGCGAATCCGGAGCGATGACGTAGATGCAATCGTCGTCGCCAAAAATCTCGCTGCCTTCCGTGATGTCGTTGCGAACCCATAGCGGCTGGCCGGTGGCCGCGTCGACCGAAATCAACTGCGTGCCGCGAACGAATGTGATTTGCCGGCCAACAACTGGCTGCATCGTGCCCAGCGGGTCGCTATGGGCAGAGCGGAGCGTCAGCCGGCGCGGTCCCCAGTCCGTGGTTTCCCAATGCGGCAGCACAACCCTTGCAGCCGTGCCGGCGATATAAGGATCGATCAGCGGCTGCACCCAACGGATTTTGCCCGGCGGTTGCCGCCCGCCGCCAGCGGCGTCGATCGCCAGCAGGTAAGCCCCGGTGGAAACGATCAGCAACCGGCCGTGCGCGGCGACCCTCTGTCCCTGCGGTGCCGAAGGGATCGGTTCATAGGTGTCAGGATGGATATACGGCGTGCGCCACAGGGTGCCGCGATCATTGCGCACGACCAACTCGTGCTGATTCTCGGTTTCAAAGATCCAATCGCGGAATTGCGGCATCGGCACAACGTTACTGACCCACGAACGCCGCTTGGGATTGCCGGCCACCTTCGCCGTGCGGGCGCGCATGCGGGTGTCCGGCCAAACCGTTGCGGCCGGCACGGCCGGGGCCTCAGCATGTTCGAGGACGCCCGCCGCTACGGCCGCTGCTGTTTGTCCGCCCGGGAGCGCTGCATCGCTGAACCGCTCCTTCAACTGCCCGGCGTACCACAAGGCAGCGTCCCAGCGGCCGGCCTCGGCATACAGCTTGGCCAACGTGGCGAGTGCCTGGGCCTGCTGTTGCGGCGGCGACGACGACACCATCTCCCCCAGCACCAGGTCCATCTCCAGCAGGCTGGCGTCTTCACTTGACTGCAAGTGACGAACCAGCCGCCACTTAAGCTCCAGCGCGTTTGGATGCCAACCAAAGTAGTCGATGGCCTGCCGCAGCGCGGCCTGGCTGGCGCCCTCGCCCGCTACGGCATCAAGTTGTGCGCGCACCATCTGATCGATGGCTTGCCGCTGTGCCTCGTCGGCGCCGGCCCAAAGCTGGCGAAGTCGAGCAGCCACCAGCCGATCCTGCCGCACCAATAGCGCTGGTTCAACATCCTTCAAGAAGCCCTGCAACGGGCCGCCATCGTGGGGAATCTGCAACGTGGCCAGGTGAAGGTACGCCTGGGCGGCTTCCACCGGCTTACGCTGCGCGGCAAAACCTTCGGCCACGATCCGCCAGTAACGCGCCGCCAGCGGGCCTTGGCCGATCAGTGTTTCCAGTTCGGCGCGAATGGTACCGTGGATGGAAAAATCGGCCTGGAGTTGCCGCAACCGGCATTCGGCCAGCAGCGGCCCGGCCTTGGCCGAACCATACTCGATGGCCCGCTTCAGACTCGCGGCAGCCTCGGCCCATTGGCCCTGCTGCAATTGCATGTCGCCTTGGATCATCCATGCTTCGGCGTCGCGCTCATTGGATTGCAGCCGCTGCTGGAGCGACTGGGGCGACATCATCAAATAGCTGTCGCAACCGTGCAGGTGCTGGCAGATCAGCCGATCGCCCACGGCAATGAGGTTGCCCGGAGAGCGGTCGTCGGCAACCGAGCCACCGAGCGGGCGGATAGAGATCTCGCCGCTATTTAACCGCACTTGGGCCAGGTTGCCGCCGGAGAGGGGGACCACGTAGGTATCGCCCGCCAGGTAGCCACGCCCGGCGACCATTTGCCGGGCCGGGAACGTCGAAGACCATAAGACGCGGCCGTGTTGCAGGTCGATCGCCTCGATGAACGATGCGCCCACCAGCAGCACCTTGTCACCGTGACCGGCAGCCACGTACAGGGCGTTGCCGCGTCCGATGGGTTCCCAAAGCGGGGAGCCGTCGAGAAGATTCAAGCCAAACAGCCGGCTGGAACCCGGCGGGGTCAGCAGCACGCAGCCCTGGTGGATGGTGGCGCTGGCATCGCACCAACCCGGTGTGCTGTACAGTGCGCCGGTGGTAGGAACCAGCCAATGGCGGCGAATTTCCTGTGCGGAACCGGCCGGATACTGAAAGCCCCAAAGCAGCGCACGGCTGGTCAAATCGACCGCCACCACGGCACCACTTCCGGTGGGGCAAATCAGCACGCCGTCGGCAAATGATGGCGAAACGCCGGCCATCTGCCGCGTCTGCTCGCCCAACGTGTCCTGCTCGCACACGCACAACGATTGCGCCCACTGCACCCGCTGCCCCTCGGCAGCGCGGGGGTCGATGCAGACCAGGCGGATTTCGTCGGCCTTTTCTGTCAGGGCGTATAAGAATCCGCCCAGCGGCAGCGGAGGCCCCAGGAACCAGTTGCCGGCCAACTCCAGTTCGAACTCACCCGGTTCGCCGCCAAGCTCCCACTTGAGCTTACCGGAGGCGACCTCGTAGCCGCGGAGCGTGTTGTAGCTGGGCCGGCGGGAGTGGCCGATCCACATCCGCTGATACTGTGGATGCATGACCGAGAACGCGATCTCTTCAATGACGAACACCTGCTCGCCATCGCTGCTGAGCGTACCGTAGGCCGCATCATTCAATAATCGCCCCATCAGCCCCGACGTCAGTTGCACCTGGGCCTGGTCCGCACCGGCTCCGCGGTGAGGTGTCTCCGGATTGACGCCGGGGCGCGGGGCGGCAGGGCCATGCGGGGGCGTCTGCTGGCGCGTCCGCAGCCATTCTTGCAGATTCTGGTCCACGGCGGCCGTCCAGGTCCGCTTGCCGGTTACCGCATCGACGGCCACCAACTGCGTCGCCGTACGAAAGATAACCATGTCGCCGACCAGCAGGGGATGCGTCGCCAGCACCAGCGGCTCGCCATTTCGCTCAGCCAGTTGCCGGATATCCTCCAGCGCGGCACGAACGCCGCGTTCCAGGTACGATTCTCCCAGTTCGCCGTTCACGTCCACAAAGTCGTCGTACGCCGGGGCCCGCCAGGCCGTGGCAACCACAGGGCTGTGCAGGGGCTGGGCCTGGTTGCGGGCGGGCCCGCCGCGATGCACCAGCCATTGCTCGGTGGTCCGCGGGGCAAAGCCGCCGCGCTTGACCAGCGAAGCCAGCCAATCCAGCGGATCGTGGCCCGCTGGCAACACGGGCACCCGGCGGTCGCCCAAGGCAATTTGGGCATCGGGATGATTGGCCTTCAGTGCCTCAAGTTCCTGGGCGGCGAGGTTTTCCATCCCCGCCGCCAGCCAGCAGGCGGCCAGCGTAAAAGAAAGAGTCGGCTGGAACGTTGCCAGCGTTTCGGCCGGAGCGTCGGCCAATTGCCGCAAGGTCAACGCTGCTGCCAGCGGTTGGCCGCTGTCGCGGTGATGCAATGCCAACAGCCACGTGGCTTCGTAGCCGGCCTGGGTATGAAAGAATCGGGAAGCCACCTCGGCCACCCCCATCCAATCGCCAGCAGCCAGCGCTTTCTCCAGAAGCCGCCGCGCCTCCCCGCCAGAGTGCAGTTCCAGCTTTTGGCGTCCCACGGCCGGCATGCTTCCCAGCAGTCGCCGCACCTCGGCCTTAACGCTCACCAGGTTGGTGGCTCCCTCGCGGCGGTAGAAGAAATCTTCCTCGCGATTCAGTACCTCGCCAAGGATATGGATCGCTTCGTCGTAATCCGCGGCCTCGATTGCTTCGCGCGCTTTGTCGATGGCGCGGTTCACGTTCCGGTCTTCGCGAAAGACGACGGTGGCACCGGTATCGCCACCCGGAATCAATCTCTGCCCAGCAGGCCGAGGCTGCACCTGAAGTCGAATTTGGGCAACCGCCTCGGCAGGCAGCAGCAGCGACATGCCCAACACGGCGGCCAACGTCAGTCGGGCAACTAATGTCAGCACGATACGAAGTTCGCCACCGCAAAGATTGCACCGTGGCCAAACGGTGCGCGACGTGCCACCTTCCCGGACCGAGCGATGAGGTCCGACCGGGGCGAGGTCGTAGTGAGACATAGGCGACACCCGCTTCAGAAGTGAGGGCAATCGGCAACCAGGCGGCCAGTGGATGCACCTTCCGTTATACTCCAACCGCACCAGGTCCGCATGGTTTTTGGCAGCAGGCATTTCCCGATCGCACGAGCAAACACCGCGCCATGCCCGTCGACCGTCCCCATTTCCCTAACAAGTGCCGGAGTTGGGGGCATGGTGTGGCCACATACTGCGGAGGGGCAACCGAACGGTTACGGGGCCTCAACCTGATACCAGTGTTCGCCGACCTTGAGCACCACATCCCCCAGCGACAAGTATTGGGCCGTGCGCGGTTCGGCCTTGAGCAGAGCGAAGTATGCGTCGGAACCCACTTTGACCTTTCGCACTGCATCAGGCTTCACTTGCTGCGCGTCGTAGCGGCTATCGTACCATTTGCCCTGCGACTGGTAGAACGTGCGCGCGCCGATGTACCGGATGGCTTCCATCGGCGAGGTTCCTCGGCCATTGGCCTCTAAGGCTTTCTCCGCTTGGGCGTACAGGGCACTGGCCTTGCCTCGGTTACCGTCGCGGCGGGCCTCCGCCAGGGCCTTGGCTTCACGCACCTGATTGGCCCGGTCAACGGAATCCGCACCGGGGGCTGACGCCACCTCAGCCCGCTGCAGATTGCCAAGCAATGCTCTCTTGGCCACCGGGGCAGCGCCGCCCGTGGTCGCAACGTCTTCAGCCATCAGGTAACTGGTATAGGGCGTGACAATGCCGTGCAACTTGGCCAGGTAGGTCACTTCCTCGATCAACTCGCTGCTGTCTTCCATCCCACCCCGGCGAATCTCGTTCAGCAGGTGGTCCACCTTCTTGCCGGCCCAAAGTCGCGGCACGAACGCCTGGCGTTCGTCCTCGGAATACTCCGGCACATCGATCGTGAACTCAATGGTCTTGGGCGTGTCACCCGCCTTACCTTGAAGCGTGATCTTGTGCTGGCCCTGCCCACGATAGCGGCCGTAGATCATCACCTGTTCGCCCCGGAAGATATCGGCAATCTTGCCGGGATAGACATCGGCCACCTGCAAGTCGCCAAAATCCAGTTCCAGGTCGGTTAAGATGGGCGAGCCCACGCGGTCGTAGAAGCGGCCAATCTTCTGCGCGATGTCTTCCTCGGGCAGGATGTAATCGGCCTCGCCACGATTGTTCAGGGCGAGCAGGTCCAGCAACTTGGCGTTGACGTTGAACCCCTCGCCAAAAACGAAGATTCGTGCATCGTTGGCGTTGTGCCTGGCCACGTGCTGCAAGATCGCGTCGGGCTGACGTTCGCCGATTGTCGGCAGGCCGTCGGTGGCGAACAGCACCATTTTCAGCCGGTCGCTTTCCTTCAATAGCGACAGCGATGTCTCCAAGGCGGCGGCAATGGCGGTTCCCCCGCGCGCAGACAGTTTCTCGACATACTGGAGTGCAGCCTCGCGGTTTGCCTCGCTGGCAGCTACCAGTTCGCCCTCTCTGAACACCCGCACGCTGGTGCTGAAGTCAACGATGTTGAACCGGTCCCCTTCTCGCAACTGTTCGACGCAGTACCGGAGCGCCGCTCGAGCCTGCTCCATCTTGTTGCCTTCGAGCATGGAGCCAGAGGTATCGACACAGAACACCACATCCTTGGGCAGAATCTGCTGCTGGGTCACTTTACCTGCCCCACTGCCGAAGGTGGGCGAGAGCATCAGCATGAAAAAACCGTCCTCGCCCAGCTCGCGATGGGCCAGCACGGCCGCGGCCACTTCGTCCTCGGCCACCTGGTAATACAGCACGAATGGGTGCCGGGGCAGGTAATCTTCCTGGCTCCAGGTCACCATCAGATCGCAGTCGTCAGCGTCCTGGAATTGAATCGCGTGGGTGGGCGAGTAGACATTCTTGATGGGTTGCGACGACGTGATCTTCACCTTCACGCTGGCGCTTTTCACCGGCTGCAGCTCGGCCTTGGGGTTGGTGTTGAGCATCTGCAGCCGCACGATACCGCCCTGCGGTTTCAGTACGGTGGTGTACTTGTACTTGACCGTGACGGTTCCGCCCGCGGCAATACGAGGAATCTGCGTTTGCACCAACTGGTTGCCGTAATACTCCAGCAGGGCCGGCGAGCCGCCGTTCTTCACAATCTCGTTGAAAATCTTCTTGGCCTGTTCAACGTCCAGAATTTCAGCCTTCATCTCCTGGCCGTCGACCAGCACGGTCATGTCGTCGACCAGCGCCCCGGGCTCCAACTCCATGAAGCAGGTGGCCCCCATCACGTCGGCCGGGTTGGGATTGCGAAACGTGACGCTATAGGTGGTGACCGCCACGCGATCCTTGATGGCCACGTCGACGTGGTCGAGCCATACATGAACGGGCTGCACCGAGCGGACAAAACACGCCTTCACCGGCGCCGTAGCTGTGATCCCTATGAGTGCCGCCGACACGGCAACGGCGAGCGCGGCCGATTTCACATAGGATCGTCGCGTGTTCATGACAACCGCTCCCCAGGGAAAGTTGAAAACCGGGCAGTTTCGTTGAAGCACCCGCTGCGAGCCCGCACCGCCATCTGCTTGCTTACTCTGGCGCCGCAAGTGACCGCGGCGTTGAATGGTTTTGGCGCGAGCCAGCAAGCTATTGTTCGAACTTGAAGTTCTTCTTGTCCAACTGGCTGCGGAGCGTGCGGATCACGGCGGAATCGAGACTCTCCACGCCCGATTCCTTCGCCTGCTGGGCTTGAACCTCAGCGATATGCTTATCGCGTTCGCTGCTCAGCTGCCGGATACGTGCTTGCAGTTCTGCCCGCTGCTTTGCCAGTTCCGCCAGGTAAGCCTGCTGCTCCTCGAGCGATTTCCCCTTGAGTTCCTCGGGCAGTTCTGCGGCTTTCAGTTCGCGGAGCTTGTTCGCACCGGCCTTCTCTACGGCTTCGACCAGGTCGTTATCGGCGCGGTACAACCCCGAAGCTTTGAATTTGGCCCGCTCGGACGCGGCCGCAGGAGCGGCCTTGGCGGCCAGTCCATCCTGGCGGACCTGCAATTCGCGGCGGTTTTCGCGATTCGAGGCATCGCCAAAATAGAGATAGGTCTTGTTCAGTTCGGCACTGAGCCGAGCGAGTTCTTGATCTTGGGGAGCGGCAATACCCGCCACCTGGCGATCCTGGTCGATACATACGTAGGAGCCATCGGCCAAGTCGGCACCGCGTTTCCAGCCCGTGCGCTCACCCACCTGGTAATCGCCGCAGTGGATGGTGTTGACGATGATGCCGGCCTCGATCGCCTTTTGGCAGGCTTCGTCGGCGTCGACCTGGCCTTGGGTGAACGGTTCATTGCCGGCAATGTAGATGCACTTGAAATCGTCGTCCGACTTGCTCCAGGCCAATTGCCTGGTGGCCTCGGAAATGACCCAGCCGCAGTACTCCTGGCCGCCGCGGGTGGTCAGGGCGAACAGTTCGTCGGAAACGCGGTCGAGATTGTCGGTGAGGTCCACCACCTTGCGGAGATAGCCCGTCTGGCCGTCGAGGCGGCTATTGCCGTACTCAAACAGGGCCACTTCCAGGTGCGGTTGCTGGCCATCCTGCCGGGCCTTGGCAAACTCATTTACGATTCTCCAAAGCTGGGTGCGCGCCTGGTTGATCAGGCCGTCCATGCTGTTGGAGGTATCCAGAAGAATCGCCACCTGAATCCGCGGCCCCTGGCTTTCCTTCGCGGGCCGGGCATCCTTGTCCGCCGGTTTGACCGCCTTGCTGACGGGCTGGTCCGTGTTGCCAGCCGGCTCCGCAGCCCGGGCCGATGCTGTCATCAGCAAGCAACCGCTGGCCAGCACGGCCATGGTTAACCAGATGTTGAGTCGCATGCTTTCGAACCCTCCGCTGGAGCTTTCGCTGGAAAGGAAGAAACCGCCGTGGCCCGCCGCCACACTCTGTAAGAGCAAACCAGACCATGGCTTATGTAGTGGCTTATGCACTACCGCCGTATAGCGGCAGGCGGGGCCGCTACCGCATTGGACGAACGACCGGGCGACAAGTTCCCGCAAATTTTGCCGCAGAAAACGTCGGAAGGCTAAGAGAAACCACCAAGCCACCTGAATGCCGCAAACCTCCATGGCCGCGCAGATTACGTGCCTTGCGATGGCAGTGATCGACCTGGGTGCCTTCGGCAGAAGTGGGTTGCGAGCAGGCGCCATACCGCGCGATGCCGAAGTCGGCAAATGGGCCGCAATCGTCGGAGGGCAGGGCCGATTGTCACGGCGGGTGCTGGCCGTGTGCCCGCACTTGTGTCCGGCGGATTGCGCTGCGAGACCGATCAGGCGTCGATGGTGACCAGGGCATCGGGCAGTTCGTTCACATCGTCGGCCTCCCGGGGTAGCACGTCGCCCAGCAAATCGCCCAACTTGTGAATGGTGTGGCAGATGGCCTCCGTGGGCGGGACCTGTTGCAACCGCGAGGTGAGATCATGGCACAGGGCGTCAATCTGGTCCTGCCCCAGTTTTTCGAGCACGGCCTGGTCGACGATGATGGCAGCCATGTGTTCCAGCAGTGAGATATAGAGCAGGACACCGCCAGAACCGGCCGTGTGGTGCACGCGCTGATCGAAGAACGTCTGCCGGGCCTTGGCCGCCACTTCGTCGCGCATCTGCGACATAGGGGTGAACAGCCGCACCATCCAAGCAATCCGGCTGGAGATCACCGCGCCCACCAGGAACGCTGCCACCACGGAAGCGATCACGATGAGCAATTGCCAGGCGCTGGCGATCGTTCCCCAATCGCCCTCGGCGGGCCGGCCCGGCAAGGTGAACCACAGCACGGCCAGCACCATGCAGGCGAGCCACAAGCCCACGACATCTTCGGCCCGATCGTAGCGGCCCGATGTGGTAGCAACCACCGGGACGATCTCGGCCGAGGTTTTCGCTTCCGCCGCCGCCACGGCTTCGTTGATCTGCCGACGGTCGCTCTCACTAAACCATTGGGAGGCTGGTTTCACGTTATCACTCGCCAGGAATGAACAGTTTGAACTTCGACCGGCGTGTCGGGGTGGCGTAGTTGAGACGGTGCCCCTGGTCGCCAGTGTGTTTTCGATTCGCGACGTTGTTTACCAACTGCCGGTTGCTCCGCCGCCACCGGAGAAGCCGCCGCCGAACGAACCGCCGCTGTACCCGCCGCCCGAGCGGCCACTGTTGGTCACCATCTGGTACAGCAGGTAGCCGACCACGGCAAACACGGCCCCCCAAAACAGCCAGGCCCAACCGCTGGCACCGCGGCGAATCAACGACACGACCGTGAAAATGGCCAGCGCCACCGCTCCCAATGATCAGGGCGTAATGCCACCACGGCCGCGGCATGCTGGGTAGCGCCAGGTCGCGGGCGATATGGCTTAAGCCTTCCACCCCGGCCAGAATGCCTGCCGCATAATCACCCTCGCGGAAGCGGGGGATGATCAGTTCATCCATAATCTGCCTGGCTTGGGCGTCTTTGTCGCGCTTCCAATGGGCCCCCAATTCGATGCGCGCCTTGCGGTCGCCCACCGACACCAGCAGCAGCATGCCCGTGTTCCACACCTGGCCGTTGATCTCTGGCGCGCCGATTCCCCACTGGTCGAACAACAGTCGGGCGAAGGTTTCGATGCGCAAGCCCGCACCGCCGTAAGCGGCCATCGATTCGATCGTGACCACGATGATGGGCGTGGCTTTTTCGCGCAGCAGATCGATGCAGATTTCGCGAATCTTCTCCTGGGTCGCCTCGTCGATCACCCGCGCTTTGTCGAGGATGAATTGCCCCTCGGCGGGTGGCTGCAGGTCGATGTACATTCCGCCGCGCTGCGAATCGGGCTGTTCCGCGGCGGGAAACTCCAACTGAGGCCGCTCGGCCTGCATGCCCTGGCCGCCCCTTCCCGGCGATAGTGGGGGCGGGCCGCCGTCGGACCGCTGCGCCAACGCTCCGGCGGCGGCCAACGAGAGCAGCAGCCAGGCGATCACCGCGGTGGTTATCGGCCTTGCCCCAACCAGCGGATTGAAATGCGTCATACCAATGGGCCAATCGAAAACGGGTTACGGTCTATGGATATCTCTGGCTGGCCGGAGCCTCGGTCCAAGCTCACCTCGAGGCAGGCCACCGCAACAACAAGCAGACACGCCAGGTTGTTCGTCGCCGACCGTGCAATCTTAGCACGTAATGTCCCGGGACACAGGCACTGGCCGAGGCCTTCACTTCTGGCGCGCTGGGGGGGATCGCCCACAGGCGCGATTCTTGCAGTCCATATCAAGCATGAGCCGGAAATAGGCCCGCCCTCTCGCCGGTTTTTCTTCTGGTCGTGGCTGGTGGTGCAGCGGCCGATTTTCGGCGCCCCCTGTGAAAACCGAAAAAGCTGCTACACTATCGGCCAAACCGATTGGTTGATGATGGGAGACTGTGTGGCGAGGCCCAAATCGGGGCTCGCCGTGGCCGCGAGGTGCCCCCCGCGCGGCGACTGGTGCTTTTCGACAAGGAGAGCGGCGGCGCAATGACTATTCGCGAATTCATGGATCTGCACTACCGTCACTTCAACGCCCGGGAAACGGTAGCCGCGGCCAAAGGCTGGATCGACCTGATTGACCGCGGGGGCAAGATGATGGTGGCAATGGCTGGAGCCATGAGTACCGCTGAACTGGGTATTTCGCTGGCCAAGATGATTCGGGCCGGCAAGGTTCACGCCATCAGTTGCACGGCCGCCAACCTGGAAGAGGACGTCTTCAACCTGGTTGCCCACAACGAATATTGCACCATTCCGAACTGGCGGTCCCTGACAGCCGAGGACGAGCAGCAACTGCGCGAGGAAGGCTTCAACCGCGTCACCGATACCGGGATTCCGGAAACCGTTTTGCGGCATATCGAAAAACGGATGGTCAAGATGTGGTCGCAGGCCGCCGATGCCGGCGAATCGTACTTCCCTTGCGAGTACATGTTCAAGCTATTTGAAGACAAGGAATTCCAACAGGTTTTCCAGATACCCAAGGAACATTCGTGGCTGTACGCCGCCTGGGAACACCAGATCCCCGTTTATTCGCCGGGCTTTGAAGATTCCACGATGGGCAACATCTTCACCGCCCACGTGATCACCGGCGACGTCAAGAGCCACGCTGCCGTGAAGCCCGGCACCATGCAGATGGAACACTTGGTGAACTGGTACCAGGAGCACCACAAGGAAGGGGTAGGGTTCTTTCAGATTGGCGGCGGGATCGCGGGCGACTTTGCCATTTGCGCTGTACCGCTGATTCTCCAGGACCTCCAGCGCGACGTAGACTTTTGGGCCTATTTTGCGCAGATCTCCGATTCGACCACGTCCTACGGATCGTACTCCGGGGCCGTTCCCAACGAGAAAATCACCTGGTACAAGCTGGCCCCGGATACGCCCTCCTACATGATTAACTCCGACGCCACGATCGTGGCGCCGCTGATCTTCGCCTACGTGCTGGGCGAGTAGGCCAGCGGCTTGTGCCGTACTCCTGAGCCATTCCCCCCCTGCGGCACCGGGCAGCACCGCGCGGCACCAAGGACGCGTGCGCAGTGCCATCACGCTGCGCCACCACACTGTGCTACTATGCTGGCCCATAACGCGGCACGTCCGCGGGCAGCAGACGCTGCGCTTGGGAGCGGCCAACCGTCACTGGACTTTGTGCATGACTTGTGACAGATGGCGAAGCCAAGCTGGCCGGCTTGCGATCTCGCAAGCTGGGATCGGTTACTGCTCGACGGTGAACTGGAGATCGGCCTGCGGCCCACCATCGGCGGCCACCTCGATCGGCACGGTCCAGATGATGCTCCCCACCTTGCACAAACCTTCCAGCCCTTCCTGGCAATAGTAATACGTGACACCTAGTCGCACGGTGTCCTTACCAGAAGCCGCGGTAACCGGCAGGTTCACGGTGAAGTCGGTGCTGGGCTTCTCAATGGAGTGGCTCTTATCCAGCGCCTGGTTATCGACCAGGCTGCCGTCGCCTTTGCGCTCCACGTAGTAGCTCATGGGAGCGTCGTCGTTGAGTTTCCAGCCAATGGGCAGCTTAAGCTGCACGTGAAGCCGTACCTGGCCATCCTTGGGCGCCAACTTCACCGCCGCGTGTTCACGCAGCGTGGCATTGGGAAAACTGGGACGCGAGTCGGGCTCGGGCAGAACCGGCGGAGTGAGGCCGGAAATGGTGAGCGTCGAGACTTTCTTGGTTTTGAGGTCCACCACGCGGATCAGGTGGTTGTTCGTATCGGCCACGAACAGCTTGCCGTCGGCGATCGAGATGCCGGCCGGTTCGTCGAACCGGGGCGGATCGTCGCTGTTGCCCCGTTCTCCATTGCCGACAAACGTACTGACTGTGTTGGTCTTCAGATCGACCACCTTGATTTTGTCGTTGTAGGTGTCGGCAATGTACAGTTGGCCCTCATGGTATGCCACGCCCAGGCAGTGTTGCAGTCGTGCGTCGCGGCCCGGTCCGTCGACGTCGCCGAAGGTAAACAGCCGCGCATTGGGTAGATGCGACGTGCCGACAATCGTTTCCACCAGGCTCTTGCCGTCCAACGGCACGGCCCGAATCGAACTGCCTTCGCTGTCGGCTACGTACAACATTTTTCCATCGGAAGCCAATCCGCTGGGCTGGGCAAACGCCGAGTACTCCACAAGCTGACCGTTGACCTGCGTTTCCAGTTCGTAGGGCTGGCTGGGGAGCAGCAGCCCATCGACGATGTCCTCGCGGCCATTGCCGGCGTAGGGGCCAATCTCCGATTGATCCAGCGGCATCTTCCAGATTTGGTGAGGGCCGGCCATCGCAATGAACAGGTCGTTGCGGTGAACCCAAAGCGCCCAAGGGCTGCTGAGCGGTGTCGTGCGCGGCTTGCCCACGAACCGTTTGGGCAGTTGAAACTGCCCCAGGCTGTTGCGTGTGATCCCCGGCCACAGCCCCCGCGCCTGCTCGCCGGTTCCGGCGACCGTGCCCACCAGTTTTTTGGTGAGATCCACCTTGCGGATCAGGTGGTTCTCCGTGTCGGATACGTACAAGGTTTCACCATGCAGGGCCAATCCTTGCGGTTTGTTGAAACTGGCCTGCTTGTAGTCACCGTTGCGGCTACCGATTTGACCATTGCCAATAATGTCCAGCAGTTGTCCATCCCGGGTAGTAATCACGATCCGGTTGTGATTGCTGTCGGAGATGAACAGGCGATCTTTCTCGGGATCGGCCAGCACCTTTCCGGGAAACCGCAGCGGGGTGGGTTTCAGCTTTTCGCTTTCCAGGGCGAACCGCAGCGGCGTCTTATCGAGAACGCCTTTGCGCTCGTAATACGGAATCACCTTCTTGAAGAAGGCATCGAGCGCTTCAAAGGGAATCTCGCCGCTATCGCCGGCAATCAACCGGCCCTCGGGATCAATGATCCGCAAACTGGGCCAACTGTTGATGCCGTAACGGTTCCAGATGGCGTGGTTGGCATCGTTGACCACCGGATGCTCGATCTCGTACCGCTGAATCGCTTCGCGAATGTTGTCGGTATCTTTCTCGGTATCGAACTTGGCCGAGTGGACACCGATCACCACCAACTCGTTGGGATATGCCTTTTCCAGCTTCTTCAGTTCCGGAAGGATGTGGATGCAGTTGATGCAGCAGTAGGTCCAGAAGTCGAGCAGGACGAACTTGCCCTTGAGGTCCTTCACATCCATCGGGCCGGCGGTGTTGAGCCACTCGATCCCGCCCTGCAACGAAGGCGCCATCACGGCGTTGGCAAAGGGGTCTTCCATATTGGCTTCCCGATTTCGCCTCGG
This sequence comes from uncultured Pirellulales bacterium, assembly GCA_964511065.1. Lineage (GTDB taxonomy): Bacteria > Planctomycetota > Planctomycetia > Pirellulales > S012-138 > CALBRZ01. Next base: position 20,463 of record CAZEEG010000052.1, on the reverse strand, counting down.
ATTGGCCTGCCGAGCACCGGCTTGCCGATTGCGAGTCTGCGCCGGGTTCGCATCCGTTGGATTGGCAGCGGGCTGGTCGGCGGCCGCTTCAGGCCCGTTTGCCGGCGAGGCCTGGGCATCGTCGGCCGCAGAATCGTCGGCCGCGGCATCCGTTGCTGCTGGCTGTTGCGCGGCGAGGGCCGAAGCACCTCCGCCATCGTAGCAGCCCGACACGCCGCCAATGAGCAAGGCGCAAGCTAGCGCGAAGCAACACCTCACACGGCCAAGGGTCATGGTCGCGGTGGCCGCTTGCCGTTCAGAAGTCCCAGAAGAATACGGCCCAGAACAATACGGCATGGAGTGACGGAACACTGGCATGGATGATGGCTCCCTGGTCTTCATCCTTGGAAGCGAACGGTACCGCTTCGCGCGTGGCACGACTCCGCTGCCGCAGGGCGCGAACGGCTGGCCCGAGACGCCGATTCCCGACGATGCCTGATGCGTCTACCGACCCGGCTCGCCGTGATTGGCCGTGCTGCCGGGGGCATGGCGGGAGAACGTGCCTCACCGTCCTTGGTTGATCGTTAGATTTTGCGCGTCCCATCCTAACCGATTGGCCATGGCAGGAACACACATAATTGGTCATGGATTGGATCGGGGCCTCGCCGCGGCCACCCCCGTTCACCAAGGGGGAGAGCGGCGTCTTGGGGGCACCCCGTTCGGTTAGCTCAAGCCACACGCTCCGCGCCAGCAGTAATCAAAGAGCAACTGCCACTCGGCCGCCTGGACGCGGCGGCAATAGGCCTCCAACTCCCCGCCCGACCGCCGTGCCGTCTCGCACAAATCGACAAACAGAAATGGGTCCCAACGCCCGGACGCTACCAGTTGCTGGGCTTGGGCATCGTGCGGAACCTCCAGCGTCTGCGCGGCTTGCAGCACCTGGGGAAAAATCTCGTGCTGGCCCACGTTGCGAAACCAGTATTTCGCATTGGACGGATCCGGCTCGCGGCGGTGCATGATCCCATGCCAATAGCTGCCGGTGCTGCCGGAAATCTCCTGGCTGAGCGCGTGCGACTCGTCCAGGTAGTCGTGGTACAGCCACAACCCGGCCAGGCACGCCTTGGCCAGATCGCGATCGGCCACGCGATGCGGGGCACATATGTCGTCGATCGTGGTATTGGCAAGCGCGGCCCGAACGGCCGGATTGCGACGCCCCGGACCTAATTCCGGTTCACGCGGCGGTTCCAGCAAACCCGCCAGTTGGAGACCATACTTGTGCGGATCAAGTTCTGGCATCGATTCGGCTCATCAAACATTCTTCGGGCAGCAACCACAGGGCAGGCACGCCGACACCATACGAATCGGCGCCGGTGGTGTCAAAATGCCAGCGGCCATGGATGGCTTCCACGCCCCCCTTGCCGGCTGCCGCGACGGCAGCCACCAGCAGGTTGTTGGGGGGGCCGGGACGGCAGCGGCAACGCCCTTACAAGATTACAAAATGCCATGTAGCGGCCCACCTCGGGCAGCCAGCGCATCCACGCGCCGGGTAACCTCCGGGTCTTCGACCAGGGGTGGCGCGTGATGCGGCTTGATCCGGGCATCGATCACGACCGAACCGTGGCAGCCCCAATGTTTCTCCGCAATGAACGATTCGATCCCGTGAATGTCGGCTGCGGGATTGGCGCGGGTGAACGTCACCCAAAGCCAATTATTGAGCGTGGCCGCGGCAAAGGGGCTGTCGTCGACGACTACGATCAGCGGAAAACGATTGATCGGCGCGGCACGATCGAAAGCCGCGCAGAAGCGAGCCATCTCGCCGTTGGACGGTACGGCAGTTCCCCCGGCATCTGCCTGCGCTCCCTTGTCGCCGGTGCCACCAGCCATATGCTCTCGCGTTGGCCTGCATGGCGGCCCCGTCACCACGAGCACTCCCGGCAAGGCCAGGCGAGGTTCCTTGAAGCCCTCGGGCAGGTGGAGATCGGCCGGCAGTTGGGTAGGCAAGTCGCGCTGCTGGGGGCCGGCGGCGGCGACCACCACTTTGCTACCCTGGTTCAACCCGGTACCGGTATAGTCCAAGGTGTCGATGGTCGTTCGCGTCTGGAAGTGCAGGTCGCGCCGCCAGTCGACCCGTTCCAAAACGTGCTGGAAGAAGGCGCCGATATCATCAACGCCGGGACGACCCGGGCTTTCCTCGGCGGCGATGAACAGGAACTTGGCCAGCGACATTTGCCCCTGCCCCAGGATGGCATTGGCCTGGGTGAGAATCTCCATCGGTTCCCGGAGTGGGTTGTACGGCGTGTAGCGTTCGCTGCCCACGGCCAGCAGCAGCGGATGAACGCCTGCCGCGTCCACCGCGTGAACCGCGCGCACTCCCGGCAGCACCGAGGGAATCACCGGCCCGGTCAATTCGTGGATCAACCAGCCAAACTGGGTGTCCTCCTGGGGTGGCCTGCCCACAACCGTGAACGGCCAAATCGCATCGCGGCGATGATACACCTTGCGCACCCGCAACACGGGGAAATCGTGCGCCAGGCTGTAGTAACCCAGGTGGTCGCCGAATGGGCCCTCGGGCAGCAACTTATCGGGAACGACTTCGCCGACGATGCAGAAATCGGCCTGGGCGGCAATCGGTAGCGTATCGTCGCCGCGGTCGATCAGGCGGACACGCCGGCCCGATAGCGCCCCGGCAAACGTCAGTTCCGACATACCCTCGGGCAGCGGCATCACGGCCGCAATGGTCATGGCCGGAGGTCCGCCCACAAAGACATTCACCTTGAACGGCACGCCGCGGCGGATTGCTGCGGCATGATGCACCCCGATGCCGCGGTGAATCTGGTAATGCAGACCGATTTCCGCATCGGGCTCGTATTTCCCGCCGTTGAGTTGGACGCGGTACATGCCCAGGTTGGAGTGTTTCCAGCCGGGGCGATCGGCATCTTCGGTGTATACCTGCGGCAGGGTAATGAACGCGCCGCCGTCCAGCGGCCACGAGCGGATGGCCGGCAGTTGCCCAACGGTGCATGTTTCGGCCAGCACCGGCCCGGACCGAACCCGCTTGGGGAGCATGTGCAAGGCATGCCGGGCAGCGCCGATGGAACGCAGCGGATGCCGCAGCCCCTGGCTCGGATCAATCTTCAGGGCGATCAGTTGCCGTACGGCTTCCCACGTATCGCGGAAAATGAACCGCACGCGGTCCTGCGTGCCGAACAAGTTTGCCAGCAGCGGAAAACGGCAACCTCGGGCCCGATGGAACAGCAGCGCCGGCCCGCCCGCGGCGAACACGCGACGCTGAATCTCCGCGACTTCCAGTTCGGGATCGACCTCGGCTTCGACATCAATCAGGTGACCATGGCGGCGGAGATCGGCGACGCACGCCTGCAACGAGCGATAACCCATAAGCCGTAGAAACGTTCGCGCGGAGTGTAAACTGGCAACAAACAGCCGGTTGCTTCAAACGGACGCCCCACACACCGGGAGGCCGGCGGCGCGTGCCGCGGGCGGCTGGCTACCGGGAACGGGGCCGCTTACGGGTAATCGTACTCAGGATTGTTGGGATCGAAATCCGTATCCGTGAGCCCTACGTTAAACTGCAGATCGCTCCAGGTGTAGCGTTCCATCAAGATGGGTTCTCCCTGGTCGTCCCCTGGCGGGAAATCGAACGCCTCGTACCGCACCGGCACCTGCCACTCTTTGTCGAAGTAAATGCGCGCGATGGCCATGCGGAAGTCGGCAGCAGGCTCAGGGCTTCGCAAGTCCAGGATGCGGCAGGGCCGCCCGTTTAGTTCACCATCTTCAATAATGGTGATCTTGCACTTGAGGAAGTAATCGCGCTGCTTATCGGCCATTTCCAGCAGTTGCCGGACCAGGTTCCGCAAACCGATATGCGTGATCGGGTGCAGGTTGTCCATCATGGCCAACCAGCCCTCGGGATTGAGCTTGATGGTTCCCAGGAATGCCCCGGCCCCCACGGCATGGGCCACGAGTTTCCCGTCATTCTGGCCTTCGACGTAAATCGCCTCCTGACCATTTTTGCTCTCGGGAACCACGTGCCGCACGTACACGCTGAACGGCTGCTCGCGGATTTTGACCTCCATCACCTCCTCGGGCAATAAGCTGCCGCGGTATCGTTCCTGCTTGGCGAGTCGGCCGGTGTAATCTTTGACCGCCTCCAAGCGGTCCAGAATTTCCTGCGACATCTGCAGGGCAATTTCCAGGTTCCGGCGCGACTGTTCGTTGCCGAAGTCTTCGACGGCCGTCGCGTTCGAAGCTGGCGTGGCAAGCTCAGGGGCAGCGACCTCTGGAGCGGAAATCCTCGGCCACAGCATCCAGGTAAGGACGCCGGCCGCGATCAAGACCACGCCGCCAATCAGCATTCTCAACCCTCGCCGCGACCGCGAGTTGCCGTGGGTGGGCGAAGCAGGGTGTTGGGATGGTTTGCTTTGGACGACGGTTTCAGACGTTTCGGCCATGATCGGCTCCTGCGGCGATTCTCACTGGGCGCCCACCCCCCCCCGGTGGGGCCGGGACAAGCGGCCGTGCGGGCAGTTGGGCGTGCGGAGAAGTGCCGGGCTGCGTTGGCAATGAATCGGTGACTCATCTTAACCGGGTTGGACAAGGCGGCCCAGGCGAAGATATCTGGCCCCGTTTCCTCGTTTGAACGACTTGCCCCTCTTTTCAACTACTGCCACAACATCAAAAGCGGACATCTTTGGGGATTGCTCCTTGCCGCAGGCAGAAGGCGTTCGTACCGCAGGCCAACGTTGCGGTTGTGTCCCGAAAGCGGCAAGAAACGCAACCTTTTCTGGCAGCATAACTTGCTGCGCCTGGATCGCATCAACATGGCGGGGGACCATAACCTTGGCAGCCGGCGGGGGGCCAGGGCATTGATCCGATGGTGGAAGCTGGCTATGGTAAACGCCAAATTGTCATGGCAGTTATGGAGCGGAGGCGCCTTCCCAGGTATCTCCTGGTAGCCTTCGACTCCCCCTGCCGCATGTCGCCTTGGTGCCTCTGGTTCAATAACTGGATAGTTCGATGTATTACGCGGTCGTAGGCGTGCTGTTGGTGGTGGCCATCGTGGCGTTCATCATGATCCGGAAGAAGCAGCAACAGTAGGCTTGTTCTCCGGCCACCGCTGCGGATCAGCGGCCACCGCTTGTACCATGCATGCCCCCTGCATGGTACGTGCCACAGTGAGTGTCGCGGTTGCACTGCGGCGTGCGCGATGCTGGCGCGCGCCATGCGACGGTGATCGAAACCCTTGTCTGCGCAACGCGGTTCATCGGTGGCCGATCACTTCTCACCTTCTGCCGGACAGCGGTATATCGCCTTGCCAGAAGGCTGTGCTTGTGCCGTGCAGGCAAGCCATAGCGGTAGCCTTGTGCGGCAGCGACATTTGATTCGCAACTTGCCCCGCCGCTCTCATCGCTTATTCTTTCAGGCATTGCCGATCGGTCCTGTCGAGGCAAGGTCCGCGTTGCTGGTTTGTTTCTGTGTGATTGCACCCCTTGGAGTTCTCGCTTCATGGACGTTTCGCCCTCCTCGGCCAACGTGTTGACCGATCCTGCCGACGCCGTGGTGATCGGCATTGCAAGCGGTCAGCCGCTGTCGGGCCCTGCCGCCGAAGTCGATCGTGCCACCGGAGGGATGCTCGCCCGGCTGATCCAGCGCGGCGATCTCAGCGACAAGCTCGGGGACGTTGCCCCGTTGTGGGAAGTTCCCGGCGCGGCCTCCAAGCTCACCATCGTGGCAGGGCTGGGCGAGCGGATCGATCGTCAATCCGCGTTTCGGGGCGCGGCATCCGCTGCCCGGTGGCTGGCGGCGCGCAAGCGCGATCGTGCGGCTTTCTACCTGGGGCCGGATTGGAGCGACGAACTCACGGAAGCCGCGGTGGCCGGGGCGATCGTGGGAAGCCAAGGCCAGGACCTGTACCGCGCGGAAAAGTCCCGGTTTCCCATGGCTAAGCTCACCTGGGCGGGAAACTCCGGGGCGATCGACTCTGGCCGCATCCTGGGCGAGGCCGTCAACCTTACGCGGCGACTGGTGAACGAACCTCCCCAGACGATGTATCCTGCCTCGTTCGCCGAGTTGGCCAGCGAGATCGCGCAAGCTTGCGGGCTCGAGTGCGAAGTTTGGGATGAGAACCGACTGGACGCAGAGCGGGCCGGGGCGCTGCTGGCGGTCGCCAGGGGATCCGCGCAGCCGCCGCGGTTGGTGATCTTACGCTACCAGGGCGGTCCCCCGAGCCAGCCGCCGCTGGCGCTGGTCGGCAAGGGAGTGACGTTCGATTCGGGCGGCTTGTCCATTAAGCCCAGCGATTCGATGGCCACCATGAAGTGTGATATGGCCGGCGCCGCCACCGTCCTGGGGGCCGTGCAAGCCATCGCCCAACTGAAGCTGCCGGTCAACGTGGTGGGCCTGATGGGGCTGGTGGAAAACATGCCCGGCGGCCGGGCCATGAAACTGGGCGACGTTCTCACGGCCCGCAGCGGTAAGACCATCGAGGTGCTCAATACCGATGCCGAAGGCCGGCTCGTTTTGGCCGACGTTCTGAACGTGGCCCTCGACCAGGGCCCCGGCCGAATCATCGATCTGGCCACCCTGACCGGTGCTTGCGTGGTCGCACTGGGCATGGATGTGGCCGGTCTCATGACCAACGATCAGTCGTGGTGCGATCTGGTAGCGGCCGCCGCCAGGGACTGCGGCGAAGACGCCTGGCAACTTCCCATGTTCGACGACTATGCCAAGCAGATTCGCAGCGAAGTAGCCGATATTAAGAACGTGGGCGAGGGCCGCTGGGGTGGTGCCATCACGGCGGCCAAGTTTCTCGAAGCGTTCGTCGAAGGCAAACCCTGGCTGCATATCGACATCGCCGGGCCGGCCTTTCTTGAAAAGCCCAAGCCTTGGCAAGACGGCGGTGGCAGCGGTGCTTTCGTCTACACGCTGGTCGAAGTGGCTCGGCGACTGGCCTAGCATTTAGCGCTTCCGGCCGTACACCCAATGGCACGCCGGGCGGCCAAATGGTCAACCGTATTGCGTGCAGGTGTGCGCCGCAAAGTGTTGCCGCCAGCAGGATCGGCGAAAGTGTGAAGCCCAGTCCACGCGGCGCTGCCTGGCGCTTGGAACGCTGGTGACCTTCGCCATTTCGTCTTTGCGTTCGATAGGACTTCTGGTACTCTCCGCCTGCCTCGCCAAGCAAGCCGCTTTGAAGGGCAGCCAATGAATCGTCTCCCTGTGCCTTGCGCGCCTCAGGGCATGTCGGGCGTGGGGGGCTGGCAAGTCCGGGAAGGTCTCCGGACACTGGCTGCTCGCGCGAGGCGGTTGCACCATGATGGTCACCGCGGCTAGTCGGCTAGCTGCGTCGCTGCAAGTCAAATCGTCCCTCGGGCTGTAGCAAGGAGGCCACAGCACCATGTCCATCCAACCCCAGGAAGATCTCCAACTTCAAATCCGGTGGATGATCCGCCGCGACATGCCAGAGGTCTTGGAGATCGAGAACGAGAGTTTCGAGTTTCCCTGGACGGACGAAGATTTCATTCGCTGCTTGCGGCAGCGCAACTGCATCGGCATGGTTGCTGAATCCGATGGCCGCGTGCTCGGCTTCATGATCTACGAGCTTCACAACACGCGCATCCACCTGATCAACTTCGCCGTGGCATCCCATTGCCGCCGGCAGGGTGTCGGGCGCCGCATGGTCGATAAGCTGGTCAGCAAGCTTTCGCACCAGCGCCGTACCCGAATCGCCCTGGAAGTCCGCGAAACCAATCTGGCCGCGCAACTGTTCTTCCGGCAAAACGGCTTCCGCGCGGTGTCGGTGTTGAAGAACTTCTACGAAGATTCGCCAGAAGACGCCTACGTGATGCAGTATCGCTACCGTGCCAGGATGGCCGAGATGGATACTCCCAATCGATTGGACCGCCTGGCCGGTTGAACGGGGTCGCTGGCTGAACGCTCTGGCGAGCTGAACGGCCGCCCCCTAGGTGCGGCACGGCCAGCCACCAGCGCGCATCGGGCATGCTCCGCGTAAGAGCACACACGTCATGCCGTGCCTACCGTGACCGGCACTTCGCGATCGTCTGGCACTTGCTGGTACGGCGCCAGGGCCTTGCAGATGATGTCGGCCGCCTCGTCGTCGTCAAACCGCGACGCATTGAGGATGAGGTCGTATTGCAGCGGGTCGGCCGGATCGCGGTGGAAGTTCTGCTTCACGAACCGGTCGCGTTCGCGATCCATCCGTTGAACCTGCCGCATCGCTTGTTCCGGGGCCACGTTCAACTGCCGCGCCATGACGCGCACGCGGTCCTCCAAGGCCCCGATCAACCGCACGCGGAGCGTGGTGGCAGCGGGCAGCGTGTGGGCCGCCCCCCGCCCCACAATCACGCAGTGCCCCTTGCACGCTAGTGCAAACAGCACCCGGATCAGGTGATGGCGAAATGAGCCATCGCTCATGGAAGGGTCGCCCGTCAGCGAAGCCAACCGCTCCTGCAGCCAGTTGCTGGTCCGCTCGTCGCGGCACTCCAGCCAACGAACGCCCACCTCCATTTCCGCCGCCAGTTTCTCAAGCAGCTCGTGATCGTAAACGGGCCAGCCCAGCCGGGCACCGACCACCCTGGCGATCGTGGTTCCGCGGGCGCCCACTTGCCGGCTGATCGCAATAGTGGGCCCTTCGGCCCAATTGCGCAGCGAGGCGTCGTCGGCCTCGGGGCGCCGCGGGCGATGATAACTCAATGATTTCACGAGTCCTTCCAAGGTACGACTGGAGTCAAAGCTCTCGAACATCGTGTGTCTCCTGATTTGCAAGGCAGGGATGCAGGGCCGCAGCAGCCTGGAACCGACGCACCATCCAAGCCGATTCGTTCAACCGATCCCCCCTCTTGAACGGCGAAACAAGAGCAGGCGATCGCCGTCAATGGGTGCGGAACCGCGCAGCCTGCGCGGCCGGGGGCAAAGCATGGACGAAGCACAGGTTGCCGCGACAATTGGGGTAGCGATGGCTTCAAACCACGCGGCAACCAGCGGACATCTGCCATGCCGAACGGGCCAAACCGAAGCGGGGGAGGAGGCCGCGCATCGGTGGCCACACCACCTCGCCGGTGCTCGATCGCGATTGACCGGCTATTCAACGCTCAGGCTGCAACGGGCCGCGCCTGAACCAAACCACAAGGTGACACTGCATCCCAAGTAGATGTGACAAGTGGGAACCGCAGTTCATCTACCCGAATGCTACCAGATTGACGCGGAAACCGTCAAAGCAACTTGGACTGAAAACCGTGGCGCACCCGCTTGGCCATGGAGACCGCCGGGCGGCACAAGCGCCCCCAGGCGGCAGACGGATTGATCGGCAGCCTCGGCAGAAATGGATGTCGTTTCCTGGCCGCAGCCTACCTTGTCAGCGCACGTTGCAGGCGGTCTATTGATGGAAACCGCCGATGTCGGACGGCGCCGGTATCTGCTCCCCAGCGGCGGGGGTCGCACACGCAAAAGGAAAGGGCAAAGAGTGTGATCGTAGGAATCCCTCGCGAGATCAAGGGCGATGAATATCGCGTCGCCATGCTGCCGGTGGGCGTCGAGGAACTGCGCCGCCGTGGGCATCATGTCCTGGTGGAACGCGGCGCCGGCTTAGGCTCGGGGCTGTTCGATGAACAATACGCCGAACAGGGAGCCGAACTGGTCGATAGCGGCGAGGAGATTTTCCAGCGGGCAGAACTGGTCGTCAAAGTCAAAGAACCCCTGGAGGCGGAGTGGCCGCTGCTGAGGCCTGGCCAGGTAGTCTTCGCCTATTTTCACTTTGCCGCGGACCGGCGACTGACCGAGGCCGTGGTTCACTCCGGCTGTACCGCCGTCGCATACGAAACCCTTCGCGACGAGCGGGGAAGGCTGCCGCTGCTCACGCCCATGAGCGAAGTGGCTGGCCGGATGAGCATCCAGCAGGGTGCCAAGTTTCTTGAACGGCCACAGATGGGTCGCGGCATCCTGTTGGCCGGGGTACCCGGCGTGGCGCCGGCGCATATCATGATTCTCGGGGGTGGGGTCGTGGGCGCCAACGCTGCCAAGGTGGCCGCGGGTTTCGGTGCCGACGTCGTGCTGCTGGACGTCAATCTGGACCGTCTGCGGTATCTGGACGACATCATGCCGGCCAATGTGAGCACGCTGTACAGCGACCGGCACACCATTCGGGAGCATTTGCGCCGCGCCGACCTGCTGATTGGTGCGGTGCTCATCCCCGGTGCCAAGACACCGCAGTTAGTTCAACCGGAAGACCTCCAGTTGATGAATCCCGGCAGCGTGATTGTCGATGTGGCCATCGACCAGGGAGGCTGCGTGGCGACCAGTCGGCCCACCACCCATAGCGAGCCGACCTTCGTGGTCGACGGCGTGGTGCATTACTGCGTGACCAACATGCCCGGCGCCGTGGGCCGAACCAGCACCTTTGCCCTCTGCAATGTAACGCTGCCCTGGGTGATCCAGATTGCGGAGCAGGGCATCATCCGAGCCGCCCGGGAGTCAGCCCCGCTGGCCGCCGCGGTTAACATCATGGACGGCGAAGTGACCAACCAGGCGGTAGCGGACACCTTCGATATGCCGTATCGGAAGCGGTTCTGAATTGGCAATCCGGCGACATCAGCCAGCCCTCCAGCTTTCAACCCGTTGGTATGACCGAACGACTGATTGATCCCACGTTCTTGTTCCGCTTCACGTTGCCGTGCCGCTACGTGAAGGAACCGTGGACCGCCGAGGGCGTGGCCCTGTCTGAGGCGCATGCCCTGCCTGCGCTGCACACTTTGGATGGTGTGCCCCCCTTGGCCGACGTGAGGGCTGGCTGGAACGAAACGGGGTTGTACTTCACGGCCCAGGTGGAAGGGAAGCGGCAACATCCCTGGTGCCGCGAAGGGGCAATCGACGAAAGCGATGGCCTGCACCTGTGGATCGACACCCGCGATACCCAGAATATCCATCGGGCCAGCCGGTTCTGCCATCGCCTGGCCTTCATCCCCAGCGGCGGCGGTAATCGCCGGCAAGACCCCGTGGCAGGCCAACTGGTCATTCAACGCGCCCGCGAGCAGTGCAAGCCCATCCCGCCGCGCAAACTCGGAGTCCGCAGCGAAAGCCGGATGACGGGCTACTATCTGCAGGTGTTCATTCCCGGAGAAGTCCTGACCGGCTTTGATCCGGCCGAGCATCCGCGGCTGGGTTTCATGTATGCCGTGGTGGATCGAGAGCGGGGAACCCAAACGCTATCGGTCAATACGGAGCTTCCCTATCAGGACGATCCCAGTCTTTGGGTATCCCTTGAACTGCTGAAGCGGTAAACGGCCCCCGTTGCATCGCCGTTATCGTTCGCGATGGATGACCGCGACGCTCGCCCCCCGGCGATCATGATTGTGGAGCCAACCGCGGCAATCGCCGCGCCAGCGGTGCTGTCAGGGCAGCGAGCGCACCGCGAGTGATCTTGACGCCTTCGTGCGCCACTGCTATTGAACCCGTCCCTGTTCGAAGGCGATTGACATCCTGCACCGCTCCCGCGACCTTCGCCCGGCAAGCCCGCAACTTGCCATCGTGTCGAATGGCAGGTGTCGAACGCGACTTTGGGGGCAAGTTCCCGCATGCCAATGGATCAAGACCCATGATCGTGCGCTGTCTGCTGTCATCAGCCAGAAGGCCGACCGGCAACGCCGTCACGGCCGAGGCCAGCGGCCGCGCTGTGCCTGGGCTGCTGGCAGTGCTGCCAGCTATGGCGCTGGTATGCGTCCTTCAATCGTCGGCGGCCGGGCAGAATTACCAGGCGGTGCCCGATAGCCCCTTTGCGACCACGCAACCTCCAACGGTCATGGTTGAGCCGCCCACGGCGACCATTCAAGGCATTCAACCCTGGGATCCTTACGCCGAGCCGGTGGATATTTATGCGCCCTCGCCGGTGCCGGTCGATAACCCGGTCTACGATCCCAACCAGGCCCTGGTGAACCAGATTCAACTGTTCAAGCAAATCGAGGTGACGTACACGCTGATCGGCAACAACGGCGGCGACAAGCGATTTGGCGCCAACGAGTTTGAGTTCAGCACCACCATGCAGTTTCCGTTGGGGTACCAGTTGGCCCCGCTGGAGGTGACGCCCGGTTTTGGTCTGCACCTCTGGGATGGTCCCGAAAGCCCCTTCGATATTCCCGGCCAAACGTACGATGCCTGGTTGGATTTTGCCTGGAACCCGGTCATCACGCCCTGGTTTCGGGCGGAGCTTGCCGTGCGGCCCGGCGTTTACAGCGACTTCCACACGTTCGATTCGAACAACAGCATTCGAATCAAGGGCAAGGCGCTGATGATCTTTCGGGTTTCGCCCACCAGCGAAATCGTCGCGGGTGTCATCTATTACGATCGGTACAACGTCAAGATTCTGCCGGCGGGCGGTTGGATTTGGACCCCCAATCCCGATACCCGGTTCGAGATTTATTTCCCCAAGCCCAAGCTGGCCAGTCGGCTGACCACCTGGGGGAATACCGAGTTGTGGTGGTACCTGGGCGGCGAGTACGGCGGCGACTCGTGGACCATTGAACGCGAAGACGGTAATCCCGATGGCTTCGACTACGAAGACATTCGCGTATACCTGGGCATGGAATTCCTGCCAGCCTCTGGCGTCACGGGGCGTCGCGGCTTCGTCGAACTCGGGTTTGCCTTCGACCGCAAGATTACTTACTTGAGCGGCGCTTCGATTGATCCGGAGGAAGCCCTGATGTTCCGCGCCGGTCTCACCTGGTAACGATTGACGCCTGCGCGGCTAATGTCCACATCCTTTCATGCTGGTCCGCGGAAATGCTGCGGATTGTGCTGAAAAACGGCAACTTTTCGGCGAGGCTCATTCGACAACCGGACATTGGCGGCGCGACAATTCATCATACCGCAGCGCAGCGGAAGGCGAGCGATGCATGCGCTGAGAAGCGTTACCCTCCAAGTTGTTCCGCATCGGGCCAAACGACATCGGGCCAGACGACTCTGTGCCATCGCCTTTCTGGCGTGGGGGATCGCTGTCTGCACTGGCGGCATCAAGGCGAGTTTGATGGCCCAAGACCCCTCGCCGGATGTCATGCGTTTGCCGCCGGCGGCGCATCCTCCCCTGACCTCGCCCGCACCGCCGCTGCAGTGGCACAGCCCACCGCGTTACCAGGTCGAACCGTTCGCCCCCGAGCCTCACGTGCTGGTTCCGCCCTCGGCGGGGCAGCGCGGGGCGCTGCTTGCGCCACTTCCCCTGGAAGCGGACTCGCCGTTCCTACCTACGGCGTTCTTCGATCCGAATATTGAGGTAACCGTGCCATCGGTGGCCGATCCACCGGTGGAAACGCCCATCGAAGCCGAGCAGGTGGCGATTCTGCCGCCGCCGGCGACTCCATCGCGCGGCCCTTACCAGCAATCACTGTTCACCACCACGCATGTCGGTGGTCACGATCTGGCGATGACTACGCTGGATTTGCGCTCGGTGTTTGCCTTTCCCTTGCCCGACGAAGATTCGCCGCTGCTGCTGACGCCCGGCTATGGTTGGCCCCTGGTAGACGGTCCCAGTTACACCGACGTACCAGGCCAGCTTCACGAGGCCTATCTCGATATCCGCTATCTGAAGCGGTTCACGCCGGCTTTCGTGATGGACCTGGGAATCACGCCCGGCTTGTACAGCGATTTTGAGGGCAACCACAGCCAGGCGTTTCGACTGGGGGCGCGGGGGCTTGTCGCCCTGACCTATTCCCCCACGGTGCAGATCGTGGCTGGGCTGGCCTACTTGGATCGCGACGACGTGGAATTCCTGCCCCTGGGTGGAATCGTCTGGACGCCTGCCGACGATGTGCGGCTGGAACTGGTTTCTCCCCGACCTCGCTTCCTGAAACGGTTGTGGAAGGAGAACGGCCGCGAAGCCTGGTGGTATCTCTCCGGTGAGCTAGGCGGCGGAAGCTGGGCCATCCGGCGACATTGCGGGTGCAGCGACACCCTCAACTACTACGACGCCCGCCTCGCGCTAGGCTGGGAACTGCGCAACGAGCATGGCCTGGGCGGATTGCTCGAAGCCGGATACGTCTTCTATCGGCACTTGGAATACCTGAGCGGCGGACCAACTTTTGAGCCCGACGATACCTTCGTGGTCCGCGCCGGCTTAACCTTCTAAAGTCCTGCAAGTCGCGGCCGGCCCGGTGGTTCTATAGCGGTACCAAGTGTCTCGGCAGATGGGCTGGTAACGTTCGCGCGGGCCGCGGCCGTGAATTGACACTCGTTCGATGCAAGGTCTACCATCGTAACAAGCGGTGTGTCCTCTCCTCCGGTGGCGTGCGCGCGGCAATCTTTCGGCGGTGGTACCCTCCCCCCTCAAATAGCGTGGGTCCGCAGTGAATGCGATAGGCGGCTCAATGTTTCGGTGCGTGTCGTGGCTGAAACGACTGTGTGCGGTGGTAGCCGCAACGACAGTCTGGGGGATCGTATTTCCGAACAATCCGGCTGACGCGAACGCAGCGCCGGCCGTAGCGAAGCTGGCGCAGAATGTTCCCGCGGACGAAAACAATGGGGATGGCGGTCAGCCGCGGGAAGTGGCCGATCAGGTTCCCCCCCAGGCGAACGCCGCCAACAATGGCCCCTTGCACGACGACGCCACCAACGATCGCGCCGCGGGCGGCCCCCGACAGGCCGTGGTGCTCGACCTGAAAGGTCCGATCGACCCATTGGTATCGTTCTCGCTGCAACGGCGGATTGAAGTTGCCAAGGACCACAACCCCGACGTGCTGATTGTGCGGATCGATAGCCCTGGCGGATTGCTGACCGAAAGCGAGCTTCTGGCGTCGATCCTGCGCGACGTGGATTGGGCGCGAACGGTGGCGTACATTCCCAATCAAGCCTTGAGTGGCGCTGCCATGGTCGCCCTGGGATGCGACGAGATCATCATGGCGCCGCACGCGCGGATGGGCGACGTGGGCGTGATGCAATTGATCCCCGGTGCCGACGCCTTTCGGTTTGTTGAGCAAAAGCTGGTATCAGACGTCGTCATCGTCATGCGCTCGCTGGCCGAGGCCAAGGGCCACCCACCTGCCTTGGCAGAAGCCATGGTCGATCGCAAGGTCGAAGTCTTCCACGTTCGCAATCGGGATACCGGCGAACAACGGCTGATGACCGAGAAAGAACTGGCCGCCGTTGATCCTCAAGGCGGCCACTGGGAAAAGCTCAACCTGGTTCTGGAGTCGCAGGAGGATCGTTTCCTGAACCTGACCGGAACCCGGGCCGTGGAGTTGGGGCTGGCCAAGGCCACGGTGGGCAATTTGGATGAATTGTTGCAGCGTTACCAGATTACCGGCCAACCCGAGATCATCGATCAGACTTGGGTCGATTCGCTGGTCTACTACCTGAACTTGCCGGTCGTAACGGGCCTGCTGTTTATCGTCGGCCTGGTCGCGCTGTACATGGAATTGCAGATGCCGGGAATCGGGGCTGGCGCGGTGATCTCGGGGCTGTGCTTCGCCCTGTATTTCTGGAGCCACTGGATGGGGGGGACCTCCGGCTGGCTTGAGATCGTGCTGTTTCTGGCCGGGGTGGGCTTCGTGCTGCTGGAACTCTTCGTCATTCCCGGCTTTGGCATCACCGGGTTTGCCGGGGCCTTGCTGATCGTAGCTGCATTGATCATGGCCGGGCAGCGGGTGACGATCCCCGAGACGCAGTACGATATCATCTCGCTGCGCAACACCGTGCTAAGTTTGGTGGTGGCCGTGGTCTCCGTGATTGGTTTCGCAATCCTGACGCGGAAACGCATTCAAGGAGGACGGAGCATTTTCCGCAAGTTGATCCTCGCACCAACCGATGCCGATCCCGAATTGTCACCGGCACAAACCCAACAAACCGTCGCACCGGCCGAACAACCGGCAGCCGATCCCGGCCCCGAAGCACTGGTCGGATCGGTCGGCACAACCGCTACCGCCTTGCGGCCCACCGGCAAGGTTCGCGTGGCAGGGCGGAATGTCGACGCCATGGCGGCCGACGGCGAATTCATCGACCGGGGACGCCGAGTCCGGCTCGAAGCATTCCAAACCAATCGCTACGTAGTACGAGAGGAAGAACCCGCATGATTGCACCGCGCGACCCACGCCGTGCACGTCTTGCTTCGATTCGCAGACGGATCACGGACGGCACCTACGAAACGCCGGAGAAACTCTCCGCCGCGCTCGGCGCATGGCTCGATCAGCAGCCGGAACCTGGCGACGGCAACAGCGGTGCCCCCCAACAGTCGGAAAGTCCCAGCGAGAACTTGCGACGGCGAAAGCCCAAGTAACCGCTGGCCCCCATGGCCGCTGTGCGTCGTATACTGACGGAACCCGGGCGGCCCTCTGCGGCGCACGCCTCATCAAGCTGCCGCCACATCGCCCCCCTCCATTGTGGCAGGCGCACCCGGTTTCATCGAAAAGCCGAGGCAATCACGCTGGAGAGCCGAACCAACCGCCACGGGGCCCTGGATCGTATCGCCGTGGTGAACAGAATACAGAAGCCCTCTCGAGCCCGGTCAATCCACACCATCGTTCCCGTCGCTCCGGTGTGGCCGAACACGTTTCGATCCAGCAGGTCGCTCCAACTGCCGCGCGTTCCGGTGTGATTGAGTTGCCACCCAAGTCCCCAGGGCTTGGTTCGCCGGATCGGCTCAGGCAGGTCGGGATAATCGTGGAGGCGATTGGTTGTCATCATCATGGTGGCGGCAGGCGACAGCAAGTCGCCGCCGTCGATCATTTGCTGACACAGCACGGCGAAATCTTCTGGCGCGGCGAACATGCCGCCCCAGGGCGCTCCCAGTTCCTGCCAGTAAGGACTATTCCAGCCGAAATCGCTGTTCGCCTGGTACTCGGGCACTTGAACACGGATCAATCGGTTGCGATCCAAGCCGCGTGATCCCAGCCCGATCGACTTGAGCCCCAACGGTTCAAAGATTTCTTCCCGCATGAAGTCGTGAATCGACTTGCCGGAGATGCGCTGCACCAACTCGGCCACGACCAGTGTGCCCATGCTCTGGTAGCTCAGGTCGGTACCCGGCGGAAACTTGAGCAGCGTATCCCGAATGGCTCCCTCAACGAATCGCGAGAGCGGTGCATGCTGCCGCCGCAACTCGGCGTTATTCTCCAGCATGTCGGGCAGGCCCGAGGTATGCGTGAAAAGCTGGTTCACCAGCACGTCTTCTTTGTGGTGCGCGGCGAAGTCGGGAATGTAATGGGTGACCGGTTCTGAAAGGTTCAATTCGCCACGCTCAACCAGCATCATCGCGCAGACGTAGGTGATCGGCTTGGTAATCGACGCGATCAGGAACATGCCGTCAGGGCGGATTGCCGGGGCGTCTGCCTCGGGGCCTTGCTTGCCGAAAAACCGCGGGGGCACCACCCGGCCCTTGCGGCCCACCAAGATGGCCCCACTGGGGATGGGCGCATCCTTCCCCTGCGTCCACCGCTCAAGCAACTGGTAGGCGACTTCCAACCGTTCCGGGTCCAATCCAATCTCGGCCGGCGTGGCATGGGGCAAGTACATGAGGGCCACCTATTGGTTGCATCGGAGCTAATCTGGAAAGGCGCGGCCAAGCCCAATGGCCGACGCCACCGTCGCAATCATCCAGCTATCGTCGGAGCAGGAACGCATCCAAGTTGGTTTCTATGGTATCGCCGCCTCGCGCGGCTTGCACGCATTGAACCGCTGCGTGGCCCAGGGCCGCAAAATGGCCCGGAAGATGGCCCGCTCGATGTCCGGCGGCGCCACCAATGGGTACCGCATTCCCCCGGGAATAATGCGGATTGTTGGCGGCAAGGCTCGCATTAGCCCGGACAATTGGCATAGAATCATCGCACGGCCGCAGGGTCGGGGCAGGCAACGAACGGCTACGGCCTTGCAGCGAAACCCATGCTGGAGGTTCGCACATGCTGCCTTGCCATGTCGCTGGTGGATATCGCCATCGCTGGCTATGGTTCACTTGCGCGCTGCTATGCCATCTCGCAGGCTGCGAACAGTCCGCGGTGCCCGATACGCATATGTGCGGGGATTCAACTTCCATCTGCAAGGCGCTGCAGCAAGCCTTGCCGGAAGCCGCGTCGATGAGCCCGGCCGAGTTCGAGCGGTGGCTCAAGGCCAACGAACCGCCACCGCTGCACTCCTTTGATAACCAACCGCTTTCGCTGCTGCTACTGTACGCTGATCCCTACGCGCTCGATTTCGGCGGGGGAGCCTTGCACGAGTTCTCCATGGGCCGGTATCTGGATCCCCAGCAGTGGGCCGCGATCTACCAGGAATCGTTGCCGCAAGGCTTCTATTCGGCCCTTCATCCACGGCGCTTGATCCAGTTCGATTGCGAAGTGGCAGGCCAGCGGGCGACGGGCATCGCCACCTACGACCTGGGGAAGCGGGTCCACCTGGCCCTACAGTTCACCGCTGAAATGCAGGGCGATCAATGGATTTTCCAACAGCTTGAACTGCCCGATTGGGGCCTGCGGACCGTGCGGCAGCCCGATGGCCGATGGCACGCGCCCAGCGGAGTGCCACAGCGGCCCCCGGTACAACTGGTTCAGATTGAACCGCCCCGGCGATGGCGCGATGCGTCGATGATCCGGTACCTGGTGTGGGCGGGCATCGTCGACGGCAAGCCTACGGCTTGGATCAGCGGGCAACGGTACACGGTGCCCACGGAGCTTCATACCGCCGATAGTCCCCTCAAGCCGATCATCGAGGCGCTGTATGCGCTACGCGAGAACGAACCTCAACCGGTGGGCCACTCGGTCTATGTTCGGCTGGTGCTCAGGATCGACCAGGATTTTCCGTGCGGAGCGTTACGTTCGCTACTGGTCGCGGCGTCAGAGGCAGGGCTGCAGCACATTTCATTGGGAGCCGAGGTGGCTTCCGGTGACGAGCCGCAACCGGCACGGTTCGGGCCGTGGCCCGATCCGGTCGTCCAATACACCGAGTATCCGTTCGATGCTGAAAACGCCGGTGGTGGTCCGCCGGTTGAACGCCTGCCGATGTACGTGGAACTTCGGGCGGATGAGCAGGGCGGTTTGGCCCAGCGGCTGGTTGACCGCAAGACCATAGCCGACGACGAAGCGCTGCTCGCTGCCGTGGAAAGCCAGTTGGCCGCGGAAGCCGACGAGACGCCGCCCCGCGAGATTCGCGTCCACTTCGACGACCGCCTGCGATATGGAGAACTGCTTCCCGTGCTGGCCGCGCTATCGCGTCGATTGGAGCGGTTCACGGCAGGCCCCCGCCAGGATAGCCCCCGGTTACATCGCATCGAGATCGTGGCCGATGCCGTGCGGCCATATTGACCCCTTCCCGAGCGGTATGCCGCCCCCAATTCGAGCCGATGAGCGTGGCCACCCGTACCGCGGCTATGGCCCCCCGGTGATAGCACTTTCGAGTTGGTGTGCCGCTGGACGATTCCCGCACGCTCCCTCTATACTTGCAGTTTACGCCCGTCCATTTGCCGACGGGTGTTTTGTTTTTGGCCCCCGCAGTAGGCGCGGGCAAAGTCATGGGAGTTTCCCAGCATGGCCGTGGATTCGCCGGCAGAAACCCTGGTTTCGGAAAGCTTGGCCAGTCAAAAAGTGCTGGTTTTGGATTTTGGCTCGCAGTATGCCCAATTGATCGCGCGGCGCGTGCGGGAATTGCACGTGTATTGCGAGATCGTGCGGCACGACCTCACCGCGGAGCGGATACGCGCGATCGCCCCTCAAGGACTGATTCTCTCGGGCGGCCCGTCCAGCGTTTACGCCCCCGGCGCCCCCCGCTGCGATCCGGAAATCTTCCGCCTGGGCATTCCCGTGCTGGGCATCTGCTATGGCATGCAACTGGCCTGCGATACCTTGGGGGGCAAGGTCCAGAGTGTAACCGCGAGAGAATACGGGCGGGCCGAGTGCGAGATCGTCGCCGACGACATCTTGTTCGAGGGACTGCCGGCCACCACGGAAGTGTGGATGAGCCACGGCGACCAGGTGGCCCACGTGTCCGCCGATTTCGTCCCGCTGGCGCAAACGGGTACCTGCCCGGTCGCGGCCGTCAAGCACGCATCGCTGCCGGTGTATGGGTTGCAGTTCCATCCCGAGGTTACCCATACGCCGCTGGGCCGCGAGGTGCTGGCGAATTTTGTGCGCAAGGTATGCGGCTGCCGGCCCACCTGGCGGCTGAGCGACTTCGCCGATAGCGCCGTAGAACAAATCCGGCGGCGGGTCGGCGATAGCCGTGTGATCTGCGGACTGTCCGGCGGGGTCGATTCGGCTGTCACCGCCGCTTTGCTGTATCGAGCCATTGGTTCGCAGCTCTCGTGCATCTTGATTGACAATGGGCTGCTTCGTCAGGACGAAGCCGAGGCCGTGGTGCGCGAGTTCAGCGATCACTTCCGCACCGATCTGCACGTGGTCCACGCCGAGGACCGCTTCTTGCAAGCTCTGGCCGGTGTGACCGATCCCCAGGAAAAGCGGAGGCGGATCGGCCATTGCTTCATCGACTGCTTTG
>CAZEEG010000051.1:15804-39715 GCA_964511065.1 uncultured Pirellulales bacterium | reverse complement strand
GGAGACGTTGCGCAATGAAATGGAAGATGTTTGGAGCGCTGGTCATCAGCATCGGAATGTGTAGCCAGGGCATGGCCTTTGAGCTGCTCAATCGCATGATGACGGTCAGCCACTGCAACAGCGGTTGCTGTGAACCTAGCTGCTGTGTGCAGAGCTGCTGTGAGCCGAGTTGCTGTGTCAGCAACGCGTGCTGCGACAATGCTTGCTGCGAGCCCAGTTGCTGCGCGGCCAATGCGTGCTGCGAGCCGAGCTGCTGTGCGCAAAGCTGCTGCGAGCAGAAGTGCTGCAAGCGCCGCGGCAACGACCTGTTCAACGGTCTGAAGTGCTTGTTCAAGCGCGATCGTTGCAAGAAGAGCAACTGCTGCAATAGCTGCGAGCCGAGCTGCTGCGTCGCCGACGCCTGCTGCAACAACGGCTGCTGCGAGCCCAGCTGCTGCGCCAACAATGGCTGCTGCGAGCCGAGCTGCTGCGTTGCCAACGCTTGCTGCAACAACGCTTGCTGCGAGCCCAGCTGCTGCGCCCAGTCCTGCTGCGAGAAGCGCAGCTGCAAGCGTCGCGGCCTGTTCGATCGCCTCTTCGGCCGTCGCTGCAAGAAGAGCAACTGCTGCGATAGCTGCTGCACCACCGTGTGCGCCTCGGCTTGTGGCTGCAACGGCGGTCACCACCACGGTGCGGCTCCCGCTCCGGCTGGCAACGGCAGCATGATCGACATGGCTCCGCCGGCTCCCCCGGCGCCGACCGCTGATCCCTCGGCCCGCTACAATGCCCGCCGCGTGGTTCCCACCTCGGCCCGGCTGGCTTACTAAGCCGAACCCGCTGCTCACGCAGCAACCTTGATTACTCGGGCTGCCCGGTGCTATCGCGCCGGGCAGCCTTTTTGTGTTTCTGGCTTCTTGCGTTTCTGGCGCTGTGGCAGATGCCTGGGCCGCGTCATCTCGTCGTCAAGGCAGGTGCCATCGCGCCCCGGGGCGGCCATTCTTCACATCCGGGAAGCTCTCCCGCTAACTGGCCTCGCGGTGGCGGCTCGCAGGTTGAGTCGGCCGCGGCGCCCGAGTAGGCTCGAAGCGCCGCGCTCCGGGCCCTGATGCCGGATAAGGTCGCCAGGCAACGGGCCTCCGGCAAGCATCCACGGCGCAGCGGTCTTCTCCATCCACGCAATCTCTCGCGGGAGGTCACTTACCATGCCACACGTCACACGCCGCGAAATGTTGAAACTGACCGGGGGACTGGCCAGCATGGCCGCTCTGGGGGCTTTCCCCCGGCAAGTTGCCGCCGCGCCCACCGCCAGGTTGCTCGATACCAGGGTGATCAGCCCACCGGCTCACCCTTATTGCGGTTGGCCCACGGTAGGTCGGCGGAAAAACGGCCAGTTGATGGTGGCGTGGTCCGGCGGGCGCGCGGCACACGTGTGCCCCTTTGGCCGTGTCGAGTGGATGACCTCCGACGACGGCGGCGAAACATGGACCTGGCCCCGCGTGCTGCTCGATTCGTCCATCGACGACCGCGATGCCGGCGTGCTGGAAACGGCCTCCGGCACGCTGCTCGTCACCACGTTCAGTTCGCTGGCTTACGAACCGGTCCTGGCACGGGCTGAGCAGCTACCATCTGGCGATGCCGCGGCCTGGGACCCCCAGCGGCTCAAGAGCTGGCAAGCAGCCCGCGACCGCCTTTCCGACCAACAGCGCAAAGCCGAGCTGGGTACCTGGATGCTTCGTTCCACCGATGGCGGCCTCACCTGGTCCACCCGGTACGATTGCCTGGTGAACAGCCCTCACGGGCCGATCCAGCTCTCCGACGGCCGGCTGCTGTACGCCGGCAAAGAGCTATGGCGCGGCGAGCGCCGGGTTGGCGTATGCGAATCGACCGACGACGGCCAAAGTTGGCGCTGGTTGGCCCGGATTCCCAGTCGCGACGGCGACAAGCATGCCGACTACCACGAACTGCACGCCGTGGAAGCTACCTCCGGTAAGCTGGTGGTTCACATCCGCAACCACAACGCCGCCAACGCCCGGGAAACCCTCCAGACCGAGTCGCTCGATGGCGGCAAGACCTGGAGCAAGCCGCACCCGATCGGCGTGTGGGGGCTGCCCTCGCACCTGTTGCGCCTGCACGACGGCCGGCTGCTGATGAGTTATGGGCATCGCCGTCCGCCATATGGCAATCAGGCGCGGCTAAGCGAAGACGAGGGCCAAAGCTGGTCGGAACCGATCATCCTTTCTGCCGACGGCAGCGGTGGCGACCTGGGGTACCCTTCGACGGTCGAACTGGACGATCACACGCTGGTCACGGTGTGGTACGAGAAGCTGAAAGCCTCGCCCAACGCCGTGTTGCGCCAAGCCAGGTGGATTCTGGCGTAACCCGGAAATCGCATGGGGAATTCCCTCAATCGCGGGTGGGGGGTTGCCGATACTATCAGTAGCCCACTAGTCAGGGTAGGGGCCGGTTGCTTCTCGCGAAGCAAATCATGCGGCAGGGTAGATGCCGCGTGTTACCAACGCCGGCGTTGGTTCTTTTCGATCCGATCAGAGGGCCACACGGCCGGAAACAAGGCGACCGCCCGCCCCGAGGGGCGCGGTGGGCGGTTCGCCATGCGCCAACCAGGGCCACGGCGCCAACCAGGGCCACGGCGCCACCAAGGGCCACTGTGCTGCTCAAGACTACTGTGCCGCTCCATGCGTTACGCCCGTTCTCCATGAAGAAAGCCGCGCGGCGCAAGGGGTACACGGCTTCCCGAGCCATCGTCACTCCACAGCCCTGGCTCCGCGACGAACTGCCCGATGCACGTAACGCGGACACCTTCCAAGGGCTGATCGGCCAGCAGACGCGTGGCTTCTGCCTCGGGCACGGCCAGCAGCAGTTCAAAGTCTTCGCCATCGCCCAAGGCATGTTCCAGGGCCGTGCCGCGATCGGGCTGCGAGGCGGTCAAGGTGTGCGCCGCGGGCGAGATCGGCACCGCGGCCAGGTCGATCACTGCACCGCAGCCGCTGGCCTTGGCCATTCGCGAGAGGTCCAGGGCCAGCCCATCACTGATGTCCATGCCGGCATGGACCGTGTACGCCTGGGCCAGGGCCATGGCTTCCGTCACGCGGGGTGAGAAATCGAAGTGGTGGCCGAGGATGCTGCCGCCCAGTTCGCCGGTAACGAGGATGCGGTCGCCAGGCTGGGCGCCGCCGCGGCGGAGCGTTCCGCCCGGCCCCGCCTCGCCCAAGACGGTGACGTTGATCGCCAGCGGGTGATTCCAGGTGTTCACATCACCGCCGGCGATGGCCACGTTGTACTGTCGGGCCAGCGGCAATAAGCCTTCGTACAGCAACCTGGCCAGCTTCAGGGTGTCGTAGGGCGGGGCACCTCGAAAGGTCTGCCGGAGCGCTTCATTAGTGGGCAGCAGCAGTGAAATAATCGCGGCCACCGGTTGCGCGGCCATCGCGGCCATGTCGCTCAGGTTGACGGCCAATGCTTTGCGGCCGATCTGCCGTGGGTCTACCTCCGCCAGGCGGAAATCGACTTCGTCGCTGATGAGGTCCGCGGTCACGAGCGACTCGCCGCTGGGCAGGCGCACCAGGGCCGTATCGTCCTCAAGCCCCCAAGGAACCCTGGGATGCGATGAAAGTTGCTCGGCCAGCCATGCCAGAAATGCTTGTTCCAAGGATACAACCTGCCAGGGAGAGATTGGTTAGCCGTGAGGAGGGTTATTGATGGTTGCGTTACCCATGTCCGGTCGTCGAACGATCGGCGCCGCGCATATTGTGTCGCATCATTGGCGGCATTCTGGCGGACCGGCGTCAAGTAAAGCGGACATGAGCCGCGCAGGTGTCCAGAATGGATCGTTATGGGGTGGCGGGGCGCGTTTCAGCGAGCATCGTCTCGATCGCTTCCGCGGCCGATGCCGTCACTTGTTCCAAACAACCGGGAGCTAACAACGCGATCGACTCTTGATAGATGCCGCGGCCGTAGAGGTTGCGGGGCGGCAGGTAGCTGGGACCCCATCCGCCGGCCAGGCCCATCACCACAATTGCAACGCCTGGAAACCGCTGCCGCAACTCCACCTGAAGCTGCTGGTAAGGCTCGCCCGGCACGGCGAGCCAGAAGGCATTGCCCAGCTTGAGCAGCCGCATGTGATAAGGGAACTCGCGCCGACCTTCCAGCACGCCCAGCCGAGCCAGTAGCCGGTCGGCCCGTTCAATCATCGCCCGGGCGTCTGCGGCGGTTGCCGCATCGCCGCGGTCGCGGGCGGCGTGCTCCTGGGCGGTCCACTGTTTTCGCTGCGATTGAACATCGCCGACGGTTGGCAGGTCGGGCCGGCAGGGCAGGGGGAGGGACCACTGGCGCACTTGCCACGCTTGGGCGGCTTCTTGTTGGGCAGCATCCAGTCTCTGGTGCGCCCAGGTGCCGATGGTCGCACCGGAAACGACCGGCCCCGTGTACTGAAACCGGGTTCCGGCAGGCGGGAGACTTTCGATCGCGGCGATCGCGGCGTGGCCGAGAATCCGGCCATTGCGGTCGGCCACTTCCACGTCGCCCACGAAGCCTTCGCGCGGGCCCAGGTCGCCGGAGGCACCTTGGAGGAATACGCACGTTCCGCCCAGCGCCGCTTCCACCGTTGCGCGCATCGCACCGGGAAAGTCGGGGCTGATGAGCCGGTTATCCCAGGCCAACGTGGTGGGATGGCAGGCGTAATTGACCAGCGTGGCAACGAGCCGGCCTTCGTCGTCGGTAGCTCGGGCGACCAGCAAGGTGTCGTCGGCAAAGCCTTGGGGATTGAAACCGCACACGAACTGTTGGGACATTTCATCCCAAAGGTCGCGATGCGCGGCCAGCGTCGAGCGGCCCGTGCCGTAGACCAACGTCACCGCTTGCGCCGTCGCCGCCGCGGTGGCAACGGCCTGGCCGATCTTGCCCGCCATGCCATCCAAATACGGACCAATCTGCTGGCCGCCGGGCAGGTGCGAACGGTCCAGCGACATCAGGCCCGCCGCGTGCGTATGCGAGAACACAAACACCAGGGACGACTCGCTCAGCGCCAGCGAAGGTTGCCGGGCCCTGGCCGTATCGAGCAGCGCTGCCGTGAGGGCCTCCATTTCGCGCCGAAACAGCAGGCAATGATCCAGGGCGATCAGCACCCAGGGCGCCGCAGGGGCGTGTGCCGTGGCGCCCGGTTCGCAGGAAGCCTCTGTCAGTGGGGCGAAGTACAGGGCGGTGGCCGTGAGCGGGCGGTGGATGCCTTCGGCCTGGTCGTGCCTGGCGGCCCCCCACATCCGCTGGTAAATGTCGGCCGGTGGGGTGATATCCACCCTGGCCACTCCCAAGCGGCAGCGGCTCTGAGGTGCCACGACAGTATAGAGCGAGCGGCCCATCAGCGCACCTCGTCGGCTGAACGTTCGTTCTCAAACCGTATGGATGCGGCGGCTACACGCGCTGAAGGGGCAGGGCACGTGCGCATCATCCGCCGCAATCGGCCCACATTGTACCGAGAACCGGCAGCGAATCGGCATGGAACGTCGCACGGAGATTGCCCGCGGCCATACCCTACTGCGGTAGGGTGCCGCCGCGAGTGAACCTCGCTTGACGCACAAGCACATTCCAATGCATCTTGTGCCGGAAACGCCCCAGAAGAAGGGGTGCTAAGGAGCAGCAGGGAAGTGCAGCGCTTGGGAATCGTGGAGGGACCTTCCGGCTGCGGGACCCGCAGGGTTCGCAAGCGGCTCCTAAGACAGGGGGAGGCTGCCAGAGGTTCTTCTGCCGCTTTTGGGCGTCCAATACTCAATCGGTGGTAGAAAAAAGGCGATAATACGGAATGGAACGATGAGTGGCCCGCTTTCGATCGCGCCGGCTACGCCAGCGACATCGATTGAAGGATTGCGGCCCCTCCATTTTTCCTGCTCTCTTGTAAATTCACCTTCCAGCTTGGTGGAGTGCGCAGACTGCGAGAAATGGCTGACTTGGAGGCCGCTTCAGCAGCATCAATTTCTCTGTAGAGGACGATTGCTAAAGCATTTAGGCATCTTAAGAATGTTGGTCCCCGTGAGGGGGGCACCGCTGGGGGGCGGGTTGTCGTATTGTGAATGATCGGCAAACATATCGCTGCAACCATTTCTGATGAGAGAAGGCAGCATGGGGATTATGGATTCCAGTACTGTGAGCCAATCGACGACGACGCAGCGGCCTGCCGGCTGCCTGACGTACGAGGACCTGGAAGTCGGCGATACGTGGACCAGTCCTGCTCGGACGGTCACCGAAACGGACATCGTCAACTTCGCCTGCCTCACCGGGGACTTTAACCCTCTGCATGTCGATCGGGAGCATGCCCGGGGCACGCCCTACCGGGGCCGGATCGCCCATGGCTTGCTGGGCCTTTCCTACATGGCCGGGTTGAGCAGTTTCAGCCCTTGCGTGGACACGGCCGCGTTCATCCAGATTGTAAACTGGCGTTTTGAACGGCCCATCTACATTGGCGACACGATCCACGTCGTCACCGAGGTCATCAAGAAGCAGCAGAACGGCCGGCGCCGCGGTCACGTGATTTGGCGGCGGCGAATCGTGAACCAGCACAACGAAGTGGTTCAAGAGGGCGAAATCGAAACCCTGGTGATGCGCTCGGTGCCGAGCTAAGACCGCGCGCAGACCATCCGCTCGTGCTGCGGCCCCAGTGCATGTGCCAAGACATTATGCATGTGCCAAGACATTATGCATGTGCTGCGGCTCTGCGAGCCATGCCTGGCCGGTAACCCGCGAAAACCTTCCACACGAGCGGGCCACACACCATTAGCGCGACGTTGGGGCCCCGGGACGCCGCGTGACATTCTCGCGCGGCCGCGCTTCAGGCGACCGCGATGGATCGGCCGGCAGCACCAGTTCCGTGCCGGGCCGGATATAGTCGAAGTCGTTGCTCAGCCGGTCGGCATTCAGTTCAAAAATCTCCACCCAGCGGGCCGGCGTTCCCAGCTCGTGCCGGGCGATATCGAACAGCGTATCCCCTTCTTCCACGACATAGACGCGGCCAGCATTCAATCGCTGCTGGGACGACACCGTGCGCGCCGTCGCCGGGGCCGGTTGCCGCAGCTTCGGGCAGAGGTCGGGATACGCCTTGCGCAGTTCTTCGGCGGGCGGGGCGGAAACCACATCGCCCACCTTGAGGTTTCGCGTTTGCGGAAACTTGCGGCGATTGTGCTCGGCCAATGCCTTGAAAAAGCCGCCGTCGCCATACAGCTTGCGCGAAATGCTCCAGAAACTGTCGTTGGGTTGGACCGTGTACTGACCTCGCGGCGCTGCAGCCGCCTGCGAAGTGCGGGCGGCCCCGGCACCCGGGTTCTCGTAGTAAGGCTGCTGAGCCGCCACACCCGGCTGAGCCGACGGGGCTGCTGCATTGCGGTCGGGTTGCCAACGTCCGCCAGCACCGTACGTGCCCGGTTCGGCCGCTTCTTCGGCTGCTGCGGGCCGCCCCTGGGCGACCATGCGTGCCGCCGCGAGACTGCCCCGCACGGCGGGCCGTTCGTACGGCTCATCATAGGCGGGCTCGCGATAAGCGTCCGGAATGTCCTGGCGGTGCGCCGCA
This sequence comes from uncultured Pirellulales bacterium, assembly GCA_964511065.1. Lineage (GTDB taxonomy): Bacteria > Planctomycetota > Planctomycetia > Pirellulales > S012-138 > CALBRZ01. The sequence goes on along the minus strand of CAZEEG010000051.1, from coordinate 32,163 downwards.
TTGGCTGCCGACACAGTCTCGTGGTCGGCGTACGAATCGCGGTAGGTATCGCCGCGCGGCAGATCATCCGACTGCCGAGCATAGCGCGGTTGGGTTGGTTCGCTGCGCAGATCGTGCTCGTGCTGCCGCGGCATGTCGCGCGGCGTGGCCGCATGACGCTGCAGTTCCTCTTCGCGCAACATCTCGCCTTCACGCATCGTGGTTTCATACGGCGGCGCGTCGTTACGTGCTGGCAGGTCCTGGTACGGCGAAGCAGTGCGATACGGCTGGGCATCGGCATACGTGCCAGCCGCTGCGTATGCTGGAGCCTGGCGAGGGTCCAGCGGGCTAGCCGCTTCGTCCGCGGAATCCAACTGCCGATGCTGTAGCGTGGAACGGGCAACTTCCGGCGCAGGATACGACTCGGTTACGCCCGATTGCGGAAGCGGATCCGAAGCGTCGCTTGGCATGCGCTGCCGATCGGCGGCCGCATAAGTACCGTCCAGGGGCACGCCATCGGTTAGCTGCTGGTTCGGCGCTCGCTCGTCGCCCGCGAGTGGTTCGTTCGCGAGCTGAGATTCCTCTGCGCGGTGAGCTGCGGCGAACTGCTGGTCAGAAAGCGCATGGTTGCCCGCGGTGGAAGGTTCGGCTACCGTGCCAACCGGATCAGCGGCGATGGGATCGACGGGCCGGGCCGAGCGTGCAGAGAACGGATCGACCGCCGGGGGAACGTCTTGGCTTGCCGCCGGGGGATCAGCCTGGGCGAAGCGGGCTTCGCTTCCCAGTGGCTGCGGCGCGGCCGCGCCGTTGTCGTGGCCAACCGGGCGGCGCCATGCCTGGGACATCAGACCGCTTGCGGCGGGGCTAGTTTCGGCCGACCGGCGGGGAGGTCCATCGAGGACGGGCTTGGCCGTCACTTGCGTGGTTTCGACGGGCGACTCGGCCTGTTCTTGCGCCAGCAGTTGGGCTGCTTCGCGGTTGCGACCCTGGATGCGCTTGTAGAGCACAAAGCAAAACACGCTCAGCAGGACCGTGATCAGAGCCAGGCCGACTTTGGTTTCCTTCCGCATGACGGTGTCCCGGGGAAAGGACCAGTTGCGCGTGCCGAGCCAGCCGACGGGATCGAGTGTCTGGCCTTGCGATAAACCCGGCCTCGCGATGAAATCCAACGATGGGGGTGCGGGAAGTAACAAAAAGGCCGCTTGCCGTCCAGGGCGGTTCGCCTGTCTGTTGCTTCGGTCCGCAGGCTCGGTACGCTGGCGAAACCGCTATGGCGGGGGGGCGTGAAAGCAACGATGGCTGGCCGTGCCGGCGGCGCCATCAGCACAAGCAGCACATAATCGCGGCAAGAGCACGGCCTAAGCACCGTACAAGCCCGGTGCAGAGGTGATGCCGTGCCCACCAACAGTACAGCGCGCACCGATTGCTGAGCGATCCAACAAGTGCAGCGCGCCGCACGAGAGCGAAGCCTTCGCGGCGCGGTTTACAGCAGTTCGGTGATCGGGTTGCCCTCGGTGGCCAACCGCAGGACATCGGTGGGAAGGCCGCGGGCCAGACGCAATTCGCCCACATCGAACACCGTGTGCATGATCGTGGAGATCAAGTTGGGAATGGTGATGGGCGTGGTGAGCGGGGCCCCGACATCGCGGGTGCTTTGGCCGACGACCTTCCCCATCTGTAGACCGCCGCCGGAAACCAGCAGGGGCGCCAGGCTGCCCCAGTGGTCGCGGCCGCCTTTCTTGTTGACCTTGGGCGTGCGGCCGATTTCGCCGCAGCAAACCAGCAGAATCTTGTTGCTGAGGCCCCGGGCTTCCAGGTCTTCGATCAGGGCCGACACCGCATGGTCGAAAGGCAGGCCCATGTAGAACATGCCTTCGTCGATGGTGGCGTTGTTGGAGTCGGCGTGCATGTCCCACACAAAACTGGTGGTGACGGTGACAAAGCCGGCGCCCGCTTCGCACAACCGCCGGGCTAACAGCAAAAGCTTGCCAAGGTTGCGGGCGTTATCGACGTAATTCTGGTAATTGTTCCAGGCTTTGCTGATCTGATTGGGTTGAACCAGCGGGGCGGTGTCGTACCGGGCGATCGTGGCCGCGTCTTCCTTGGAAAGATCGAAGGCATCGGCGACCCCGCCCAGGATAGTGTCGAAAGCCTGCTCGCGGGTGCGGTCGATCCCATCAAACAGACCGCTGGTGTCTGCCGCCCAGCGCACCTGATCCAAGCGTGAGAGCAGCCCTCGGCGGTCGCCAATGCGGTCCATCGGCAGCGTGAGCTTCATATCCTGTTGCAGGTTGCCGCCAGCGCCCGGCACAAACGGCGCGTACGCCGAACCGATCGACCCGGACGACGTGAAATCGCCAAACGCCTTGGTGACTGGCTTGGCGTCCTCGTCGATGGCGCGAGGGAACAAGCCCACGTTGATCGGCATACCGGTCACCGGGTGGTTGATGCCGACGATGCGCGAGTAGATCGAGCCCAAGTTAGCATTGAGCGTATCGGCACAGACGATCGGCTTGATGTCGTGCGTGGCGTTGCCGGTGGTGAACGATCGGACCACGGATAGCTTGTGAGCCAGCGCGGCCAGACGAGGGAAACTGCTGCCGAAGGTAACGCCGGGCAAGCTGGTGGCGACTTCGCCAACCACGCTGCGGATACCGTCCGGCGCGGTCATCTTGGGATCGAAGGTTTCCGTCTGCGGCGGCCCGCCATGCATGAACAAGAAGATGACCGACTTGTCCTTCACCACCGGGGCCGATTGCGCGGCCACGCGCGAGGCGAGCAGTTGCGGCAGCGATAGCCCTCCCAAGGCCAGACTGCCCACCTTGAGAAAGTCGCGGCGTCTGCGACGACGATCATAGTCACCAAGCGTCAGCATGGACGGATCCCCTCGCGCACAATGGCTGAACTACGGCAACGGCATACCCCCAAGCCGCACGGGCCTCGCAACAGCCGGACTGTGGTGGCAAAACCAATACCGGCGGCCTCGCTCACTCCACCGGATCAGGCAAACAGGCTCCTAGCGCACGGGGCCCCCAGTTCGGGGAGCTTGGACGCACCATATGTATCAAAAGGGCTCGATGCGTTCAATCAAAATTGTCCGCGGTCGCGGCGCCCTGGCATAGAGGCCGGCCAACATGACGTAGCGCCGCCGGTTCGCAGGCACAATCGAGGGGATGCAATGCCCGAGAGAAATCGGGGGAGGCTGCTGGAAGGTTCGTGCCTGCTCCACCGCCGGCTGGCCTTGCAAGGACCGGCGCGCGGCACGGGCGTACTGATTGCGCTGGGATGACCGCCAACTCTGTAGAGTTGCCGCGGGCCGGTTGGCCTTGAAGGTCGCTGGCTTGACGTTGGGAGCCGAGGGCAGCGAGGTCGCCTGGTCAAGTTGCTGTGGACGCTTGGCGTTAGAGGTCGCTGGAGTCGCGTACCAGCGGCTCCATCACCTTGGTGTTGCGTTCCACGGCCAGGACAATGGTCCGTTGTTCCAGGCCGTCGCTGCTTTGTGCCACGGCGGGAATGACCTGCCGGCAGTTCGGCAAACGGAACCGGACGGTGAACGAACCGTCGGACCGCAACTCGACAGGATCGCCCTGTAGCGTCACGCGCGAGCCGGGAACCGTCGAGCCGTAGACGATCAGTTCGGCATCAAGCTCGAACTCAAACTCCCGCGACTTGCGGCCAGGGTGACCGTTGGCAGCCAAGCCCAGCGTGGGCGAACTCATCGGCCGCCGGAGCCGTTCCTCGAACAGCTCTTGAAGTTCTTCGCTGGCGCCCTCGGTACAGTGGCCGCCGCTCATGGCGTAGATTTTCTCGTAATTCTCGGCCACGTCCGACCAGTTGTTGTCGAGGGTGTCCAGCGTGCCCGCCCGCGGCGTGGTGACGACATTGCTCCGGGCCAGGACGAACATCCGGCCGGTCTCGGACAGGTAGCCGATATCGAGCCGGTAGCTCTGGGGAGGATCGTTCACGGGCACGTACCAGTTGTTCACGCCGCCGTGAATCTCAATGTCGCGAACCACGGTTTCTGCCGCGCCATTGCCGGCCTGCACTTCCAACAGCCGCAGCACAGGGCGGGCCGTGTGCCAGTCTTGACCCAGGGCGACTTCTGCCCGCTCGACACTGCGGCGGGAAAGTTGCCACGTTGCATGCAGCCAGTAGGGATCGCGAACGATGACGACCAACCGATCCTTGTTGCTCTGGACGTCCTGGTGGGAGATGTCCTTGAGCCGGTTCTGAGCTTGCCGGGCTTCTTGCAGCCGGCGCGTCGCCTTGGGGCGGCTCTTGGCCTTGGGCTTGGGCTTGGCGGCCGAACCATTCCGCGATGCCGAGCGGCTGGCCGGCGAGGTGCCGGTGCTGCGCCGGGTGGTGACCGAGCGGCTGGCCGTGCTCTTGGTGGCTGCCTTGGATCGGGAGGCCGAACGGCTCGCGCCGTTGTGCGAGGCGGTGGTGCTGCGGGCCGTCGCCGTGCTGCTGCGCGAACTGCTGCGGCCGGCCGAATTGCGGCTCTTGGCCGAGGCACGGCTGCCATTGCCCGACGCTCGCAGCAGCGCCTTGACCAATTGATCCTTTCGCATCGCATGCCAACCCGGCACGCCTTGTTCCTTTGCCATCTGCCCGAGGACTTTCAGGGTATACCCTTTGAGCTGCTCTGCGGTCATCGGAAGTTGCTCTCCAGATTGCGGGCCTGGGAGGCCGGGCAATACATGAGGACGTCATCCATGACCTAATGCGATCGAACCGGCCGATCATCGTTCATCGTGCCGGTGCGAGTGTGTTTTCCCCAGCTGCTGCCACGTACCTGACACGGGGGTGACGGTGCGGCTCATCACCAAGGGAACCACGCTACGGGGCGGTGCTTGGCGATCTGGCATCTGGCTTGCTAGCAAACTGTCGGCACCATGCCGCAGTGGCGGTCGAACTTGTACCACTGGAGGGCAGCAATACGCTCGCGACCACATAACCAAGCAAGACAAATCAGGCAGCTTGCGGAAAACTCCTCCTGGCAAAGTGTTTCGTACTCAAGCCTTAGGGCGATCGTCGCCCCGCAAGGCTGTGGCTGTTGGTTCGAGGTTCTTGGGGGGTAAACCAAGCCGGAAGCAGGACGATCCCATCGACCTGCCAGACGGTTCGGCTGCAACGGGCTGGGCTGCGTGCTGTCCGCGGGGCGAACCAGGGTGGCTAGCTGCCGGCCAGCGCTCCCCACAAACTGTCGTTCAGCGGGATTGATTCGTCCTGGGTTGGCACACGGAGCATCACGACGCGGGGAATGACAATGCAGGAATCTATCCTGCGCCGGCTTCGGTAGAGGGTATCACCTCAAGGGGGTGGTTAGCAGGCCGGTGCCATTGCCAGAACCGCCCGACAAATGTTGATTTTAACTGCTTTTGCCGGGATGCGAACCCCCCGGGGTGGGAAATTTTGTGCCCCCAAACCGGTGAACTCGCTACGCTCGATCCTAAACGATCAAGCGCCAGAACGCAACGATTTCGTGGTCTCATCCGCCCTGTTTGGGCGGTGCGCTGAGGACCTAACTTCTATTTGGAAGGCAGGTTGCGACGATTTTCCGCGGGGCCGGCAGCCCGCCGGCAGCGTGCGGCGAGGAGCTGGGCTGCTCAGCAGGGCCTCAGCGGGTGAACGGCGCTCGCTGTAAGTCTTTGTGAGGCAGTTGGTTGCGATGTGGTCGTGACTTTGAGAAAAAAATCACGAATTATCGCTGCCCGTTGGTTGACACTGCTTAGCTTACTTGGGTAAGCTTTGGCCGTTTAGTGAGTGGCCTCGCTTTCGAGCAGCGGCCCGCCCGCCCCCCGAAGCTCGTTAAGTCGTTTTTTGCAAAACACTTATCCGGCGCGGGGTGCTGCCCGTTCTCTCGCCAGGCGCAAGCATCCGCAAGCGCTTTCCCTCCCAGCCATGGTGGCAGGGGGTCTGTCGTGCCCCAGGCGCCGCAAGAACCGCACCCCATTGCTCTCGCGATGGAGTGGGTCAGTCGCATTCTGGTGGTTTCGGCCGAGATGATCGTGCCGGGGCTGGTAGGGCAATGGCTGGACGATCGGTGGGGGTTTTCCTTCCTGGGGCTGCTCGGGTTTGGGCTGGGGATGGTCTTGGGGGTCACGCACCTGCTGCTGATGACGCGGCCCAAGCCTCCTTCCTCCCAGCAACCTCCCGTAAATAACCAACCTCCTGCAGACACTGAAGAGAATCAGCCGCCGTGACCGTGCATGGCTCCAGCGACATGGGTAGGGCCACCCCTTGGGGGCTTGGTACGTCGTGCCTGGTGCTGACGCTGGCCTTGGCGGTGGTGGTGGTGCCGCTTGGGTTTTGGCGCTCGCAAGGCCATGCCGACGGTTGGTTTGCGGCTGTCTTGGCCGGCGCGATCGTCTGGGTGGGGTCCAACCTGGCCCTGGTGCTGGCCACGATGGCCCGGGGTACCACCTGGTTCATTCATGCCCAGTTGGGTGGAATGCTCTTCCGCCTGGGATTGCCGCTGGGGGCCGTCGTTATCTTGCACGCGCAAGGCGGGTCGCTGGTTGAAGCCGGTGCCCCGCAGTGTGTGTTGATCCTCTATCTCGTGAGTTTGGTGGTGGAGACGCTGTTGGTGTTGCCGTTGGCCCGGCAGGGCGTGGGGCGTACCGCTGAGCGGGCGCCCGCGGGTCGGGCTGCGGCCGACGGGTCGGCGGTATCGGGTGTTGGCGTCGCTCGCCCTGAGGCAGACGCGGCAAAGGAGCCGGAGAATCATGGCTGAGCCATTGCTGCACATTCGCGACGGCTATTACTTCGAGATTCCGAAGGTACTTTGGTCTCCTTACAAGCAGTTGACCGATGTGCCCGAGTGGCTGCGCAATCCTCCCCCGCGTCCCGCGGAAGAATTGAAACAACTCAAAGGCACGCTGCCTGATACCAAGTCGCTCACGCTGGACGACTGGAACCGCGAGCTTGCCGGCAAGCTGATCATCCCGCAGCCCTTTGGCAAGCCCTACAACCTGTACGAGCCGGGGACCGGCTTTTGCATCTCGCGGTTCATGATCGTCGAGTTGGTCGTGGCCGCGCTGCTGGTGATCTTTTTTGTTCGCGTGGCCCGGGCGGTACGCAGCGGCGATCGCCCCAAGGGCCGCTTGGCGAATTTCTTTGAAGCCTTCCTGGAATACCTCCGCGATCACGTGGCCAAGCCGGCCATTGGCGAACACGATGCCGACCGGTTTGTGCCGCTGCTGTGGACGATCTTCTTCTTCGTGCTGGGGATGAACCTGATGGGCTTGGTGCCCTGGGTGGGCAACCCCACGGGCGAATGGTCGGTCACGTTGGTGATGGCGTTGATTACGTTCTTCACCGTGCTGGGGGCCGGCATGGCCCGGTTTGGCCCCGTCGGCTTCTGGTTGAACCAGGTGCCGAGCATGGACCTGCCCTGGTGGCTGTGGTTTCTCAAGCCGGTCATTTGGGCTATCGAAATTTTCGGTCTGCTGATTAAGCATGCGATCTTAAGCATCCGCTTGCTGGCCAACATGGTGGCCGGGCACCTGGTGCTGCTGGGGATTCTGGGGTTGATCGTTACCGCCGGCGCGGCCGTCACCGGTGCCGCGGACTATCCCCAATTCACGATTGCGGCGGTCATCGGTGTTGTCGGCTCGGCCGCGTTCACACTGCTGGAACTGTTTGTGTCGTTTCTTCAGGCGTACATTTTTACCTTCCTGTCGGCACTCTTTATCGGGGCGGCCATCCACCACCACTAAGCCAGCCGTTGGCCGCGTGGGGAGCGTGGGGACCGTCTTGAGGAGCTTTGCCAATCCAACTGCAAGGAGATGGAGCAAGTGAGCAAGTTCTGCCGCGTTCTGGGTCTGTTACTGGCGGTGGTGTTCGTCTTTGCCGCGCCGGCCATGGCGCAAGGCCAGGGTGGCGACCGTGCGCTGATCGAGTTCTCCGGTGCCTTCGGTGCGGCCCTGGTGGTGATCGGTGCGGCCTACGGTATCGGCAAGCTGGCCTCGGCGGCCCTGGAAAGCATGGCTCGCCAACCCGAGGTGGCTGGTGCGATTCAGACGGCCATGATTATCGCGGCCGCTCTGATCGAAGGTTTCACCTTCTACGCGCTGTACATCTGCCAGACCCAGAATCCCTGGACGGGCGGCTAGGACGCACGCGCCGGCGGTTGGCTGCTCGTTGGAAGTGCGTCGCCCTTGTGGGCAAGGTTGGTCTGCCCAGGCGCGGGCGGCGAAATTGGCCGCCGCGCCACTTGGGTTGAGCCCGGCTTTCGCCTGGGGGGGGTAAGTCTCGCAAGGAGGTGCTCCTTGGGGGCACCTTCCGGGGCAAACGGATGCTCGAGCGAGCAGAGAATCGGCTGCCGTTTGGAGGTGGCCGGCGCCGCTGCCCATTGGCGTGCTGTGCACGTGCCGGCTGGCACCAGAGGTGATGTTGATTGGCCGCGTGGTGTGGGAATCACGCGGCGCAGCCTGGGTTGATGATCGTCGATTTTGCAAAGACGCAGTTTCAAGAGACGCAGTCTGATGATGTACGACAGTCCAAACCGCTGGCAGGTGGCAGCGCGGCGCATGCCGGCGATGCTGCGCGGCCTGGTGTGCCTTGTGGCCTGTGTCGTTCTGGCAGGTTCGGCAGCCGGCACGCTCTACGCTCAGGAGGCCGAGCAGCCTGCGGCGGAAGAGGCGCCGGCCGATCAAGGCGACGGTCACAATGACGGTCATAATGGTGGTGCGCATGGGGCCACCCACGACGGTCTGCACCGCCGCGTCTACGATCCGGCAACCCTGCGGGACGACTTGGCCATCTGGACCTTTGTGGTCTTCATGGTCGTGTTGGCCGTCTTGTGGAAGTTTGCTTGGGGGCCGATTGTTGAAGGGCTGGAACGCCGCGAACAGCGGATTGCCGACAACATTGCCGCCGCCGAGCGGCAGAACAAGCAGGCCGCCGATTTGCTCAAGGCGTATGAATTGAAGCTGCAGAACGCGGCGAACGAAGTCCGCGAAATCCTCGAGGAGGCCCGCCGCGATGCCCAGCACACCCAGGAGGAAATCCTGGCCAAGGCCCGGGCGGAAGCGGAGGCCGAGCGGCAGCGGGCGCTGCGCGACATCGAGATCGCCAAAGAGCAGGCGCTCAAGCAGATTGGCGAGGAAGGAGCGAACCTGGCCGTCGATCTGGCGGGCCGGATCATTCGCGCCCAACTCACGCCACAAGACCATGCCCGGTTGATCCAGGAGGCAATGGGGGAATTCGTCAAGCGCACGCCCAGTGCCAATTAGCGGCCGGTGCGCGTGGCGCGTTGCGGACCTTACTGTAACGGAAACGTGAACCTGTGATTCCTTCCCTACACGACGAGAGCGAGTTCCGGCATAAAACCGTGCTGGACACCGAGCAGCAGCAGGTGGCGGAGGTCTACGCCAAGGCGTTGATCGGTGCCACGGAAAGTGCCGGGGTGTCGGAACAGGTGCTGGAGGAATACGGCAGTTTTCTCGAAGCCGTCCGCGCCAGCGGGCGCAACGTACGGACGTTCCTGCATGGCATCCCTCGCGACGACCTGGTGGAGCTGATCCACCGGATGCTATCGGGCAAGGTCCACCAACTGCTGTTGAACTTCTTGAAGGTGGTGGCCGAGCACGGGCGGATGGATGCCCTGGAGGCGATCTACGGGGCCGCCACTGCGTTGTTGGATAAACTTCGTAATCGGGTTCGCGTTCACGTCACCACGGCGACCCCGCTGGAAGATTCGCAGGCCGAGGTCCTCAAAGACGTGTTGCGGCGGCAGACCGGGGCCGAACCGATCCTGGTCACCACGGTCGACCCGGAGGTGCTCGGCGGACTGATCGTACAAGTGGGCGATACGGTATACGATGGCTCGGTGACGGCCCAATTGGAACATATGCGCGGTCGCTTGATCGAGAGGAGCATTCATGAAATTGAACGCCGAAGAGATCTCGTCCGTACTTCGGGCTGAGATCGAGAAGTACGAGTCGCAGGTCGACGTCCGCGAAGTCGGCCGGGTGCTCGAGGTCGGCGACGGGATTGCCCGCGTCTACGGCCTTTCCGGCGTGATGGCCGGCGAGATGGTCGAGTTCGAGAGCGGGGTCCGAGGGCTGGCCTTCAATCTGGAAGAGAACGCCGTGGGCGTGATCATTCTGGGCGATTACCTGGCCATCCACGAGGGCGAGGAAGTCCGCAGCACCGGCGAACTGCTCTCGGTGCCGGTGGGCGAGGCCGTGATTGGCCGCGTGGTCGATGCGTTGGGCAATCCCCTGGATGGCAAGGGGCCGATCGTCACCTCGGAGCGGCGGCCCGTGGAAACGCCTGCTCCCGGCGTGGCCGAGCGCCAGCCAGTGAGTGAACCGCTGCAAACGGGCATCAAGGCCATCGACGCCATGACGCCCATCGGCCGCGGCCAACGCGAGCTGATTATCGGCGACCGCAAGACGGGCAAGAGCACCGTCGCCATCGATACGATCCTCAACCAGAAGCACACCGGTGTTAAGTGCTTCTACGTGGCGGTGGGCCAGAAGGATGCCAGCGTGGCCAGCACCGTGGACGTGCTGCGCCGCTACGGTGCGATGGACTACACCACGGTGATTGTCGCTGGCGCCAGCGCACCGGCTCCGCTGCAATACGTGGCGCCCTACGCGGGCACGGCAATGGCCGAGTACTTCACGTACAAGGGTGAGCACACGCTGTGCGTGTACGACGACCTCTCCAAGCAGGCCGCCGCGTACCGCCAGCTTTCGCTGCTGATGCGGCGCCCGCCGGGCCGCGAGGCCTACCCGGGCGACGTGTTCTACTGCCATAGCCGGCTGCTGGAACGGGCGTCCAAGTTGAGCGATGAGTTGGGCGGCGGTTCTCTGACCTCGCTGCCGATCATCGAGACGCTGGAAGGCGAGGTGTCGGCCTACATTCCCACCAACGTCATCTCCATCACCGACGGCCAGATCTACCTGCAACCGGACCTGTTCTTCGCGGGCATCCGCCCGGCGATGAACGTGGGTATCTCCGTGTCGCGGGTGGGTGGTGCGGCCCAGATCAAGGCGATGAAGAAGGTTGCCGGCGGTCTGCGGCTCCAGTTGGCTGCCTTCCGCGAGTTGGAAGCGTTCGCCAAGATGGGCACCGAATTGGATGCGGCCACGCAGTCGCGTCTGGATCGTGGTTACCGGATGGTCGAACTGCTCAAGCAGGCGCAGTACTCGCCGATGGATGTCATTGACCAGGTCATGAGCATCTATGCCGGTACCCGCGGCCACCTGGACAAGGTGCCGCTCACGCAGGTCCGCGAATGGGAACAAGAATTTCTGACGTTCATGCGGGAGCAGAAGTCGGAAGTCCGCAACAAGATCGCGGAAACCAAGGATATTGAGATCGACAAGGCGACCGACCGCAGCCCGGCTCTGGAAGCCTGCATCCAGGAGTTCCAGCAGCAGTGGGCGGCCAAGCACAAGACGGCTGCCCCGGCGGCTGCCGCCACGGCCGGTTAGCCGTGCGTGCCACGGCTCGATGAGCCGTGCATGGCGGGCGTCGAAGATAGGATCGTTGGTTCGCGCGGCGGACCATTCGTACTGATTTTGTTTCGCGTTTTCTGGTAGTTCGCGGCCCAACATGGTCAATCCCAGAGCACTCGATCGGCGGCGCAAGAGTATCCGCAACATCCGCAAGATTACGCGGACCATGGAGTTGATCGCCACCGCCCGGTTCAAGAAAGCCATGGATCGGGCGGCCGCGGCGAAGGCCTACACCGATCGCATCACGGCGCTGGTGGCCAAGTTGGCCCAAAGCGGCCTGGAGGTGAGCCACCCGCTGCTTGAGCCGCGGGCTGAAACCAAGAAGGCCACGATCCTGGTGCTGACCAGCAACCGCGGTTTCTGCGGAGGCTACAACAGCAACGTGATCCGGACGGCCTGGCAGCGGATTCAGGAGCTGCGCGGCGAAGTGCCTTCGTTGGAAGTCGAGGTCGCCGGTAAGCGCGGCATCACAGGCCTTAAGTTGCGCGGGGTGACTGCCGAGCGGACGTATCTGCACTTTGAGGATAAACCGCGGTTCGACGAAGTCGACGAACTGGCCACGCGCTACCTCGATGCCTATGCCGTCGGCGAACTGGACCGGCTCGAAGTCGCCTACACGCGATTTCTCAGCCCCAGCCGGCAGGAGACGGTGGTCGAGACCTTGCTGCCGCTTGGTTCGCTTCAGGGATTGGAAGAGGAAGAAGGCGCGGGCGCAACGCACGGCTCGCTCCAGTACGATTTTCTGCCCTCGGCGGAGAGCATCCTGGAAGAGGTGGTTCCCACCAGCTTCAAAGTGCGACTGTTCAAGTGCTTCCTCGATGCGGCGGTGAGCGAGCAGATTGCCCGCCGCGTGGCCATGAAAGCCGCTACCGAAAACGCCGATGGGCTCATCAAGAGCCTGTCGATGGAATACAACCGGGCCCGCCAGGGCCGGATTACTTCCGAACTGCTCGACGTGCTGGGAGGCGTGGAGGCCCTCAAGGGATAGCCGCTGCGGCAAGCAGCCCGGCCCCGGCTGTGCCGTGGATCACCGTGGCCGGTACACCGCTCCCCCCACCACCCGGCCAACACGCATTTGCTCGAACATACCCGAACGAACCATTGAGGTTGGACGAAGATGGCGACCGCAACGCAAACCAAGCAGAACATCGGCCACATCACGCAGGTGATCGGTTCGACGTTTGACGTGGAATTCCCCGAAGATAGCCTGCCTGCCATCTACAACGCCGTGAAGGTCCGCGGCAACAACAAGGGCGTGGAGATCGATCTGACGGGCGAGGTGCAGCAGCACTTGGGCGGCGGCCGGGTTCGCGTGGTTGCCCTGGGCGGCACCGATGGCCTGGTGCGCGGTCAGGAGTGCGTGGATACCGGCGGCCCGATCAAGGTGCCTGTCGGCGAAGCCACGTTGGGCCGCGTGTTCAACCTGCTCGGCGAACCGATCGACAATCGCGGGCCGGTCCAGGCCAAGGAGTATTGGCCCATCCACCGCGATGCCCCGGCCGTCTCGGAACTTTCGACCAATACCGAACTGTTCGAGACCGGTATCAAGGTGATCGACCTGCTCACGCCGTTTGTTCGCGGTGGTAAGGCGGGGCTGTTCGGCGGTGCCGGATTGGGTAAGACGGTGATCCTCACCGAATTGATCGCCCGTATCGCCAGCGCCCATGGTGGTTACTCGGTGTTTGCCGGGGTTGGCGAGCGGACGCGCGAAGGCACCGACCTCTGGCTGGAAATGCAGGAAACGAAGATCGGCAACACCGATCGCTCGGTGCTCGAGCAGACCTGCATGGTGTTCGGCCAGATGAACGAACCGCCGGGAGCCCGTCTCCGCGTGGCCCTCTCGGCGCTGACCATGGCCGAGTACTTCCGCGATACCACCGGAAAAGACACGCTGCTGTTCATCGACAATATCTTCCGCTTCTCGCAGGCCGGTTCGGAAGTGTCGGCCCTGTTGGGCCGCATGCCTTCGGCGGTGGGTTACCAGCCCACGCTGGCCACGGAGATGGGCGCCCTGCAGGAGCGGATCGCTTCAACGAACAAGGGGGCCATTACCTCGGTGCAGGCCGTGTACGTGCCGGCCGACGACCCCACCGATCCGGCCCCGGCCACGGCGTTCGGTAACCTGGATGCGTTCATCTACCTGGAGCGCTCGATTTCGGAAAAGGGTATCTACCCGGCCATCGACCCGCTGGCCTCGTCCAGCCGCATTCTCGATCCGGCCTACGTGGGCGAGCGGCACTACAGCGTGGCCCGGCAGGTGCAGCAGATTCTGCAGCGTTACCGCGAGCTGCAGGACATCATTGCCATCTTGGGCGTGGATGAACTGAGCGAAGAAGACAAGCTGGTGGTGCATCGCGCCCGCCGTATCGAGCGGTTCCTCTCGCAACCGTTCCTTGTGGCCGAGGTGTTCACCGGCAAGCCGGGCAACATCACGCCGCTGGAAGACACGATCCGCAGCTTTGAAGAACTGTGCGCCGGCAAGTGGGATCACCTGCCGGAAGAAGCCTTCATGTACGTGGGTGCGATCGAAGGCGCCGAGGAACAGGCCAAACGCATGGCTTCGCAGAAGTAAGGCGATCATCCCTCATGGCTGAAGAACATTCGCAACCGCGTTCGGGCGCTCTGCGCTGCGTGGTGGTCACCCCGGAAACGACCGTGCTCGACGAGTCGGCCGACTTTGTCGCGCTGCCGCTGTTCGATGGCGAGAAAGGCGTTGCCTACAACCATACGCCGCTGGTGGGCCGGTTGGGCTTTGGCGAACTGCGGATTCGCCAGGGTTCGCAGGTCCGCCGCTACTATGTCGATGGCGGCTTTGCCGAGGTGGCTGGCAACGTGGTTTCTGTCCTCACCGAGCGAGCGATTCCCGCCGAAAAGCTCGACGTCAAAGCGATCGGCAGCCAATTGGATGCCAATCGTCAGCGGCCGGCCAACTCACCCGAGTTGATGGAGATTCGCGACCGCCTGGTGGCCCAGAACCGGGCCCAGTTGCGCTTGGCCCGCAAGGGTCAAACCTACTCGGCCGCCGATGCCACGAACCTGGCTTCGCCGCATTAAGCCCACGGGGACTGCGGGACTTTCTGGTACCTGTCCGGCGGTTCAGCCTGGCAATTGCCTGGTTGGGCACATCGTGAACCGGTGCGGTGTACCGGCCTCCGGTGATAACCGGGGCGGTGGTTCGCCAGGCGTTGGTTTTGCGGCTTTGGCAGTGGTTGTCACTGGGGACGGCTTGGGATATGGTACCGCTTGGGTTCACTGCGGCGGCCCCTTGCAAGCGGTACTCCGTTATCCCTCACAGGTTCTTGCATGAAACTGGCGACGTATCTCAGTAATTCGGGGCCGCGCGTGGCAGGCGTGCGCGACGGCCAATTGATCGATCTGAACCAGGCCGACCCCCAGGTGCCCTCCAGCATGCGCGACTTGCTGGCCTCGGGCGATGCCGGGTTGAAAGCGGCCGCCGCGGCCCTGGAACAAGGTCAGCCGCTGGGCGAGGTCCGCCTGCTGGCTCCCGTCCCCGATCCGCAAAAGATCGTCTGCATCGGGCTCAACTATGCCGACCATGCCAGGGAAAGCGGCATGGACCCCCCGCCCGAGCCTGTGGTGTTCAATAAGTTCCTCACCGCGGTCGCGGCGCACGACGATGAAGTGGTCGTGCCGGCCGAATCGAAAGCGGTCGACTACGAGGCCGAACTGGTCGCCGTGATCGGCACCGGCGGACGCCACATCCCGGAAAGCCAGGCCCTGGCCCACGTGGCCGGCTACGCCTGCGGCAACGATGTATCCGCCCGCGACTGGCAGTTGGAGAAGCCCGGCAAGCAGTGGCTGTTGGGCAAGTCGTTTGACCGCTTCGCCCCGTTCGGGCCGTACCTGGTGACGGCCGACGAGGTGGGCGACCCGGGCAACCTGCGCATTGCGCTGCGGCTTAACGGCGAGACGCTCCAAGACTCGCGGACCGATCAGCTCATCTTCGACATCGCCGCCCTGGTGTCGTACCTCTCCCGGGTTTGCACACTGGTTCCCGGTGACGTGATCTTCACCGGCACGCCGCCGGGGGTGGGCTTTGCCCGCAAGCCGCCGGTACTGCTCAAGCCGGGCGATGTATGCGAGGTGGAGATTGAGAAGGTGGGGCTGCTGCGAAACCGCTTCGTCGCCCCGTAGCGGCGGTGGCCGGGGCCGCACATGGCGGACCTGCCCCTCCCAACCGACCATGAGACCTGACTGACCGACCGATTTCTTTAATCCGCGCTTCCGCTGGCGGCTGAAACCGCTGGCAGGCGTTTCTCCCTTTGACCATGCTCCCAGGCAAGCGGCCATGAAGATTCACGAGTATCAAGCCAAGCAGTTGTTCCGCGCCGCGGGTGTGCCGGTCCCGCGCGGCATTGTCGCCCGAACGCCGGATGAAGCCGCGGCGGCGTTCACCGAGTTGGGCACGCCGGTTGCCGTGGTCAAGTCGCAGATTCATGCGGGCGGCCGCGGCAAGGGCCGCTTCAAGGAGCATCCCGAGCAGCCCGGCGTGGTGCTGGTCAAATCGGCCGACGAAGCCCGAGAGAACGCCGCCCGGATGCTCGGCAGTACACTGGTGACCAAGCAGACCGGTGAGGAAGGCAAACAGGTCAACGTGCTGTTTGTCGAGCAGGGCCTCGATATCGCCAAGGAACTGTACCTGGGCATTGTGGTCGACCGCGAGTCGGAACTGCCCGTGGTGATCGCTTCGTCCGAAGGCGGCATGGAAATTGAAGAAGTGGCCGCCGAGCATCCCGAGAAAATCCACCACGAACCGTTCACGCCCGCTGAAGGTTTGAGCGCAGATCAGGCCGTGCGGATTGCCGAGGCGGTTGGACTTTCAGGCCCGGCCGTGGAAGCGGCCAAGACGTTCTTTCCCAAGCTGTGCGAGTTCTTCGTGAAGAAC
>CAZEEG010000051.1:0-15794 GCA_964511065.1 uncultured Pirellulales bacterium | reverse complement strand
GTAGAGGTGAACCCGCTGGTGGTCACCGGGGATGGCCAACTGCTGGCCCTGGATGCCAAGGTCACGTTCGACGACAATGCCCTGTTCCGGCACAAGGAATTTTTGGAACTGCGCGATCTCAACGAAGAGGAGCCTACCGAGGTCCGCGCCCAGGAGGCCGGCCTGAGCTACGTCAAGCTCGACGGCAACATCGGCTGCCTGGTGAACGGGGCCGGCCTGGCCATGAGCACCATGGACCTCATCAAACTCCACGGCGGCGAACCGGCCAACTTCCTCGACGTGGGTGGCGGTGCCAACGTGGAACAGGTGACCGAGGCGTTCCGCATCATCCTGGCCGACGACAACGTGAAGGCCGTGCTGGTGAACATCTTCGGCGGCATCATGAAGTGCGATACGATCGTCACGGCCCTGCTGGAAGCCTACGATAAAGTGGGATTCCACGTACCGCTGGTGGTCCGCCTGGAAGGCACCAACGTGGAAATCGCCCGCAAGATGCTGGCCGAGAGCGGCCGCGATATCATCCCCGCCTCGAACCTGACCGACGCAGCCCAAAAAGTGGTGGCCGCCCTGGGCGCGTAGTCGCCGCTTCGCAACAGGCGATACTGGCCAGCTTCCACCATAGGTGGGCGAGCGGTTTGGCTGCGGATTGGAACACGCGGCTGCCGCGGGGCTGGTTCGCCGAACCCAACGTGCCGTTTGGCGTGGAGATCGAGATGGCGGCGTTTGAGGAAATGCCGGCGATCCCCCCGTTTCTCAGGAACGGACCGTGGATGCAGATCGACCTGGAAAACACGTGCCTATCGTCATGCCGCGACTTGAAATTGGACCTGGTCAACGGTTGACCCGGCCCCGCAGTGCGTAGCCGCAGGCACGCCTTGCTGAGCCGCGACAACAAGCGACAATCATTCAACATTCCGCCCCCACCTACGTCCCTCACTCCCGTTAGTTCAAGCCCATGAGCATTCTTGTTTCCCCCAGTACCAAGTTCATCACCCAGGGCATCACGGGCCGAGCCGGGCTGTTCCACAGCCAGCAGTGCCGGGCGTACGCGGCCGAATGCCAACCCGGAAACGAAGTCCTGGTGGGCGGTGTCACGCCGGGCAAGGGGGGGACCGAGGTCGATGGGTTCCCCGTCTTCAACACGGTGAAGGAAGCGGTGGAGGCCACTGGCGCGAATACCTCGATGGTGTTTGTTCCGCCGCCGTTCTGCGCTGACGCCATCATCGAAGCCATTGATGCCGGCCTGGAACTGGTCGTGGCCATCACCGAAGGCATGCCCGTGCTGGATATGGTCCGCGTCAAGCAGTACTTAAAGGGCAAGCCGACGCGGCTGATCGGCCCCAACTGCCCCGGCGTCATCACGCCCGGCGTGGCCAAGATTGGCATCATGCCCGGCTACATCCACACGCCCGGCACTGTGGGCCTGATCAGCAAGAGCGGTACGCTCACCTACGAGGCTGCCTGGCAGTTGGGCAACGTGGGACTGGGGCAATCCACCGCCGTGGGCATCGGTGGCGACCCGGTCATCGGCACCTCGTTCATCGAACTGCTCGATATGTTCCAGCAGGATCCTGGCACCGAAGCCATCCTGCTGATTGGCGAAATCGGCGGCAACGCTGAAATCCTCGCCGCCGAACACATCAAGAATCACATCACCAAGCCGGTCGCCGCGTTTATCGCCGGCAAGACCGCGCCTCCGGGCAAGCGGATGGGCCACGCCGGGGCGATCATCTCCGGCGGTAGCGGCACGGCGGCCGAGAAAATCGCCGCGCTGGAAGCTGCCGGTGTCGTCGTGGCCGAAAGCCCGGCCGACATGGGCACCGCCGTCCAACGCGCGATCGAGAAGGCCGGCAAGTAAGGCCCTGCGCCGCCCAGGCTGTGAAATGAATCCCGGCGCGGTACTCACCGCGGTTCAACGGTAGAGCCGGCATCTCGCGCAGTTCATGAAGCCTTGCGCGTTTCATAGAGCCTCCATCGAGCCGAGGCAGTCGCAAGTTGTTTCTGCGCGGTCTATGAAATGCCGCAGGGTAGCGGTGCGCATTCGGCCGGTGGAACCCGCGCTTCACGGGAATGGCTGCCGGTGTCCCGGCTCGTACGGCTCGCAGAGAGCGTTGCCCAGCGGTTTGCTACGCCAGGTCGCGGTCTTCAAACAGCAGCAGCGCACCCAGCAGGGCAAAGCCCGTATAGGTCAGGCAGTACACGCCGGCGGTCAGCAGATAATCCAGCGGGACCATCCGCCCGCCAGCGATCGCCGGGTACATGTTGAAGTGTTCGAACACCGGCAGCACGGTGGCAATCAGTTGTCCCACGAACTGCACGGGTTCGAGCATCCCGACCGACGACTGCACCAGCAGCGGTACAATATGGCCCAAGCCATAGATCGAGGCGCAAATGAGCATGTTGGCCGCCATGGGCAGCCGTGTTGAGATGGCTACGCTGATGGCCGCCAGCACAACGGTTTCCATGAAGGCCAGGGCCAGGCCGGGCAGAATCTGCACGATCTCGCCGGTGCATTCCTGGTAGGTGATGTCCTGCTTGCCGTATTCTTGGCCTTCGTAGACGACCTTGTAGGAAACGGTGACCAGAAACACCAGTCCCAATACAAAGAACAGCACCACCACGGGGCCCAGCACGCCGAAAAACTTGCCGAACACAAACTCCCGGCGGCCCACCGGCTTGGAGAGCAGCGTCAGGGCGGTGCGGCCTTCGATCTCGCTGGCGATCGAAACGCTGGCGTTCCACACCGCCAGCACGATCGACGTGAGCATGATCAGCATCAGGCCCGTGTCCTTCAGCATCTTGATGTCTTCGCCGAAGGTGTGATACGGGATCCAGATGAACAACAACAGCAGGAAGCTGCCGATCGTCAGGCACACCCAAAACAGCGGTTGGGCAATGCCTTCGCGCATGGACGCCAGGGCGATGGCCGCCACCTTGGGCAGAAATACCCGGATCCCCAAGATCAGCAGCATCAGCACCACCATGAACGTGGCGGTGCCCAGCAGCAACAACAGGTCGGGGCCGAAAAAGGCCCGCTGCGATGCGCGGTAAATCTCAAACGCTTCCAGGTCCACAGCCGGTAACTCGCGGAAGCTGCGGGCCGTGATGACCTTGGGAGTTCCGCCCTCCAGCGGTGTCAGTTCCATGCGGATGTTGCCGCTGGCCTCGGTGGTGATGTCTGCCCGAACTTCGAAACCCCGATATTGGTAGGTGTCTGCCTTGGGATAAACCTGCGTGAAAACTTCGCCATATTCGACAAATGGCAGGCTTAACAGGCCGATGGCCGCCGGTACTGCGGCCGCATAAAGCAGCGGTTGGAGCAGGCCGTCCAAAGCCAGTTCTTCCAGCGTGGCCGCGAATTTCCGCGAAATCAGCCGCGACACCCCGTAGAAAATCCCGGCCAGGATCATCGCCAGCAGAAAGCCCAGGCAGATCATCCACAAGGGCTGAATCCAAGGTGCAACCTCAGCAAACAAAATCAGGTTGGTTGCCGGCATCGGGGCGCTTACTCGCTGCCAAAAAGGAAGGGAACGAAAGCCAGGACCGTCGCCGCGAAAGCGGCATCGGGGCGCGGCCCGTCTAACTGTCAATCGCTTCTAGGGTTACGCGGTCGGTGTCAGGCCCCGGCCGCCTCGTGCGCCCTGAGAAAGGGCGAGCATCCACCGTACTATCTTACCCTTATAACCAAACGGCGCCGCATTGCACCCCCTGTAAACCGGTCCTTAACTGTGGGTTTGCTCCAGTTCAAAGGGGGCCGGCCGGCATCGGCCGCCGCTCCAAAGCGGCCTGCATCCTCCAATTTGCGAGGCGAAGGGGCCGCCTCGGCGAAACGGCCCAGCACAACGGCCACTTCCAAAGGGGGGGCACCGCAGGGCAGACCCCAACAAAACGTGGTACGCAGGCGACCTACCCGCGGTTCGCCTGGGGGCGGTACTTTCGCGCCCCCTAAAAATCTTGCCGGCAAATCCGCAATCCCGACCCAGTCGTTTCGCGCCCCAGGTCCAGCGGCCTACGGTCCGGTCGGCGCCACACTGAAATCGGCGTATTGTCCCGTGCCGGGCTGCGTATCGCATGTCCTGGAATGGATGTAATGCTCCATCCGCCTTTCGAGCGTGTCGAAGAACTGGTCCAATTCGGCTGGTTCGCCCTCGGCCACCACCCGCACCCGACCATCGGTCAGGTTCTGCACGAATCCGGTCACGGCGAACTGCGAGGCAATCGACTGGGTGGTGAACCGGAAGCCGACGCCTTGCACATGGCCCGAGTAGTGAACTTCGCGGCGTTGCATCACTTGGCGTGCCTTCGAGGGTAGGCTGCCCATCTTCCGAGGACGGTCGGCAGGGAAATGCGTGGACTAATCCACCAGCACATCTTCCAGCTTGGAGATGCTCACCACATCGGACAGTCGAACCGTCGCCCGCCGCCGATTCGAGCGAATCCCGTGCATCCGGCTGTCCAAGATGTACTTTTCGCGCGTTGTGGTGGTGTCGCGCAGGTCGTGGACGTCCACGTCCCCCATCACCAGCCAGTCGGCGCGGGCTTCTTGCAACAAGCCCAGGATGACGTAAGGGCTGCACATGTCGAGCACCACGAATTGCCCGACATATTCACTCCAAGGAAAGGTGGCCGGATTCGCCATCGAGGAGTCCGTCGTTCGACGATGGGAGGCATTGCCCATGCCAATTGCGCCAGCCCGGTGGTCCCGCGCCGGTCGCGGGCGGGGCTAACTGCCAGCATACCTGGACTAACAGACAGTGACAATCCGCCGCCGCGGCGCGACGTCACGACACAATTGAAATGTCCCCCAGGAGGCTGCCATAGAGACGATTTCGATGACTCGGCGCGAGCGGATGCGGCGGGAAGTGTTCAGCCGCGTGCGAGACGGTGAAGTAACCTTGACTCAGGCCAGCGAACTGCTCGCCGTGAGTTACCGCCAGGTCAAACGGCTCTGGTCCCGGTATCACCACGAGGGCGATGCGGGACTGGTGCATCGGTTGCGGGGCATGGCCAGCAACCGTCAGGTGGACGCCCAGTTGAAAGCCCAAGCATTGGAACGGTACCAGACCAAGTACGCCTCCGCTCCGCAGGCCAAGCTCAAGCCTAAACCCAAACCTCGTTAACCTACCCGCTACTACGGGACATTTCTATTGGGTTCCAACATCAAGCATGCACGTTTGCTTGCATCGCCATGAGCCTTCTCTTAGGCTGGCGCTCACTCGAAGCCCCTTGTTTGCACGTACTGCTTGATATTGCCGCCTGGCCAATGGGCGCCCAACCCGCCGCGAACATTGAGTGCATTCAAACCGCTTTCGCGTGAGGTATCGCGGTGACGCGATCATTGCCCCGCAGCATATCGACTGCCTTCGCCCGGGGCTAACGCGCCCCCACGGTGCGTCTCCCTCGGCTCAATCACCCGTTTGGAGCAACACGTGGACTCCACCAATCATCCGCAACACGGCACCTTGAAACTCAATCGCCGGGCCGCCCTGCTGGCAGGGGCCCTTAGCCTGGGCAGCCTGAGCTTGCCGAACCTGGCTCGCGCCGGGCGCCAATCGCAACCAACCCCGTACCGCCGACCGTTTGCCAACTACGAGCAATTGCTGCAAACGCTGGGACACCGGGGCCATGCGCTGCGGGTGCTCGGCTTGGCGCCCGACCGTTCGCCGCTCGTGGCGGTACGCGCCGGCGGCGATAAGCGCCCGGCCATCTGCATCAGCGCAGGCAGCCATTCCACCGAGCATGCGGGCGTGGCCGCCGCCGTAGAACTCATCGAACGGTTACAGACCAGGCACGAAGTGTGGGTGCTGCCGTCGCGCGACCCAATCGGCCTGAACGGTTTTCAATACGCTTTGAGCTTAGCGCTGAATGACGTGCCGCGGCTTACATCGTTGGATGAAGCAGAAGCCCTGCTTCGCAAGCACGGCGAAGTGCTGCTGGACGAAGGCGACACGCTGCTGGTGCAAATCGGGGAATACGGTTACGCCAACCGGGGACTGTATCGGAAACTCGAGAAGGGCAGCAAGCCGCTCCAGGCACTGCGCGGCCGCCGCATCTATTTCCCTTCTCGTTACGACGACGTACCCGGCACCGGCCCGCTGGAACGTGCCTATACGTTGATCGTTACGCCCGATGCCGAGGTTCTGCACTTGAACCGGTTTCACGACAGCCCTTGGGCTCCGAGCGAAGTCCGCTGCATACGCCAACTGATGGCTGAAATCAAACCGGAACTGACGTTTGATCTGCACGAACACGGCGGGGGATTCTACTGGATGTCGGCCCGGCGACAGCGAACCCCAGACCTGGAAGCGTGGGAACGCCGCCTGGCCGCTGCCGGCGTGCGGGCGGTCGCCGCCACCGGCGCCCAACTGGCGCCGGAAAACTACTCGCCAGGCTCGTTCTTCGAGAAACTGGAACCGGGCGTGTTCTGGCTCGATGCCACCAAGCGCGGCGAAGGCTTGAACCTGATTGATTTCGCCGCCAACACGTATGGATTAGGATTCACCATCGAAACCGGCATGCGCGGGCCGTTTGAGAAACGCGTGGAACAACATCTGGCCGTAGTGCAAACGGCGGTCGAACTGTTTGAATCGCGCCATGCTTGAGCCGGCGGTTCCAT
Organism: uncultured Pirellulales bacterium; assembly: GCA_964511065.1. Lineage (GTDB taxonomy): Bacteria > Planctomycetota > Planctomycetia > Pirellulales > S012-138 > CALBRZ01. The sequence goes on along the minus strand of CAZEEG010000051.1, from coordinate 9,178 downwards.
CACTCCGCCGGTCGCCCGCCGTACGCAAGAATGTTTTCCCACTTGGAAGAGAGAACGACATCCGATGACACGACGCTGCACCATTGTGGGCCTGCTTGTCTGCCTGGCGCTGCTGCCGGCAGCGTTCCCTCGTCAGGCGTCCGGGGAGGATCTATCCGTCTGGGCGGCCGTGTCCGAGGCGCAACGCAAGTCGCTCCGCGAAGCGCTGCAGCAGGAGTGCTACACCGTTATCGCGCGCCGCGAGCAAGCCTACGAACAGATCAAGACCGCGGAGGACCTGCAAACGTGGCAGCAGCAGCGCCGCGAGTCTTTCTTGCGCAGCCTAGGCACATTTCCCGAGCGGGGACCGCTGAATGCCCAGGTGACCGGCACGCTTGAGGGCGACGGCTACCGTATCGAGAAGATCATCTTTGAAAGCCAGCCGCGGCATCACGTCACGGCCAATCTCTACCTGCCAGACTCCAGGCCGCCCTACCCTGCCGTTATCATCCCGTGCGGCCATAACTTCGACGGTAAGGCGGCCGAAAATCACCAGCGGGTGAGCATCCTCTTTGCCCGCAACGGCATCGCCGCCTTGTGTTACGATCCGATCGGCCAGGGCGAACGTTACCAGACATTCGGCCCCGATGGGCAAGCCCTGACCGGTGCGGATCAAGTTACCCGCCCCAAGTCGCGTCAACTCGAGATGCTGCCCGGCAAGCCCGCTTTCAGTTCGGTTGAAGAACATACGCTGATGGGCATCGGCTCCATCCTGGTGGGCCGCAATACGGCCACGTACCGCATTTTCGACGGGATGCGCTGCATCGATTACCTGCTCAGCCGGCCCGATATCGACGCGAAGAAGATCGGTTGCACCGGAGTCTCGGGCGGCGGCACCCTGACGGCATACCTGATGGCACTCGACGAACGCATCGTGTGCGCAGCCCCCGGCTGTTACCTGACCCCGTTCCGGATGCTGCTCGCCGGCAGCGGGCCGCAGGACGCCGAGCAGAACATCTTCGGGCAATTGGCCTATGGCATGGATCAGGCCGATTACGTGCTGATGCGAGCGCCGCTGCCAACGTGCATCCTGGCCGCCACCCGCGACGGCACCTTCAAGATCGAAGGGGCCTGGGAAATCTTTCGCGAGGCCAAGCGGGCCTACGCGCGGCTCGACTTGCCCGAGCGGGTCGACCTGGTCGAAACCGACACGCCGCATGCGTTCTCCACGCAACTTCGCGTGGGTGCCGTGCGGTGGATGCTCCGTTGGCTCGTGGGCCAGGAGAAGGCCATCGCCGACGAAGACTTTCCCCTCTGGGAGTACGCCCAGTTGCAATGCACCAAGGAAGGGCAGGTGATGCTGATGCCGGGCGAGCAATCGGTGTTCGACCTGAACCGCGCCCAGGCCAAGCGGCTGAAAGCCCAGCGCGAGGAATTCTGGAGCAAGCAGTCGCCCGATTCGTTGCGGCAACTGGTACGCAAAACCGCAAACATTCGCCCCCTGGATGCGCTCGCGCCGCTACAAGGCAAAACCGTGGGGACGATTGCCCGCGATGGTTATCGCATCGAGAAACGGTTGCTCCAGGACAACGATCGCCTCCCGCTGCCGGCCCTGGCCTTCGTACCGGAGAAACCCTCGGGCGAGGTGTACCTGTACCTGCATGGCGAAGGCAAGGCGGCCGACGCTTCGCCGCGTGGTCCCATCGAGGAACTGGTTCGCAGGGGGCACGAGGTGCTTGCCGTCGATCTATCGGGCATCGGCGAATCGGCTCTTTCCTCCCAGCCCACAACCCGGCGGCACTGGTCGCAGGCGCTATTCGGCCCTGATGGCGAATCGTTCTGGCTGGCGTATCTGCTCGGCAAGTCGCTGGTCGGTGTGCGGGCAGAAGATGCCCTGGCAGCCGCGCGCTATCTTCAGACCGGCCCGGACGGCAACGGCACCAAGCGCAAGGTCCATGTGATCGGCATCGGCCGGGCGGGCCTGCCGGCCCTGCACGCCGCCGCATTGGAACCTGCCCTCTTTGATACGGTCAGCTTGCGGCAAACGACTTCATCGTGGGCGGACGTGGTACAAGCCCCGCTCGGCAACGCGCACCTGACCGAAACCGTCCACGGCGTGCTGGGCGCGTACGACCTGCCCGAGTTGGTGCGCTTGGTCGGCTCGCAAAAGGTGACGATCGCCGAACCGATCACGCCGCGCTAGCCGCGATTCCCTGGCAGCGGCACACGCCGCCGAACCATCGGCCGGAATGCACGTTGGCAGTGCGCTCGTGGCATCCTGGGGTGAGATTGCCGGTTTTTCTGCCCTGCATCCCAGGCAAGGATCGAGAAAAGCCGAGCTGGCTGCGCCCGCATAAAAAACGGCTGTGGGCGGTCGTACAGTGGATACATACCATTACTTACAGGCTGCCATCGCCCCTCCCTCTGTAGCCGAAAAGAAAAGCCCGCTGAGCATCCACGCGAATGTGTGCCACGGCTCTGCGGGCCGTGCGCGGCACGTCCGGAACAACGGGAAGAACGCCAGCTCGCCATCAACAAACTGCCCACGGCCATGATCCACGTGACTGCCAACATCTCGATTCCTCGCGATGAGCTGCGCTTCACGTACGTCCGCAGTTCGGGTCCAGGTGGGCAGAATGTGAACAAGACCGCTACTAAGGCCGTGATGCGGTGGGACGTGGCCGGCACGCCCAGCCTGCCCGACGACGTGCGCGAGCGTTTCCAGGCCAAGTATGCCAACCGCCTGACTGCCGGCGGCGAATTGATCCTCACCAGCCAGCGTTATCGCGACCAGGCACGCAACACCGAAGACTGCATTGAAAAGCTCAAGGCGATGATTCAAGAAGTGGCCGAGCCACCCGTGCAGCGCAAGAAGCGCAAGCCTTCGCGCGCGGCCGCCCGCCGCCGGTTGGAAGAGAAGCGCCGCATTTCTGAGAAGAAGCAATCTCGCCGCGCGTTATAAGATAAGCCGGGTGCGCTCCACCCGGCATTTGCGCATGGCGCTACTTCCGGAAACCGGTAAGATGGCAACTTGCGGGCCATCCTTTACGGGGCAAACATCAGGCCGGATGCTGACCGGCAAGCGACGACGCCACAAACTGCTGCGGCGCCCAAACATTTTGCCCACGTGGCGAGCCCCCCGGCCTACGGCTGCACAGTTTGGGCGCATGGCATGCACTTGCACACGCGCCCTGTCAGCCTGAGAGGTGCGTTGGTTTCCGCTTGATGCCGTAGCGGCGGATCTTGCGGTCGAGCGTGGAGCGTTCGATGCCCAGGATGCTGGCCGATTGGCTCTTGTTCCAGCCGGTGGCTTCCAAGGTGGCCTGGATGTGGCGGCTTTCGACTTCAGCCAACGAGAGCGGCGTGTACTCGCTGGAAGGCGGCGAGGTTTCCGTGGTTTCGCCCGCCGTCGCCAGGTTGGAGAGCATCAAATCGCCGGCGCTGATCGTATCGCCTTCGCACAGTACGATCGCCCGCTCGACCACGTTCTTCAGTTCGCGGACGTTGCCCGGCCAGCGGTAGCGGGTCATCTGCTCCAGGGCTTCCTGGGTGAAGCCGCGAATCTTGCGGCCCGTTTCCGATTTGAACCGTTCCAGGAAGTAATGCGCCAGCACGCTGATATCGTCGGGCCGCTTGCGGAGGCCGGGCACATAGATTTCCACCACCCGGAGGCGGAAGTAGAGGTCGCGGCGGAAGCCTCCGCGTTCGACTTCTTTTTCCAGGTCGCGGTTGGTGGCCGCAATCACGCGGACATCGACCTTGATTGGCTCGCTTCCGCCCACGCGCTCGAAGGGGTGCCCTTCCAGCACCCGCAGGAACTTGGCCTGCAGGTTGGGGCTCATCTCGCCGATTTCGTCGAGCATGAGGGTGCCGTTGTGGGCCGCTTCAAACTTGCCGATCTTGCGCTCGGTGGCGCCGGTGAAGGCCCCCTTCTCATGCCCGAACAATTCGCTTTCCAGCAGGCTTTCGGTCAGCGCCGCGCAGTTGAGGCAGACAAAGACGTTCTTGGCCCGGGGGCTGGAAAAGTGAACCGCCCTGGCTACCAGTTCCTTGCCCACGCCGCTTTCGCCACGAATCAGCACGGTGGCTTTGCTGGGGGCCGCCCGGGCAATCTGTTCGGTGATCCGCCGGATGACGATGCTCTTGCCGACGATCTCGCTTTGGACGCCCAGCTTTTGGCGCAGCTCGAGGTTCTCGCCCATGATCTGGTCGAGGTTTTCCGCCAAGGCTTGCCGCTGGCTGAGGTTTTCAATCGCCACGGCCACTGTTTCGGCCACAGCTAGGGTAAATTCCAGATCGTCCGGATCGGGAGCGCGGTCGGGATTGGTGGAGTACAGGTGGATCAACCCGAACACGCGTTCGGTGCGGCGGATCGGCGCGCACATGACGCTGGTGGCGTGAATCTCCCCCTTGCTGTCGCGCGTGCCCAGCGTACTGTCGCCCAGGATATTGCGGGCCAGCACGGCCTCACCCTCGCGCAACACGGTAGCCGCCAGAAATGGCGAGATGCGGTGATAGCGTATCTCCGTATCGCTCCGGGAAGCCACCACCTGGAGATGCTCGCCCGAGGCCGGATGCTCCGCATCCTTGGGGAACAGCAGCACGGCGCCGGCATCGATCTGGGTGCCTTCAAACAGACCATCCAGGGCCAGCTTGGCCATGGCCTCCAGGTCGGGACACTTGGCCAACTCGAATGCCAGGCGGCACAACTTGGTGGCCGCGCGGCCCACCTTCGGAATGGCGCTCTCGTCCTGCGGTTCGATCGGCTTGAAAAATCGGGTTGAAATGCGGCGATGGGTGATGGTCGTCGGTTCAGGCTCGGTGAGCACGCCATCGTCGTAGGTGACGTCCTCGTCGTCCACGTCGCCCACCTTGGTCAGCGAGCTTGACTCGGGGAATGCTCTCGACAAATCGTGGACGAACACCAGTTGCGAACGGCCGATGCGAATCACGTCGCCAGGGCTGAGCGGATAATCGCTCTCGATCAATTGTTCGCCTACCGCGGTGCCGTTGCGGCTAGCCAGGTCGCGGAGCACCCATTGCCCTTGGGAGAAAAACACCTCGGCATGCCCACGGCTGCAACGGTCGTCCTTGATGACGATATGGTTCGTGGGTGCCCTGCCAATGCGAACCGATTCCCCGGGAACCAGCCGGAATACATCTGTCCACTTGGGACCTTCTCGAATTACCAGATAGGCCAGCATGCCGTCGTGGCACCTCTCGAGCAGAACGGCTAATGCTCGAAGGCACGCTTCCAAGCATGCCCACAAGCGATGGGAGTACCGGCAATCCCAGCAGCGCCGGCGACTCGTTGCGATGTGTCCATTCCTATCATAAACAGTCACCCGCCCGACAACCACTAGGGACCGAGCCTCGCTCCCCCCCGCCCTGGCGGCCCCCACGGCCGTCTCTCCGCACCGCGGGGTCTGGTCATACCCCCACCAAGAAAGAAGGGGGGGGTATTCATCGCCGCAAATGCTCGGAGGTTTCAGTCGCCAGGACAGCCGCCGGGAAATCGGCCACGTTCTCCAGTTGGCACCAGGCACTGACGGGCCGGCCCTGGGCATCACGCCCCAGCACGTGCAACCAACCCTCGGGACCGAGTAACGGCAATTCGGCATGGTGGGGCAGTTCCACATGCAGGGTTTCGCCAGGTTCGATCGTGCGACCGTGCAGCGGCAGCCCAGCGGATCGATACGTCTCGCCAGCCAGCGCGGGTTCCTCGCCCCAGGCCAGGTGTTCCAGATGAACCGGCCCCGCTGCCCAACGGGGCAGCGTGATTTGAGCCGCAACCGGTCCCGTATGGGAATAGGATGCTTCCGCGCCAGCATCGGCTGCAGGCAGGGCGATCGACAGCCGAGGGCGATCACTGCTCAAGCGGACGAGCGTCAGTTGCCAGTCACCGCCCCGTTCCAAACTCAGCCGTACGCGGCGCGCGCCGGGCGTCGAGGCCGAAAGCACAAAGTACGCATGGCTGGTTCCCGCCACTGCCGCCGAAACCTCTGGCGAAAGCGCAGTCATATCGGCCCCGGCCAGGGATGCGGCGACTTCTGACGGATGGTCACCGGCCGCAGCTTCGCGGTCCGGCAGATCGGCCGCCAGATCGACTTCGAGGAACCTTGGTCCCGACATGTAGTAACGGCCTACGCGGCCAAAGCACGGCGGTACTGCGATGGCGTCCTCGGCGGCTGGCGCATCGGCCGCGATATCGACGGCAGCGGTTTCCTGAGCAGCAACGCTCGTTGTCGGCCAACCCAAGAACAAATCGACCGAGAACTGGCGATACAGGCTATCGAAGCGCTGGCCGGTGGCAGCTTCCAGGTTGCCAATGCCCGACCGCGGCCCTCGCACCAGTTGCGTGAGCAACTGCGGGCCGTATCGCGAGACACACCACCGCAGAAACAAGTAGCCGCTGCCGCGCACTTGCGGATCGCGTCCCCGGTGGCGCGCGTGGGTCGGCAGCGAAAGCGGAGCGTTGCCGCAACTAGCCAGCCGGGCGGCGATGCGATAGTCGAGATTCGTCCACACCGGGCCTTGCAGGTTTTCGCCCACGTGGGCGAGCGCCTCGTTCAGCCATCCCTGCTCGGGTGCCGAGGGGCACAGCAGCGATGTCCGCTCGCGCCGCACGCTGCAAACGGCGGCATGGGTGTATTCGTGGGCCAGCAAGGTGGCCAGATGCCGCCCTGGCCGGGTATTCGCGTTGAGGAACAGGATGTCGGCCCGGTTGGAAAACGGCGGCTCACCCCTGGGATTGAAATCGGCCGGTACCACCATGCCGCCCAAGGCCAGGCGCCCTTCATCCAGCCGCGACAGCCAACTGGTGAGAACGATTGCCAGGCGGCCATCGCCATCCACATCGGCAACCGTTCCCATCCAGGGTACCAAACGCGGAAAGACCTGCGAATCAAACGTTTCTGCCACGGCGGCGGCCGTCTCCATGGAAACCTGGTCGGCGAGGTCGCCGTATACCGCCGCGTGCCGGCCCGCGACCAGCAATTGGGTTTGAATCTCGCGCCAAGCGGCCGGGTTGTGGCTGTCAGCGCGGCCCACCTTGAGAAAGAAACGGCGGTGGCCAGGGGTGGGATCCGCTAATGTCGGCTCGGGCTGTGACGGGGGATCGGATGTCTGGCTGGCATCGGCCGAAGTGGCGTCGGCTGGCTGCTCGTTCAGCAACGATGACGCGCTCGCGTCCAGCGGCGGCAATGCCAGCAAGGAGGAGGTTTCGGCCGCGGACACGGCATGGCTGCTGAGCGTTACCTGCCGGGGCGAGATATCGTCGTCGGCCAGGTTCGCCACCACAAGCAGATACGATTCGCCTGCCTCGGAGAACGGCAAATCGAAGGTCGCTTTGTCTCGATAAACGATGACCTGGTATGGCCGCTGCGGCTCCAGCGGCCACTGGACCTTGGCCGGTGAAATCCACCCTATCAGCCCCACGAAAGTCAGGGCAATGCACGCTGTCACAGCAAGCTTTGCCGTCATGGGTCGCACCTCGACTTGCCCGCGCATCCCCCCGTCGACCACTCCATCGGCAACGACCGCAGCCACAGGCCAGCAAAGTTTCTGTAAATAGCGCCAAAGGTGCTACCATCAGCGGCGGGGGAAGCGGCTTCGCGATGCCTCCCAACTACGATGCCCCACCGGCCATGCACCCAAACCATGATGGCACCAAAGGCCGAATCTGCCGGAAGCTGGGCAGCTTTCGACCTTTCCGCAAGCGAACCCGAATCCTATACTTGTCGTCTATTACTAGGCTGGCGAATAAGTTGCGCCCACCATGCCCTGTTGGGCCGCGTGCGGAGAACCTTCGGGTGCTCACCTTGGCTAGCCAAGCCTTCATTCACCGGGGAAAGCCTTGGATCCGCGGCATCCTTTGTAACGATGTCGCCTTTCTCTCGGTCTTACTTCAACAGCAGGCGCCAAGCGCCGCGAGAGGGACATGCTACAAGTCCAATTGCCCGACGGTAGCGTACGGGAGTTTGTGGATCCCGTTTCCGCCAAAGATGTGGCAGAATCCATCGGCCCCAAGTTAGCCCGCGACGCCGTGGCCGCCGAGTTGGACGGCCGCGTGGTGGGGCTCGATACGCGGCTTCCCCGCGAGGGCAAGGTCAACCTGCGGATTCTCACCGCCAAGGACGCGGAAGCCTTGGCCGTGATGCGGCATTCGTGCGCGCACGTGATGGCCCGGGCGGTGATGCGGCTGTACCCCAATGTACGCCTGGCATTCGGCCCCACCATCGAGAGCGGTTTCTACTACGACATCGACGCCGAAGAATCGATCACCGAGGACGATTTCCCGAAGATCGAAGCCGAGATGCAGCGGATCATCGACGCCGATGAGCCGTTTGAACGGATCGAATCCAGCCGCGACGACGCCATTGCCTTATGCCGCGACCTCGACCAGCCGCTCAAGGTGGAGCACATTGAAGACGGCCTGGCCGAGCATCAAACCTTGTCGTTCTATCGGCAGGGCGAGTTCCTCGACCTCTGCCGCGGCCCGCACGTGCCCAGTGCCGGGAAGATCGGCGCGTTCAAGCTGCTTTCCGTCGCGGGCGCCTATTGGAAGGGCGACCAGTCGCGGCAGCAGTTGCAGCGGCTGTACGGCACCGCGTTCTTCAATAAGGTCGACCTGGAGCAATATCTCCAGCGGTTGGAGGAAGCCCGCCGCCGCGATCACCGCGTGCTGGGCCGGCAGCTTGGGCTGTTTGCGACCAACAGCCTGGTAGGCTCGGGCCTGATTTTGTGGAAGCCCAAGGGGGCCATCATCCGGGGGATACTGGAGAATTTCGTCCGCGAGGAGTTGATCCGCCGCGGCTACGAGCCGGTGTATACCCCGCATATCGGCCGCGTAGAAATGTACGAAATCTCCGGCCATTTCCCCTACTACTCCGACAGCCAGTTCGCGCCCATCGAGATGGAACCGGGCGAGCGGTATCTGCTCAAACCGATGAACTGCCCGCACCACGTGATGATCTACAAATCGCAGCCGCGGAGTTACCGCGACCTGCCGGTGCGGCTGGCCGAGTTTGGAACCGTGTACCGTTACGAGAAGTCGGGCGAGTTGGGCGGCATGACCCGCGTTCGCGGCTTCACCCAGGACGATGCCCACCTGTTCTGCACCGAGGACCAGGTGGAAGATGAGTTCCGCGGCTGCCTGGAGATGACCCAGTACGTGCTCAAAGCGGTGGGCCTGGACAAC
>CAZEEG010000050.1:31566-40022 GCA_964511065.1 uncultured Pirellulales bacterium | reverse complement strand
CCCAGGGGGGCAAAGGACTCTGACATTTCCGGGAGCGATTGGAGGCAAGCGTTGGATTGTGTTCTGGCTTGGAACCGCGGCGGGTGTGCCGGCATCCATTCCGACAACCTCGCCGTGCGTCTGTGTCAGCGGCTTATAGCAACTGCTCCAGACCGCTTCAACATCACTTTCAGGAAGCGAACCGGCTCGCGGCATCCATGCCGGGGAGCACGCTTCGTGGTCCGCAGGAACTTGCGTTCCCAGATGCAGACCCTCCTACGTGGATGTTGCAGTTCCAGCTAACTTGCCAAACACGTCTGGGGAGTTGCGTGGCCGCGTTGCCCTCAACGTGTGGGCGGGAGAATATGCCTTTGCTCTGATAGGGTCAAGGCCGGTTCTGAAGAACTTTGACCCACCCCTCTCACATGCAGTCATCACCTGCAGAACGAGTTATCAGATCGCGAAGCTGCGTAATCTGCGCTGCCGCCTTTGGCGGGGATACCACGCTGCAAGACCGATGCTTGACAGCATCGCAGGCAGGCGAACTTGTCTCTAAGACTGCACGTGGACACCTTGGACCAGTGGGCAATCAACGACAGTCGCCCAAGCGTTCTGGGGATCCATTCTTGATCCTTGGCGCACTCAGCCGTCTGGCCCGAACCTGGTCAGGCAGCATCGCAACTTCGCTTCAGATCCAACCCAGGCTGCTCAAGTCTGCAATCGGCTCGTCGAAGCTGCAACTGCCGAAAGATACCAGGCTATGCCGCCGCGCATTGGCGATGGCAGCCAGCGAAGCATGGTGCCCCCGCCACGACAATTGATGGGCGTCCCATGCAAACGCCTGCGGATCGCGCTCTCGCAGAACGTCAGACAGCAGCGATGGCAGGTTCACGGCTCGCTGGGCGGAACTGGTGTGAGTGCCAGAGAGGGCCAACGGTCTTGGCCCTTTTATCCAGGCCACGACCGACGCAACAAACAGATTGATGAAACCGTGCATAGTGCAGGCGAGGTCGGGCACGTCGTGCGGCAGCGGATGATGCAAGCCGGCCGTCGCCTTGAAGACGACACCTGGGCAGGCCGTGTGGCTTGGCGAATTGCCGCGTGGAACCTGCCCGGGCGTGACAGCCCGAGCGGCCACGGAAGCGATGGCCGCTGCCAAGGCTTCCGCCGTCGGAAAAGCGGCGGCTTCCAATCCGCCGGTACGGAACTTCAGCCCCCAGCGCCAAGGGCTATCCACCGCAGGGAACTCCAGCGAAGCTAGCCACGGTAAATCGAGCGGCACTTCGAGAAACACTTCACTAAGCGGAACGCCAGCGGCGCGAAGCCGCGCGTCGAGATCCAAGCAGTACTTCTCCCAGGCGGCCTGTTCAGCGGTTGCATCGGCCGGGGGGGAAACTTCGTAGCCTAGCTGGATGGGTGGCCCGGAGTGTACGGCTAACTGCCGATAGAAATCGGCCAGGCGTGCTGCATCGTCCTGCGGCGACCCTGCCGACGCTGATTCACCCCCTGTGGCCGGCGGCGTTCCAATTGCCGTGAACCTTCCCTGTGGGGCTGGCGATCGGCCATGCCACGTGGCCAACTCGGCTAAGCGGCCCACGGGGCAAACAAACGACCGCAACAGCCAACAGTGAGGGCTGGCCCAGGCTTCCAGGTACTTGGCCCAGGCGTCGTCCAGGTCCAATCGCGCCGGCGGGAACATACCGGCATAGTCCAAGCTGCCCTGCAACAGCGTTCGCAGCGAAACGGCAAGTCGAGCCGGAGTGTTCATTACCGGGCGAAGCGGTCCAACAGTTCTTCCAGGGTGATTCGGCCATCGCCGTTGCGGTCGGCCGACCGGATCGAGGGACTGATCTCGTCGCCGTCCAGCACGTTGTTGCGGTTGACGTCCCACTCCCGAAACTTCTTGGAATATACGTCACGATACGAATTCTGCGACGCGCCAGAACTTGACGTAGCGGGCGTGGCCGTAGCGGACGTTGCCGCAGCAGGAGTGCCCGAGGGGGCGCTGGCGGAATCGCCTGCTGATCCCGGCGTGGTGCCCCGCGGCGCCGATTGCGGTCCACCGCTGCTGCGGTTGCCAAAGCCCGATCGGCTGCCAAATCCGCTCCCAAACCCTGAGCGGGTGCTTGAACCAGAATTGCCCGGCCCTGCGTTACCGAAACCGGGACGCCCACCGGGGGACGTACCAGCCACGCGGTCGCTGCCTGGCGACGATGTAGCCGGCGGCGCGCCGCTATCTGCCGCGGCGATCATTTCCGTGGTTCGCTGTCCTGCCAGGCATTCGTCGGCCGTGATCAAGCCGTCGCCGTTGTGGTCCCAACTGCGGAACTCGGCCACTTCCGCCTGTGACCACTGGCTGGCGAATTCGGCCATGGAGACTTGCCCATCACCGTCCACGTCCTTGCGTGCGAACCATTCCGGCATGCCCTTGGGAAGCCGTTCCGTAGGTGTGCGGAAACGGTAGGTCGTGACAGCCGGTTTATCGTTCCGGCTGGGAGTGGGGCTGGGCCGCGATTCGGCCGGCGGGTCCGACGAATCACGGGAGCCAAACCTGCCTCCTCCGCCGCGTCCTCCCCAACCTCCCCGGCCGCGATCACCACCACGTTCGCCGCCCCGATCCCCTCCGCCGCGGCTATCGTCGCGATCAGCACCGTCGCGGTCGTTGGAGTTGCGAAAACCGGCGATGCGGATCGCCAATTCTTTTGGCGTGAGACGGCCATCGTTATCCAAGTCGGAACTGGCCGGGTCGGTCCGCCAGCGGCCATCGGCCCATTCGTCGCGATCCAACACACCGTTGTTGTTGCGATCATAGCGGCGAATCATGTCGCGCACGGTTTCCAGTGTTCGCCGATCATACTGGCTTTCCCAATCGTCGTCGTTCTCGACAACCGTGTCGAAGCCGGGGACGGGAATCGGCTCAAAATCGTTCCCAAAGCCCGGCACAAGCATGGCCTCGGCCGCTGGCTCACTGGAACGGCGATTGTCACTCCGACGGTCATCATCGCGGCGGTCGTCCCCACCGCGGCTGCGCGAACGGCCGTACCGGCTGCGCCGATCGCCGTCATCCCCGCTCGACCGGCCCGATCGGCGATCGCCCCCGCTCTCTTCACGGTCGCGGCGCATCCGACTAAAGCGCTCCTGCATAACCTCGGAGATGCGGTCGATGGGCACGGGGCGGCTGACATCGATTCCACGTTCGCGCAGCGTCGCCCCCCAGAAACCCTGGAAGCGTTCGGACATTTCGCTGGGCTCCAGCAGGCCGTTGCCGTTGGCGTCCATCCGCGAGAGATAATCTGCCATGTTCGGCTGCGCTTGGGCCGCCGAGGCTGAAATCAACCCAAACGCCACCAGGCAAAGAGCCGGAAACAAGCACACGAATCGTTGGTGTCGATGCATGCGTAGTTCCATTTTAAGAACGACAGGTAGCAAGACGGGCGTGCGGCCGCAGGCAGCCCGGGGGGCGATGAGACCTGCTGGCCGCTGCTTTCTGCGCGGTCAAAGTCCCATCTTCTCTTAACCCCGCAGCCGGGTAAAGGTTTCGCCAGCGGCTTTCCGCGCGCGGCAAACTGGTTTCAGCCCTGGTTTTGCAGGATTTGCGCGATTTGCGCGACGGCCAGCTTGAGCGAGGTCGCGGCCATCTGAAAATTGGTATGGGTGGAGACTTCCGGCTGGATTTCCACGAACAGTTCGGTGGCCTTGCGGAGCTTGACGAGTTTCTTGCGCGCTTGCTTCAAATAGGCTTCGGCATCGCCGCGTTGAAGCGGACCGCCTAGCGCCAGCGCAAAGTCGTAGAGCGTGCGATGGACTTCGCACAGTTCTTCATCGTCCTCCGCTTCTTCCGAGTGCTTGAGGAACGTGCGCACCATCCAGACATGGCTCAAAAGGCCGTCGATCTGCCGCATGGCCTCCACGGGCGAACGCGCCGGCGCGGAACCTTCCGCCGTACTGGCTGAAGGTGTATGGATCGCGGGATCGGTCGGCAAGGAATCCGCCATTACAACTCTCCCATCGCACGACGGCGCCGGCCATTCACCACTACTTGGCCATTGCGGGGCTGTTGCCCTCACAAAGGCCAATCGGTGTACCGAAACTGGACCGTCGAGTTACGAAGCCGCCCCAGCGGCCTGTTCCACTTCCTTCGGTACCGACGGTTGTTGAGCGGGCGGCTTGTGCGGCTTGGGAGCAAATACCAGCACTGTCACCGCGCCCACGGCCACCACGATCAAACCGGCATAGAAGATCGGGCTGATGTTCAAGGCGTGCCCGGCCCTGACGAGCCCCACCACCGATACAAACGTGTTCACCACGGGGGCACAGCCGAACACCAGCGGCATCACGTAAACCGGCTTACCGCCAAAATTGAACGCCATGATGATGCCCAAGGCACCAAAGGCCCCGGCAGCACCGGCCCCCAAGCTCCAAGCGGTCCCCAGAAAGTTCCAACCGCCGGGTTCAGGTTCAGCTTGAGCGGCCAACACCAAGAACGGCACGACCACCGCCACCAGGAAATACGCCAGGCCCACGCAGATGAATGGCCGCAGCCGGCTGCCGTTCATCGCCGCCTGTCCCTTGTGGAGCAACGGTCCATACGAACCCCAGCACAAGGCGACGATCGCAATGGAAATCGTCACCATGGCGGTATCGGCAACCGCCCTGACCGCATTGGAATTGGCAGCCGCACCACCGGCGGCCGCGATCGCGGCAGTGGGTTTGAACAGCATCACCGTTACGGCACCAGCCACGACCAGGATCAGCCCTGCCCAGAAGATCGCGTTGGTTTCCTTATAGCTCTTGGTGAAATACATGGTGACGAAGGAGTTCACCACCGGAGCACAGCCAAATACCAGGGGCATCACAAAGATGGGGCTGCCGCCGTACACAAAGGCCATGATGATCCCCAAGGCCCCCACGGCACCGGCCGCTCCAGCCCCCAGGCTCATCAGGCTGCCTCGAACCGTCCAGTTGCCCTTCTCGCCCCTGGTCTTGAGATAGAGGATCGGCACCACGACGGCGATCACAAAGTAGGCCAGCCCGACCCCGATGAACGCCCGCCAAAAGCTCAAACCGGCTGGCGTGCCCGACTCGGCATTGGCCGGCACGCCCAACTTTTCTTGGCCGACGTGCAACACCGGGCCATAAACGCCCCAACACAATGCAGTCAAGGCGATACACAAAACTACGGCCAGCATACCTCGCATGGGAAAGCTCCAGGCGGGAAGGTGATCAGGGTGGGCGGGCAGATCGACTCGGCGACCTCCCAGATGCTGCAAGGTCCATTGCATGTTGAGGGGTCGCCGTCGGACGCCCCCCAACCAAGGCAGGCGGCACGAAACGGCCCCGCGGCTAGCTCCCGGTACGTTCACGCACCGCTCGCAAGCGTGAAGAGCGCTCCCGCTCGGCCAGCAAGACGCAACGGATCGACCCGCGGCCAACTTACCTTGCTGCCCAGGCGAGCACCAACATAAAGTGCGGGCACAATTTGAGCCCCGGCAGTGGTTAGCCGCGCGAACGAATAGTCTACCACAACCGTTTGGCCGCGACAGGGGCAATCGCAAACCGTCATTCCGTGGCCCTGCAGCAGCGACGCCGGGGGCATATGACTCGGGGTGCCACGCTCCCCTGACTACCTGAGGTACCCCAGTTGATCCAATCTCGCAAATACCCTCCCAGCCAGCAGGGCCGCCACCGAGCCACCGCTGCCACCGTGCTGGAGCACGGTTACCACGGCCACCCGGGGCCGCTGGGCCGGGGCATAGCCGGCAAACCAGGCGTGCGGCGGGAGATTGCCGCCCGTCTCCGCCGTGCCGGTCTTTCCGGCCACGGCAACAGGCAGTTGGGCCAGTGCGGCGTGCGCTGTGCCGCGATGGTCGGCTACGGCGGCTTCCATCCCTCGCCGCAATGCCGCCAGGGTATCGGGATGTAGGCCCGCAATGGGCGTTCGAGCATGCGGCGACTCGGGCAGGTGATCGTCGGCCAGGTCGTCGGACAACCGATTCGCGAGTCCCACGCGATCCACCACGTGCGGTGTCACGCGATACCCGCCATTGGCGATGGCCGCCGTCATCACCGCCACCTGCAACGGCGAGGCCGTGAGGTACCCCTGCCCAATACAAAGCTGCAGCGTGTCGCCATCGCTCCACTTACCGGCGGCCACTTCGCCCGGAATATTTGGCAGGTTGCCGACAGCTTCACCAGGCAGATCGATCCCGGTACGTTGCCCGTAACCAAATGCGGTTCCCCATTGGAAAAGTGCATCGGGGCCGACCCGCTGCGCCAGACGGAAAAAGTAAACATTGCAGCTTTCGGCCATCGCCGCCGGCAGCGCGATATCGCCGTGTCCGATTCCCCGGGCCACAAAAATCGCGCAGCGATGGCTGCCGGCGTGGCTCAGGAATCCCTGGCAGTAAAAGCGTTCGTCGGCCTCGACCACGCCGCGCTCCAGGGCCGCCGCCGCCGTAACCGGCTTGAACACCGATCCCGGCGGAATCGCCATCTGGGCAAACCGGTTGAAGAGCGGATGATCGACCGCGTTGAGCAGCGGTTGAACGTCGGCCAAGTCGGCCCGGAGAAACACGCCCGGGTCGAACGAAGGCGCCGACGCGGCAGCCAGGACGGCTCCGGTCTCGACATCGAGTACCACCACCGCGCCGCCCGACTTCAGGCGCACGTCCTCGCCGGAAAGCGCCCGGTTGCGCTCCACGGCCGACTCCAAGAGCCGATCGACCGTTTGCTGCAGCGGGGCGTCGATCGTGAGCACGATATCGCGGCCGGGCTGCGGTTGCCGCACCACGTCGCGTTCCAGCACCTCCCCACTACGATTGGAGAAACGCACTTCCAACCCTGGAGTGCCGCGCAGGTGATCGTCGAACACGGCCTCGACCCCCTGTTTGCCTTCAAGAATAGCTACACCAGCAGCGGCCAACAGACGCTCGGCTTCCGCCGGGCGCTCATTGGCCAGGCCGATGTAACCCAGCACATGGGCCGCCGTTGCCCCTAACGGATAATCGCGGTGCGTGCCTGAAACGACCCGCACGCCCGGAAACGCTTCAGGGGCACCTTCAATCGCCGCGGCCGCGTCCAGCGGCAGATCCTCTGCCAGTACGTGGTACTGTAGTTCCTCGGCAATTACGATGGGGCGCGGTGGTTGCGTCTCTCGCGGCGACAGTTTTGCCTGGAGCGCATTCAACGCCCTTTCCCACCACGAATCGCTATCGGCGGGCGAAAGCTCCGATTCCATGAACCGTTGACGGCGGCGCTCGTTCACGCTCTCCGCCATGGAACGAACCTGCCGAGTGATGCGCTGCCGCCGGGCAAGCCACGTTTCCGGTGACACTTGCCCCAGCAAGGCCAACCGCTCGTGCAAAGCGTCCAGATCGGCTGCAAACTGCTTCATGGCAGCCGCCAGCTTCTCGGGATGGTTGCGGTCTGCGACTGGCAACCGGCTACGCGCCTGCCGCCGCAGCCAGGCTTCGTCCGTGGGCCACTGGAGATAGCGAAAGTGCATCGCCAACGATGCCGATGGCTTATCGTGTGCCAGCACCGTGCCATCGCGCGCGAGGATGCGGCCGCGCACCGCCGGCAATGGCTCCTCGCTGCGCACGGGTTGCCGCGCCAGTTGCCGGTATTGTGGGCCGACGGCCAGCTCCAACTGCACCAGGCGCGCCGCCACCCCGGCAAATGCAATCCCAAACAGGGCCAGCACCACCCATGCCCGACCACGGAATCCCAACCCAAACGCTGCCTTGGCATCACCCTGCCGAGCCCTCGCCCAGCGGTCGGCTGCATCAAGGTGATCGAGCGGGTCAGGGATCAGCAGCGACATCGGCAACCACAGGCATGCTCAGATGGAACCTCTATCGATAACATCGAGGGAATCACTCGGCGTCTATAAGCGTTCCCAAGGAGTCATTCATTGATGCAAGCGGCCTGCCTGCTCCATTGATGCGTTGGCGCCGGACGGATCATTCATACTTCCACGATGCGGTAGGGTTGTCCGTTCCAAAAACGGCTACAGCACTTCGAACCAGCAGCATCATCGCCCCGGATATTACGGCCGAATACAAGCCACCCACAAACCAGGTATTGAAGAAATCGCCACCATCAAGCGACTGCTCACCCAGCGCTACCCGGGCAACGGTCTCCAGCAGCGTGGCGGCGAGCACGGCCAACATCGCAGCCAGGATGACGAGCCACCCCGGCAAGGGTGCCTCGGGCCGGGCGCGCAGCAACCCAAACGCAACGATCAGATACGCGGCCATCGCCAGCCCGGGCCGTCCGCCACTGGTCAGGTCCGCAGCCAGCCCCCACAAGGCAGCAGCCATCAACGGCCTTTCATCGCGGCCGAGCAACATCCAAACTCCGGCCGCGGCGGCCAGCAGATTGGGGACCGCGCCGGCGATCTCAGCCGACGGAGCAAGCCCAAGCTGCGCCGCGCTCAATAGATAAATGGCAATCAGTAGAATCAAGTAATCCATGAA
>CAZEEG010000050.1:0-31466 GCA_964511065.1 uncultured Pirellulales bacterium | reverse complement strand
TAGTTTGCCAGATAGCCATCCAGACGATCGTGGTTCAACCTGCGCCGCAGGATGGCCAGCGGAGCGAATCCCTGGTGCGCGGCTGGCTCCATCCAGATTTCCCAATGCGATTGGCCGGGCACCTGCCGGACCTGTGCGATGTTGCCGTACCACAGCGGTTGACCCGAGGGCGATTCCTCGGCCACGGTGAAGACGTAATCGCCCGGCCCGATGGGCGTGGTGGTATCGATCAGCTTGATCCGGCACAGGCGGCCCCCAGTTCCTTCGAGCACTCCACGCGGCCCAAATCGCAACTGTCCTTCCTGCATGGTGGCGATCTGCACCAGGTCGCGATAGTTGGCGGATCGTACCGGCAGCCAGGTACTTGCTTCACGCCCGACCTTGAGCAGTTTCCCGCGGACGCGCGTGCCTGCCAGGACCAACATGCCTGGCTGCACGCCGTCAGCAGCGCCGGCATCGAGCGCTTGAATGGCCGTTTCCAGCACGTAATCGCCAGGAGCGAAGTGCTGGGCCGTTCCGGCTTCGATGATGCCTTGCCGCTGGAGCAGCGCCTGCGATTGCAGGCCCAGCGGGCGCGCCCGAACCAGGTCTTCGGCGACCAGCGGCGGGGTGTCGGGCGATGCTTCTTGAATGGCTTGGAGGCGGGCGGCAAGCGCAGCGGCCTGCGCTGCCAATTGATCGCGCTGCCGTTGGAGTTGATCCAGTTCGTCGGCTTGAAGCCGGGCCGCTTCGGCATCGCGTCGCAGATGGGCCAGAAAGCCCAGCCGCTGGGCCGTCCACGTCCGAGCCGAAGCGCAGGCCGCCAGCCCCGGCTCTAAGGCTCGCAACCATCCTTGGCGCACCGGTTCGGCCAGGCGCTGCGGCACCATCGCCAGCGCCGCGGCCAGCAGCAGGCCGCAGGCCAAGATGTAGGTCTGGTTTTCCGCGGTTGACCTGGAGGCGTCAGGCTTCGTCATCGCTGCTCTCCAACGCATGACGCCACCGGGGCAAGTTCTGCAGGCACCGCAGCGCGCCGGTAACAACCGCTTCCATCGGTTGCGGGGCAACGCGGCAGGGAAGGCCCGTCCGTTCAGTCAGGTATTGATCCAATCCCCGCAACAAGGCGCCGCCACCGGCCAGGACCAGGCCCTGGTCGACCAGGTCCGCAGCCAGTTCCGCCGTACACAAATCGATCGTGCGGCGGATGGCATCGACGATCTGCTCCAGCGGTTCAGCCAACGCTTCCCGAATTTCTTCGCTGGTGATCGTCGCCTTGCGGGGCAGGCTCGCTACCGTGTCCACGCCGCGGACTTCCGCCGTCTGTTCCAGGGGAAGCGGCCAGGCGCTGCCGACATCAATCTTCAACTGCTCGGCCGCAGCCAGGCCAATCTCCAGGCCATATCGGCGGCGAAGGTAGTCCGCGATGGCTTGATCAAAGGCTTCGCCGCCGATGCGGATCGACTGGCAGGCGGCAATCTCGCCCAATGTCAGCACGGCAATTTCGGTGGTACCGCCGCCGATGTCGCAAACCATGCTGGCCAAGGGTTCGGAAACCGGCAGCCCTAAGCCAACGGCGGCCGCCTTGGCTTCAGCAATCAACAGGACCTGCCCGGCCCCGGCACGCAGGGCGCTGTTGAACAATGCCCGCTTCTCCACGGGGGTAATCGAGCCTGGTACGCCCACCAGCAGCCGCGGCCGCGCTGCGAACCGCGCAGGCCGCAGCTTAAACAAGAAGTATCGAAGCATGGCTTCGCAGCACTCGAAGTCGGCAACCACGCCCTGCCGCAATGGTTGAACGACCTCGATGCCCTCGGGAGTTCGTCCCTGCATTTGTCGGGCAAGATGGCCCACGGCCGAGCGGCCCGACAGCATCTTTCGCCGCTGGGCTTCAATCGCCACCACCGATGGCTCGGCCAGGAGGACCCCTCGCCCTGGCGCACCGATGAGCGTATTGGCCGTCCCCAAGTCAACGGCAAAGTCGGCGGCAGTGGTAAGGAACCGGGCGAGCATCCGTGCTCTCGCAAGGTCGCAAAGGTTTGGAGGGTTCTGCCGATGATGGCGGGGGGCATCCGCCCGTGGCATCGACGGCAACTTATCGCAAACCCAGCCGATACAGAAGCCCGATCGCCGCCACATCGTGCAGCGGCAGCATCGCTAGCAGCCGCTAGAGGATGGTCCGGCCGCTTCATCGGCCAATGCCGAGTGCCTCCAAGACTTCGCGCACGCCTACGTAGCCGAAGAATCCCAGCGTGACGACCAAAATGGCGTTAATCGCCCAACCGCTTCGATGCTTCCCGACCCAATCGCGGCGGTTGTTCATCAGCAACAGTGTGAGTGCCAGCAGCGGCATGAAGAACGCTCCCAGCACGGCGTACACCAACTGGACGTGTTCCACCTTGCGAAACAGTAGCGGCAGCGGCACGACCGCCAGCGCTACCAGGTAAGCCCGATAGGCCTTGGACCGCATCAGGCTTCCGCCGTGGGTGGCGGGAGATTCGGCAGACGCCGCTGGTTGCGTCTTGCCCGCCGATCCCTCGCGGCGTTCCTGTGCATACTGGCGGCGAATCCGCAAGAAATCGGCAAACAGGTAGGGAACGCCCTGCCACACCCCGAGCAAACTGGAGAAAACGGCCCCCCAAAAACCGATCAGGAAAGCCCATCGTCCAACCGGCCCCAAGACGCTATGGAGCGCATCCGCCAAAACGCTGGCGGTCTCGGGGCCGCGGCCTTCCAGCGGGACGATCGAGCCCACGACCATCATCGCCACGCCGAAAAAAGCCGTGAGCGCATAGGCCACGGCCAGGTCGATTCGGCACTCGCGGATGCCGCGTTCGCCGGACCTGCCTGCCTCGCGAATCCAGTAACCGTAGCTGAGCAGCGTTACCGTGCCGCCGACGCCGCCCAGCACCCCCAAGAACCAGCCTATGCCTTCCTTGGGGATGGGTCCCGGCACCAGGCCGGCCAACACGTCGGCCCAAGAGGGCGCCACCGAGCCGTGCAGCGCGGTGCCCGACAGATCGCGGCCCGGCAGCAGGGCCGCTGTGAACAGCACGGAAACAAACATCACGGCAATGCTGGCCGCCATCAACCGTTCGAACAGTTTGAAGCCACCCCACCACACCAAGGCCAGTCCCGCCAGCGAGTGGATGAAGCCCCAGATGATCTTTGAGGTGGCCGCTTCGCCGAACTGGATAAAGGAACTCGCTGCCACGCCGCAGGCGGTAATCATCGCCCCGCCAACCACGAACGACCACACCAGCAGGTAGACGAGAAACAACCACTCGAACCAGCGCCCAAGCCGCTGAGACCAGCCTTCCAAGAGCGAGGTACCGGTGGCGAGTTGCCACCGGGCGATCCCTTCGTTGAGCGTCCACTTCAGCAGTGCCCCGACCAATGCGGCCCACAGAATCGCAAGTTGGAGTTTGCTGCCGGCAAGACTGGCAGTGAAGAGGTCGCCCGCGCCCACCCCCGTGGCCGCTACCAACAGTCCCGGCAAGATCAAGGCGATGGGTGTTGAACGTTTCTGCTGGCTCATGGCAACGACCGTGGCACGTTAGCGCGTGAAGCAGACAAGATCAGGGCCGCATGGTACGGAAACTTCCAGCGACAAGCGACCGGGTTTGCCAAAGTCGCGTGCGCGAACCTCCGCACGGCTGAGCCCCCCGCACACCGGCCAATGGTCTACACGGCAACCGCTCCTTGTAGGGGAGTTTCGCCCGATCGGCATAGCCCGGGCGGCCGGGGTTGTGGCGGCTTTTGAAATGTGCGCACCGCGTGCAACTTCTTGAGCGACATCCATTTGCGACATCCTGACGCACGATTTTGGGTGGTTGTTGGTAGTGGCCAACTGCACAGTGCTAGCAGTGCATCTATACCGTATGTTGAGCTAGCACCGGAGCGGACCCGCAAAATCCCCCTATTCCTTGCAATCGTACCTGCCCCTGATATGTTTCCGCACATCGCCAACGCTCACGGTGGGAGTTGGCTTTCCCCAAAACCGCCGGGACTGGATGTCCCATGGCTCCGCGGTAACGAGCAGGCCGAATCGTTTCGGCCGCGGGCACGCCAGCGATTGTCACGGACGACCTCGTTTGTGGGGGCACGCCGACCCTCCTCGTGGCATTTGCTAGACCTTCCCGCCCCGACGATAGCTGCTCGCCAGCCTGGAGTCCGCGGTTTGAGGAAACCGCACCTGTACTCCAATGCAATTGGCCAGATGATGGGCCAAGGGAGGTCTTTGAGATGGGAAGTAAGCCGCTGATCGGAATCAACTCCGACTACCGCGCCGCCACGAAGGACGCGCCTGCCTTCGCCTATCTCTGCGCTGGATATTACGAATCGATTTCGGAAGTCGGGGGTATCCCCGTGGTCGTTCCGCAGCAAGCCAGCGAGGACGACCTGGAACAACTGTTGGATCATCTGGACGCCATGGTCCTGATCGGTGGTGCCGACTTGGACCCCCGCCGCGACGGTTTCATGCTGCACCCCTCGGTGCGGCCGATGGATTCCCGCCGCGAAGACTTTGACCGCCTGCTGATGAAGCAGATTGCGGCGCGCCGGATGCCCGTGTTCGGCATCGGAGTGGGAATGCAACTGCTGAATGTTTCCCAGGGTGGGAACCTGTTCCTGCACATTCCCGAAGACATCCCTCGCGCGGTACCCCATCGCGACTCGATGGACCGCAATCACCGCCATGCCTTGGAGGTGACGCCGGGTACGCTCATGGAGCGGGTCTTTGGCGACGGCGAGATTCGCGTCAACAGCATGCACCACATGGCGGTGGATGAAGTGGCGCCGGGATTCATCGTTTCGGCTCGCTGCCCTGACGGCGTGATCGAAGCGATCGAGAGCGTGATGCCGGATTGGTTTGCGATCGGTACGCAATTCCATCCGGAAGCGGACAGCGCGACGGCGCTCGATATCCGCATCTTTGAAGAGTTTGTCGACGGCGTGAAGGCCGCGACCGTTCAAATGGCCGACAACATGCGACTGGTCGCGTAACGCGGCCCACCCCTTCCAGGCCATCTCCGCCTATGGCAGGCGGGAACCTGCTGGCCACCAGGGCCAACCATCCACTCCGCGGCATCGCTGCGCGAAATCATGGTACGGAAACTGTGATCGCACTGCGCGCCGAGCCAGGGCATGCACGATCGCTGCCCGGCTCCAGCGCCGCCACACCAGGGCATGGATTGCCCCCGGTGCCAAGATTGGTACCGGTGAAGCACGGAAGCTTCCTTTTGATATTTAGGTCGACCTAAGGCCGCCGGCAGGCACGGATGCTCTGCCGGCGGCTATTTTTGTTGATTGAACGTTTCATCGACCATGCCAGCGCGCGTGCGAGCGCTCCCCAGGCGTCCCGGCGGCGATCTCGTTAAGCGTATGATTCGCCACGCTCTGGTGATCGAACATTTTCAAGCTGCGGCCTCCCCTCATGCTGCCCCCGGTCCACGGTCCCCCGACGCCCCGGCACTTCAATGGTCGATTGCTTGCACCCTCCCCACCCGTTGGGGATGATGATCCCAACCGCATGTCTCATCTTTCAGCTACACGGGCCCTTGGGGGAGGTTCGCCATGCCCGGCCGACGGTTCTGCATCCGCGCTGCCGCAACGCTCTGCGCCCTTGGCCTGCTGGCTGTTTCATGGCCTGCTGGGCCAGCGACACTGCCGGACGGAAGGCATCTGCACTGGCATTTGCACTGGGGGGCCATTGCCCGCGCGGCAGCACCAACCAGCGATCAGCCCAGCGAGGCGGCCCGGCGCGTTGCCGCAACCATCCGCCGCGAAGCGTTGCTGCCGCCCCGCGGCCCGCACGGCCGCCCGCTGCCGCTGGTCAGCCACTGGAACGTGGGCACGGTCGATGGCACGTTCACGCCCGAGCATCAGATCGAGCTATTGCAGAACGGACACCATATAATGCCCTGGCTGGCTTGGCCTACCGGTGACCCGCAAAGCGAGCGGTTCCAGCAATACTACCGCCGCTTGCTCCATTATTACTCGGAGCTGAAACTGCCGATTTCGATTCGCGGCACGCAGTTCGACGCCATGCTGGTCCGCAAGTCGTATCGCGAAGGCCCTGAATCGCACTGGGCAGGCGTGATTACGCCCGATGGCCGCCGCGTGGCGAAGCTGAGCCCCTTTAGCCCTCTGGCACCCTGGAAAGACCCGGCCAAAGAATACATCGACACTGCCGCCATGAAGTGGGTCCAGCAGGCCTATCCCGATCCGCCGCTGGTGCTGTTGGTCTCGAACAATGAACCGCCCGACCTGCGCTGGGCCAAGCACGGTCCACTGGAAGAAGTCTCAGGGCGGTACTTGAAGCGGTACGGCCCAGGACAGTCCGACGAGTTCAAACGTCGCGTCGTGGGTGAAGGCTGGATCGAGCGTTACGGGGTCATGTTCAACGCCATGCGGGCGGCCCTGGTCAGCCCAGCCTGGCGGGAGAACGCCCGGTTTGTCGGATACGGTGCCTTGGGTCCTAGCCATTTTGGACGATGGGATGGCTGGAAGGTGTACTCGCTGACCTGCGACCGTTGGACGGCGCCGGAATGGCACGTTTGGGACGGCGGCAGCCCCTCGTACTACACCCACAATTGGAACGCCAACCGCGACTATTGGGTGTTCTCCACGCAGGTGGAGTCGATGAATTGGGTGTTCATGCTCGACGAGGCCTGGGAGGCCAATCCCGACTTCTGGTTTGAAATGTCCACTTGGGATGGCAACGAGGTCAACGTCTGGGCCGAAGCACTTGGCGTTCCGCGAGGCGAAAGCCTGGTCGCCCGCTCCAGCACGCCGGCGCAAGGACCGCGCGACTTCGATCCCAAGCTGGTCAAGAAGGCCAAAGTCCTGCAATACCTGGCCGATGGGCAAACCTATTCCCCCGAGCGTACCGCTGGCTGGGTGCAGTTTGGCATGTGGCTCTTAAGGCCGCGCGTGGTGCGTGAATTCCGCGGCCACGCTACGCCGCTGGAACCGGTCAAAGCGTATTGGCTGGAGACAGTGAAGGCCGTTGACCGCGTTCATCACAACCCCATCCTGACCGAGTTCTGGCGGCACGGCCGCCTGGTGCGCAACGACGCCCACCTTCACCCGTACCAATCGGACATTCCCGAGCGATTGAAGGGCATTCGCCGCTGGTATCTGCTCGACACGAGCGCGGACCCGCCGCGCCCGTGGAACGATCAAACGCCGCTGCCAGTTTTCAGCCTGGCCCTGGAGCTGGGCGAAGCCGGCGCGCGGCGTTGGCTGGTATACGCCCATGCGCCGCTCGAATCGCAGCAGAACGTGTCGATCACCCTGCCCGATTACGGCAAGATCGAAATCGACGTGCCGCGTGGTGGTGCGTTCCACGTGGTCGATGAATCGAGCCGCACGGTGCAGCGGGTCGATCCGGCCCAGCCGTGATAAAGCCCCCCCCTCAAGGGCCGCTTTTGGGGGTACCCAGCGTGGTCGCCCTGCCACCAGGCGCTAGCCTGCCTGGCAGTGCCGCGTGGTGCAGCAAGGGTGAGTTTCCACCCTAAAGGTTGTATTCCGTCGCGGTGCTTCTGGCTTTCATCGCGTCCAAGGCTTACTTTGAGCCGCAATCGGTTGCACAACGGTGCGCCGCCGATTTAACTGGCATTAGGCCAGTCATTGTGTCCCTCGGCGCATCGCCCTCGCCAGCGCGCCTGCGGCACGCGGGAGCAGGAAGCCGTTCGAGCTTTCATGCGGCCGTTTTGCTGAGCGTGGTTCACATCCAGCTACAATCCCCTTTCATCGACGGAGCCCTCACTTGACTGGTGAAGGACAGTTTGCGCGAGTACGCCGCCTCTGCCCGGCGTTTGGCGGAACGATGATTTCCATCGTCGTGGCGTCGGTGGCATTCGTGGTGTTTTACCTGGCGTTTCTGGCGTGCGTTTTTGCCCTGGTCGACCTGCTCGTGACCAAGGGGCGGCTCGAAGTACCGCTGTCCGCCGGAGGGCAAAGTCTGCTCTCACCCCACGACGAAGAGCTACTGAACACTTTGGCCGGCGACCCCAACGTGCCGGCCGCTGAAAATGTTCTGACTGCCGCCGATCAGCGGGCCACCACGGCCGTGTACTACCATCGGGGACTGCTGCCGCTGGTGTGGCGTACGCGCGATTCCTGGCCAGGTGCCTGGCTGCCCGGGTTGTATGAGAACATCGGCGTGTTGCGATCCAACTACGGCAGCCTGCTGCTGTTGATTGCTTCTGGCCTGGTGTTTGGCGGGTTGGCATTCTTGGCGTTGTACCTGGCCGATCGGTTTGCGCGGAGTGCGGCCTTGAGCGTCGCTACGCGGTTGCGCCGCGAGATTCACGCCCAGGTTTTTCTGGTGGGCAGCTCTGAACTTCCCGGCCGCTCCGACCGCAGCGTGGTCCATATCTTTACCGAGGATGTCTCCACGCTTCAGCAGACGCTGGCCCTGTGGTGGAGGGTGATCCCCCGCGGCATTTTTCTGCTCATCGCCCTGACCATTGCGGCCTTGGCCGTCAATGTCTGGCTGGCCCTCACCGCTGTGTTGTTGGCCTGCCTGATCTGGGTGCTGGCCAACTGGGCGGGCGCTTCCGCCCGAGCCCGCAAAAACATTCTGGAAGACCGGGCCAACAACCAGATGACCGCGCTGGTCGAAGGCATCAAGCAAAGCCGGATGGTCGCCGGGTACATGCTGGAAGATGCTCCCGGGGCGTCGTTCGAGGAGAACCTGGAAAGCTACAATCGTCTCGCCATGCGGACCTACGTCGGTGGCGTGGTCGGCCTGCCGCTGTTGTACCTCGCCCTGCTGTTGTGCGGGGCGCTGTTCGCGCTGCTGGTGGGGGTGGTTATCCTCCGCGACCCGCCGGGCGTTTCCTTCTCCGGCGCCGTGCTGCTGGTGTTGCTGCTGGCTAGCGCCGGGGTGCCGCTGCGGCGGTTTGCCACGGTACGGGCCCTCGTCCCCAAGGCCGAATTGGCTGCAGCCGCGGTGTTCGATTACCTGGAGCGCGAGCCCGTGGTGGTGCAGAAGCCCGGAGCGATCGAACTTCCGCGACCCGAGCGCCAGTTGCAGTTTGCCGACGTGGTCTTGCGCAACTCGGCAGGGCAGGCATTGCTGAATAAGTTGGCGTTTTCCATTCCGATCAACACGCGCGTGGCCCTCATCTCGTCCGACGCCCATACACCACTTTTGGCAGCCTGCCTGCTGGCTCGATTGTACGATCCCACCGAGGGGCGGATTCTGATCGACGGGCAGGATATCCGCGATGCGACCTTGGCATCGCTCCGGCGGCAGATTGGCATGGTGTTACAAGATGGGCTGCTGTTCACCGCCACGGTGGCCGACAACATCACCTGCGGTGATTCCCGCTTCTCCGTTACCGAAATTCGCGATGCCGCCAAGAAAGCCAAGGCGTACGACTTCATCGAGGTTCTGGCCCACGGATTCTCAACCATTATTGGCGAACACGGCCAATCGCTGCGCCCTGGCGAAGCATTGCGGATCGGCCTGGCGCGGGCACTGCTTCGCGACCCGGCCATCTTGATCGTGGAAGAGCCCGCGGAGATCGACCCGGAAACCGCCAAGGAAGTTGACGAAGCCTTGGCCGCCGCGGCCGAAGGGCGGACGCTGATCCTGTTAGCCAACAGGGCGATCTCGATCCGCAACAGCGATCTCGTGCTGGTATTTCACGACGGTCGCCTGGCCGCGCGCGGCACGCCACAAGAACTTGCCCAGTCCAGTGAACTCTACCGCATCCTGCTGTACTCCAAGAGCCAAGACTTTCGATTGGTCTTTAAGCTGCAAGGACAACATCGGTAAACTGGCGCGCTCGTCGACCGCGTGCTACATATTCCATATCCGCGCCCGTGCCCGCCAGCGTGCCTCCCCTTCTGCGGTGGCAAGCGGGCACTGCCAAACGGCCAACGTGGCGTCTTACGACAGGTGTGCAGCGCGAAGCCGCCTCCATCACGGCCGATTCGCTGAAGTTGCCAACCGACGAAACACTTGCAGTACAAGACCGTTCGACTGCCGGGCCTTTGTGACCGATCCTTCCATATCACCGGCTTTGCAGGAATATTCGTTGCCGCCCGCCGCCCCCCACAGTGAGGACCATTGCAAGATGCCAGTTGCTAGCGCCCCGGCTTTGAACCGCACTACTCACCAAGCAATGGCACTGGGTCTATGGATTGCGGTTGCCGGAATGCTGGCAGGATTGCCAGGTTCTGCGCGTTCGCAGGAGGCTTCCCCGCGCAACGCGGCGCCTGCTGGTGGCATTGCCCGGCTGCTGCCTCCGCCGGGCATGCAGGTTGAGCCAGAGGTGCAGCAGGCACTGGCGCAGCGCGAGGCCGAACTGCGCGAGCGCCTGGCGGGACTGAATCCCGCCAGGATGACGGCCGACGACGTGGCCGACGTGGAAATCTTCCTGAAGGCCGTGCGGTTTGCACTGCTTCATGGCGAGTTCTATGCGCCCGATGACGTGCAGAAAGCGCAGCGGTTGCTGGACCAGGCAGCACAACGGATCGACGCCCTCAGCCAAGGCAAGCGCCCTTGGAACCAGCAGCGTGGGCTGATCGTTCGCGGCTATCGTTCCAAGCTCGATGACTCGCCGCAGCCCTATGGGCTGGTTGTGCCCGAGGATCATGAACTCAAGCAACCGGTGCCGCTCTATGTGTGGCTCCATGGGCGGGGCGACAAGATCACCGACTTGCATTTCATCACCCAGCGGCAAACGAATCGCGGCCAGATCGCGCCGCCGGATGCCATCGTGCTGCACCCGATGGGGCGCTACTGCAATGCCTTCAAATTTGCGGGCGAAGTCGATGTACTGGAAGCCATTGAGGCGGTGGCGCGCAATTACCCGATCGACCGCGACCGGATCGTACTATGGGGCTTCTCCATGGGCGGGGCAGGTGCCTGGCACCTGGGCGCCCACTATCCCGATCGCTGGGTTGCCGTGAGCCCAGGCGCCGGATTTGCCGAAACGCGCCAATACATTAACCTGCAGCCCGACCAATACCCGCCCGTCTATCAACAAAAGTTATGGGGCTTGTACGACGCGCCAGATTACGTGCGAAACCTGTTCAACGTGCCTGTGATCGCCTACAGCGGTGAGAACGACCGTCAGATTCAGGCCGCCCAGGTGATGGAAAAAGCCTTCCAGCAGAACGGCCGCAAGCTGACCCATCTCATCGGGCCGGGCACGGGCCACAAGTACCATCCCGAAACCCTACGTGAACTCCAGTCGCAGATTCAGACCATCGTGGCCAAGGGCCGCGACCGTTATCCTTCGCACATATCGCTGCAAACCAAGACACTGCGATACAACCGCTGCCATTGGATCGAAATCCTGCGGTTAGCCGAGCATTGGGCCGGAGCCAAGATCGATGCAGCGGCCGTTGAACCAGGACGTATCCGCCTCACGACCACCAACGTGGCGGCGCTGCGTCTCCACGCCCCGTGGCGCGAGGCGCCGACCTTCAACGAACGAACCGTGATCGATATCGACGGTCAGACCGTCCGCATCGCTCAAG
The DNA here is from genome assembly GCA_964511065.1 of uncultured Pirellulales bacterium. GTDB lineage: Bacteria > Planctomycetota > Planctomycetia > Pirellulales > S012-138 > CALBRZ01. Next base: position 19,988 of record CAZEEG010000050.1, on the reverse strand, counting down.
GAAACCAGAAGTCTACCGTGCAACTGGTTTGCCGCGATGGCCGCTGGCACCTGGCCGAAGAAGATCTCACCGCCGAACCCAGGCCTGGCGGTCCGTTGCAAAAACGCCCCGGACTGCAAGGCCCCATCGACGACGTGCTGCTCGAGCCGTTCCTGGTGGTGCTGCCCTCGGGCAAGGCGCGGCATGCGGCCATCGATGCCTGGGTGCGGTTGGAATCGCAGCACTTTATCGACCGTTGGCGGGCCTTGTTTCGCGGCGAACCCCGCGTGAAACTCGACCGCGACGTCACCGCAGACGACCTGAAGCAGTATCACATCGTGGCCTGGGGCGATCCCGCCAGTAACCAGTGGCTGGCACAGGTTGCTGACCGTTTGCCGGTGCAGTGGTCGGCCGAGCAAGTCGTGGCGGGAAATCACACGTTTTCCGCCAATCAGCACGTGCCAGCCTTGATCTATCCCAACCCGTTGAACCCAGCCAGGTATGTGGTGGTGAACTCGGGCATCACGTTTCGGGAGGGGCACGACCGCACCAACAGCCTGCAGATTCCCAAGCTGCCGGACTGGGCCGTGATCGACATCACCACTCCACCCGATGGGCTCCTTCCCGGTAAAGTGGTGGCCGCGGATTTCTTCGACGAGCATTGGCAATGGAAGCCGGCCAAAGATGCATCGCCCAAACGATAGCGGGTGCCGATCCGATGCTCACTCCGCGCCCCCACTCGGTGAGCCTTGCGCGGCAGGTATCGCGTGCCATGGCGCTTTGAGCCGTGCGCAGTGAGTACACCCGCATAGCTGTCCAACTCAGCACTCACCATGCGGCCGGTCTATACGTAGAGCCGATCCTACAAGCATCTAGGAAGTTTGCGTCACAGGCGCCGTGTCGGACGCTTTAATGGGCAGTCTCATGGTGGCCGTGGTGCCTTCGCCCGATTGCGAGTGAAACTGCAGACTGCCGCCCAGGCGTTCGATCACGCTGCGGGCGAGGAACACACCCAGCCCCATCCCCTGGCCGGGTTCCTTCGTCGAAAAGAACGGTTCGCCCACGCGTTCCAGCACGGCGTCGGGCATGCCGCATCCGCGGTCGGACACTTCGGCCACCAGCGTTTCACCAGCGCGGCTGAGTTTCCACAGCACCTCGTTTTGCGGGCCGGATGCGTCGATCGCGTTCTTGACCAGGCCGCGAATGGCCTGGGCCAGCACGTTGGGCGGCACAAACAGCCGCGATTCTTCCGCACTGCGCGCCAGTTCCAGTTTGACGCGCGCGCCGCTGGGCAGCCCGTCAAGCACCAGTTGCACCAACTCATCGACACCGACGGTTGCCCAACGCTCGCCGGTGGCCTGGCCCGCTTCGGCAGCCATACGGTCGAGGATGGCCCGGCAGCGATCCAGTTCAGAACGAATCAGGCCAACATCCTCGCGGAGTTCTTCTTCGCCGCTGTTCTGGACGGCACGTTCAACCTCCTTGGCCACGACGGCAATGGTCGAAAGCGGCGAAGCCAATTCGTGCGCGGCACCGGCAGCCAAGGTCCCCAGCGCTTGCAGTTTCTCAGCCCGGGCGCGGTGAATCTGGGCCTCGCGCAGTTCGCGTTCGCGCCGCGCCAAGGCGGCCGTCACCCTGGTCATGAAGTACACCACCACCGACGCACACGTGGCAAAGGCTACCAACAGCCCTTTGTCGCGCACGCTCAGCAAGGGCAGTTCGTCGACACCATCGACCGGTCGAGGCACCGTGCCCAACTCGGGCAGCGGCACATAGTCCAAGAACAACGTTCCGTAGCAGAGCACCGCGGCCAACGTGAGCATCCAGGCCCAGCGGCCGGGCACGATCAACGCCGCCAGGCTCAAGTTCACAAAGTAGAACACGCTGAAGGGGTTGTACGGCCCGCCCGTGAGGAACAGCAGCGCGGTCAGCAGGAGCAGGTCCAACAGCATCACGCCGGACAGCAGGAACCGGCCCGGGTGGGGAGACTCGGCGGCGGCCAGGTCGCCGGGCCTGAAGCGGTGCCAGGCCATCAGCATCAAGTTAGTGGCGGCCGCCACGCCGACCACGGCCAGCAGCGATGCCAGGTCCAGTTGGATTCCCAGCACAAACCGGACGCCGGCAATGGTGAGAAACTGGCCGGCTACCGCCACCCACCGCAGCTTGATGAGCCACAGGGCGTTGGTTGCAATCGAAGTATTCAGGGCAGGATTCCTCCATCGCGCGCACCGCGGGCACTCTTACTTTGAGAATACCCCAGCCGCGCGGCAAGAGAAGAGCCGGAATCCGTGCCACGGCCAATGAGCCATCGGCGCCTGCCCCCCACACTTCAGTGGGCGGCACGAATCGCTCGCTGTGCCCGCTCACGAAGCCTGCGGCGGGCTTTCAGTTGCCGGGAGATTGATCGTTCTTGCCTTCGATGGAACAACCGGGCAAGCCGTCGCTCGCTTCCGCCACATGGTCTTGATCCATGGTGGGCTCCACGCTGAGCGTTTCCTGAGGAACTGGAACTCGCTGCCGTTCGCAATGCCTATCACGGTGGCGACGATTGGTTTCGCTTGGCCGCCACAGGCGGCGGCGAGCGCGGCTTCCCCCCCGCGAATCAGGCCGCCTTTTCGTCTTCGGCCTTTTCCGGGACGGCTTCGAGAATGTCGAGCAGCACCTGGTCTGGTTGAATATCTTCGGCCTGGGCCTCAAAGTTCAAAATCACGCGGTGCCGCAGCGACGGCAGGTACACTCTGCGGGCATCCTCGAAGCTCACGTTGTAGCGGCCCTCCAGCAAGGCCCTGAGCTTGGCAGCCAGGGCGATGGTTTGGGCCCCGCGAGGGCTGGAACCCCAGCGCAGGTATTGGTTGGTGGCCGGCGGCGCAAAGGTGCCATCGGGATGCGTGGCCAGCACCAACCGCACGATGTAATCCTGCACGTGCGGAGCCAGCACCACCTCGCGAACCAGTTTTTGCCACTGGAGAATTTCCTGACCGTCCATCACCTTCGCAGGCTCGACTTCAATGCCGCGGGTGGTCCGGTCGATGATCGTGGATAGTTCCTTGCGAGTGGAATAACCCACCACCAGCTTGAAAAAGAAGCGGTCGAGTTGGGCCTCGGGCAGCGGGTAGGTACCCTCCTGCTCGATCGGGTTTTGCGTGGCCAGCACGAAGAACGGCTTTTCGAGTTGGTAGTGCTGCCCGGCCGCGGTGACACTGCCTTCCTGCATGGTTTCAAGCATGGCCGACTGCGTCTTGGGGGTGGCGCGGTTGATCTCGTCGGCCAGGCAAATCTGCGTGAAGATTGGGCCCTTTTGAAACTCGAAGAACCGGCGGCCGTCCGGAGCTTCCATCACCATGTTGGTGCCCAGGATATCGGCGGGCATCAAGTCGGGCGTGAATTGGATGCGCGAAAACTTCAGGTCAAGGGTCTTGGCCAAGGTGCGAACCAGCAGCGTCTTGCCCAACCCGGGGACGCCTTCCAGCAGGCAGTGGCCGCCCACGAACAAGCAGGTCAATACGCCGTGGACGATCTCATCGTGCCCTACGATCACGCGCCCGATTTCCTCGCGCACGGCCTGGTACCGGCGGACGAATTCCTGGGCACGCTGTTGCATCGATTCGCCAAGACTCATGCCATTCCTTCGCGGCAAGTGGGTAATGTAAAAACGGTAAAGTCAGCCACCCAGTCAGCGGTACGTGGAAAAACCGTGGCGACCAGGCCCTCGTTCCTGCTGTTGTTGTCTCCATGGCCGGTCTATGCCCGAAACCGGCCCTACGTTGATAAGCCTTGTGGGGCCGATCATTCATCCGGTTTGGGTTGGTTCTGCTGGTCCCAAAGCTTGCGTTTCGCCTTGAGAAGCCGGCTGGTGTTGGTTTCGTCTTCAGCTTCCTCGCCGGGCGCCAATCCACGGGGCGCCAAATCGCTGGGTGGTTGCGAACCAGGCCGCTGCGATGGGTGCGGGGCCGGCAGGTCGGCATCATCGGCAGGCGGTGCGTCCGGTGAGGGCTCAAACCGGGCCGCCGCCTTGCGCTGTTCGATCTCCTCGGATATCTCTCGCTTGCGGGCCCGCAGTCGCTCCAACGGACTGGGGCCGGAGTCGTCAGTATCGCGACCCAGCACGCGTCGTACCAGCGGGGCAATCCAGGCAAAGCTTACGTGAACCCGGCGAATGAATACGTCGGCCAGGAAAACACAACTGCCAATCAACACCAGGTAAAACCAGGCATCCCAAGTGGCCGGTTCGGTGTACAGGTCGTGGCGGAACGGGTCGAAGGCCAATAGTTGCCGTTTGTATTCGTCGGGCGTGGCGGCAGCAGAAATATCGATGAACCGCCCGGCGGGGCCAGGTGCCGCGCCGTCGCGACCGCGGGCAGGCGTCAACTCGGCCAGTGTCTTCAGCAGGCCTTCGTTGGTGACCCGCTGGCGAAACTCCGAGGCATAGGGCACGTTCACGCCGGCCCGGATCGGCGCAAGCCCCAAGCCCGGGTTGAGCATCAGAAAATAGCTGCCGGGTTCATCAGCGGGCAGTTCACCCACATAGCGGCCCGGGGCTACCTGCTGGAGGCTGAATTCCGTGGTATCGACATCGGGGCCAACGGCCGTTCCGGTGATGTTGAGGAGGTTGAGAAACTCGCCGTCTTTGTCTATCGCGGTGACAACGACCCTGATTCGTTCATCTTCAACGTCCATCGCAATGTTGAACTGGCCTTCCTCGCCCGCTGGCCGCGCCACCCAGCGGACCAATTGCGTGAAGAACTTTTCGTAGCCCGGCCACGAAGTCCACTGGTTGGCCCAGCGCTGGCCGGCATCGGTCGTGAAGCAGACGGCGCGTCCCAGCCCATACGTCCACGCCGCCAGGATGGCGTTCTCTTGGCCCTCGGGCCGGGGAGCGGTCAAGACGACATCGACCAGGGGATTCTGCTTCGGCGTGCTCATCACGTAGCCCGAGATTGGCGGGAAATCCTGCAAGGTGTCGATCATCTCGTGCGACGTTTGGATGGACGGTTCAAACGGCGGCGGCGTTTCGTACACCAGGGGCCGCGACACGCGGCGGGCCTCTTGCTGGAAAATCCTCGGCAACGCCCGATTGTTGGTCACCGCGTAATACTTGCCGCCGGTGGCGGCGGACAACTGCTGCATGACACGGCTACCCGCCGGGCCGTGGGTGCCGACCGCGACCGTGGAAACCGTCACTTTGGCCTGCACAAATCCGTTGATGACCGCGGGGGAAGGCGGCGTGGGATCGCCGTCGCTGATGATGACCATATGCTTAACGGCAACGTCGGTCAGGCCGTTGAAGCCTTGCAGCCCCATCTTCATGGTGGGGTCAAAATCCGGCATGTCGCCGGGAGCCATGCGGTCGAGCCGGGCAATCATCCTGGCCCGGTTCCCCTGCACCGTTACGAAGCCGCGGCCCTGATTGTCGGTCCAGAGGTATTGCTCGTTGCCATTCCAGTGAAGCAACGCGCAGTAATCCAAGTCGCCCAGCGCCTTGATCGCCTCGCGGGCGATGAGCTTTTGCCAGTGGTTACCTTGCGGCAGTTCGGAGGCGTGCATCACCAGGGCCAGCGCCCCCTTGGGCACCACCTTGGCGTTCTTGATCTGGAAGTCGAGCGGCATCGCCTTCTCGAGCTCGGTGTTGGTCCAACCGCCCGCCCCCAAGCTGTTGGGGCCTCCGATCATCACCAGGCCTGCCCCCATATGCTGGGTGTTGGTAACGAGCATCTTGATCTGGTTTTCGCTAAACTGCTCGCGCGGCACGTTGGCGAGGATGACCGCATCGTACTGCTGCAACTCAGGCAGGCTCGCGAACGATGTGCTACTGGGACGAACGACGACCTCGATCTTGTTCCGCCGCAGCCGTTCCACCAGGAAGGTGTGCTGCCCCGGCTGATCCTGGTCTTCAATCAGCAGCACCTGTCCACGGCCCTGCACGTGGGCAAAGGTCGTGGCGAGGTTGTTCTGCGGGACGGCGTCGTCGGCCAGGTCGTCGGGGATGAACCGCACCTGGTACTCGTAGAAGTTCGATTGCTCCAGCACCTGCCGGATGTACTTGACGTTCTTGCCGGGCTGCAGCGTCACGCGCTGAGGGTCGGGCTCCGTGGAATTGGGGTCGGCCGACTGGTTGATCGGTTTCCAGTCGTCCTCGGTCTTCTGGTAGAAGATCAGCCGGCCCGTGACCGGCCGAGGGTGCGTGTTGTTGAGCACCACGCTCAGGTCGAACGGTTGCCCCTGCCGCACGCCGGCGGGCCGGGTGAGTTTCTCCACAATCACGTCGCCCGAGCCTGCAAACCGGATCGGCCGCACGTCGATACTCACGCCCTTGGCGGCGAGATCGCGGGCGATCCCCAAGGCATCGCCGATGTTCTGGTCGCCATCGCTGACCACGACCACCCGCTTGGCGACGCCCTCGGGAAACGCGGCCAGGGCGAGCTTCATCGCATCTTCGAGATTGGTATAGCGAGGATCAATCAGGCTCTCGATCTGCCGCGGCACCTGGATATCGTAATTGAACGGCGGCACTTCCACGGCGGCATCGCGGCCAAACACGATCACCCCGGCCAGGTCGTCGCCTTGACGATGCGTTTCAATCGCCAGGTTGACGTATTCAGCCATCTCGGCCCGCTGGGTTTCGGGAATACTCAACGACTGGTCGAGCAGAAAGATCACGGCCAAGCGGTCGCGATCTTGAGGGATGCGAAACTCGGCCAGGGCCATGACGATGGCGCAAACCACGGCGCTGCGCAGCGTCAACGCGGCGAGGCGGCGAGAAAACCCCAAGCCAGACAAACCGCGATAGCTCAGCACCCACAGGCCCGGCAAGAGCAACAGCAGCAACAAGTACCACGGTTGCCCAAAGTACTTGAGGATCTCGCTCATGAATGGCCTCGGAGAAACGCGAGATGGCCGCTGCCGATCGCAGATCGAGCGGGGGCATGTGAGCCGCTGCCGCCGCATGCCTGTCTGGGTAGCGTTTTTCACCGCCCCCAAGTTGTGGTCGCAGCTACGCGATCCGGATAGCGCCCCCCTCACTGTTAGGGATATTATCGCGTCGACTGGCAGAACTCCAGAAGCTGCCGGGGCTTGTGGCCAACGCCGGCAACGTTGCGCCGCCCAATGTCACCAAACGCGGCCAAGGGTTAGCTGCCTTTAGTCGGCCAATCGCTGCACGCGATGATTGTAGGTATCCAGCACGTAAACCTGCCCTGCCGAATCGAGGTCCAACGCCCAGGGGTTGTGAAACTGGCCACGCCCTCGCCCGTGGGTGCCGTAGCAGCCCAGCGATTGCCCTTGGGGCGTAAACTGTTGCACGCGGTGGTTCCCAAACTCGACGACCCAAAGATTTCCCTGGCCGTCGAACGCCAGGTCGTAAGGATAGCGGAGTTGGCCGGGCTCGCTGCCCTCGGTTCCCCAGTGGTTGAGCAGTGTCCCCTGGGAGTCGAACACCTGGATGCGGTGGTTGCAGGCATCGGCCACCCAAAGGTGTCCATCAGCGTCCATCGCCAGGCTCTGCGGCCGCCGGAATTTGCCGGGCTCCGGGCCGTGCCCTCCCCATTGCGCAAGGAACTGGCCACCGGGTGAGAATTTTTGAATCCGGTCGTAGTCGCCGTACTCGGAGACGTAAAAATTCCCCTGGGCGTCCTGTACGGCGTCGGTGACAAACCCAAATTCCCCGGGCCCGCTGCCTGCCACGCCGCCCACGGTTTGAAGCAGTTCGCCCTCGGGCGAGTACACCAGGACGCGGGCGTAGTGGGTATCGGCTACCAGCAGGTTGCCATCCCGCCCGATACTCAAACCGCTGGGTTTTCCAAACTCCCAGGCTGGAGTCTGCCAGCCGCGGATGAACTGGCCGTCGAGCGAGAACACCTGGATTCGGGCCGTCATATCGACCAGGTACATCCGATCGCCGTTGTCGATGGCCATCGCCCTGGGCTTTTGCAACCGGCCCTCAGACTGGCCTTGCCGTCCCCACACCAGGTCGAATTCGCCCGCCGCTGCGCCGGGATCAACACATCCCCCGCTGGCCGCCAACATCGCCAGCAACAGCAACCACCGCGGGGCAAATGGCCCCCCAAGACGCATGCCTGCCATGCGGTACCACGGGGGCCGCTGCGGTAATACGGCAGGTTGGGGGCTGATTTTCATCAACGATCCAGGCAAAACCATTGGGGGCCATTTGTGCTCAGCGACGGGGCCGGTGCGAGATGTTCGGGAGATTACTCCAGCGGACAACACAACCTGGGCACCATGGTGGGCAGGAGCACGGCACACCAGAACGGCTAGCGCTTGTAAGTTCGCAAGGTCTAACAGTATAACGGCTTATTTGTAAGGACGGTCCCGCTGCGGCGGACCGCACTTCCCATTCGGCCAATCCGGGTCGAGCCAATCAAAAACACATGGCTGCCACCATTTTCGATTTGCGTAACGCCGATGACTCGCGGGATGTGATTCATCGGGCCGTCCAGGCATTGGTCGAAGGCGGAATTGTCGCTTTTCCTACGGAAACCGTGTACGGACTGGCCGTCAGTGCCTTGTGCGAGGACGCCGTCAACCGGTTGATCCATCTCAAGGGGCGGCCGGAGGGGAAGCCGCTGACCCTGGCGATCAAGAGCGTCGACGACGCCCTGGATTACATTCCCGACATGAGTCCGCTGGGAAGCCGCCTGGCCCGGCGGTGCTGGCCCGGCCCGGTGACACTGGTTTTCGACGGCACCCATCCCGACAGTCTGCTCAGGCAGTTGCCGCAAGCCGTGCAGACCGCCATTATGCCAGCAGGGACCGTAGGGTTGCGAGTGCCGGCGCATTCCGCGATCATCGAAGTATTGCGATTGCTGACGGGACCGCTGGTACTCACCAGCGCCAACACGCACGGGCAGCCCGAAGCCGTCAACGCACGGCAGATTGCCGAGACGTTGGGCAACCAGATCCAAATGATCGTGGACGATGGTCCCTGCCGGTACGGGCAAGCATCGACGGTGGTTCGGATATCGGCCGACGACCTGACGGTGTTACGTGCCGGGGTGGTTTCAGAACAGACCTTGCGACGACTGTGCAGCATGATGATTTTATTTGTTTGCACGGGCAACACCTGCCGCAGCCCTATGGCGGAAACGATCTGCCGGCAAATGCTGGCCGAACGCCTGGGGTGCCGCCCCGAGGAACTTGAGGACCGCGGGATCGTGATTGGGTCGGCCGGAATTGCGGCAATGCCCGGCGCGCGCCCAACGCCCGAAGCCGTGGAAGTGATGCGGGAAGGCGACCTGGACCTGTCGCGGCACGAAAGCCAACCGCTGACGGAACCACTGGTCCAACATGCGGATTACGTCATCACCATGACGCGCAGCCACAAGCAGGCGATCCTGGCCGAGTGGCCTCACGCTGCGCCGCGAACGCACCTGCTGAACCTGGACGGAATGGATGTGGCCGACCCGATCGGGGGACCAACCGAGATGTACCGTCGCTGTGCCGCGCAAATCCGCGAAGCACTGACGGGGTGGATCGACAAGTTCTTGGCCTGATGCGGCGCCTCCTGGGCCGAGGGCGCATTTCCAGTCGGTCCACCGGAAAGCGAACGGGAAAGAGTGCCCTGGCTGTCCCGCCGGTGCGGAGCGGCTGGAATCGTCGTTCATTCATAGGGCCATTGACGGAGTTTGCTCGATATGCGGATCGCCATCGGCAGCGACCATCGGGGGTTTCAACTCAAAATGCGGCTGATCGAGTACTTGAGCCAGGAAGGCCAAGAGGTACTCGACCTGGGAACCAACGCCCAGGAATGCTGCGATTATCCCGACTTTGCCAAGGCGGTCGCCGAGTGCGTCAGCCGGGGCGAATCGGACCGGGGCATTCTCATCTGCGGCACCGGGATCGGAATGGCCATTGCCGCCAACAAGGTGCCGGGCGTCCGCGCAGCCCCGGTGCAGGATGAATTATCGGCGGAGATGAGCCGTCGCCACAACGATCTCAACGTGCTCTGTCTTTCGGCCGACATGCTCGGCCAGAAAAACATCGAAAGCATGGTCAATATCTGGCTGAAGACGGAATTTGAGGGCGGCCGCCACGCCCGCCGTGTCAGCAAGATTGCCGAGATCGAGCAAAACAACCGGTCCCAATCGTCTCCGTGAACCGCTGGATCAGAAGCAGGGCCGGTTCTCTCGGCCGCAATGGAGGCCGTAGTAGCTCGCTATCTGCAACCGACCACGACGCACGATTCGCGCACCAGCGAGGACAGGCCGCTTGCACCTGTTCACCGTCCTTCACGTCCGGCAGAGCCGGACCTACAAGCTCCGCAAGAACCGCACGAGGTCGGCCAATTCCCGGTCGGTGAGGGCCTCGTCGATCTGGTGCCCGTGAATGCGGAACGCATCTTCCAGGCTGGCAGCTCGGTTGTCGTGAAACAGCCGGTATCGTTGGCTCACGCCGCGTAGCGAAGGCGGGTTGAACTTGGTGTTGCCGAGCCGATCGGTCATGCCTACGTCGAACGCGCCTTGCGTGGTATAGGTCAGCGGCGGAACGTGGCAATTGCCGCAGTTGTGTTTCTCAAAGATGGCCCGGCCGCGCTCGACCGCCGCCTGGTCCTCGTCCGTCACTGCCGGTTCCAGCGGCGGCGGCGGTTCCAAGGTATGCATGTAGGCCTGCAAGTCCTGAATGGCCGCGGCCGACAACGGCTGGCCGTGCATGGAAGAATCGACCGATTTGCTGATCTGTTCGTGAAGTTCCTTGATACTGCCATTCCAGGCCCAGGTGTCGGTATCGCGCACGCCCAGCAGACTAAGAACCCGCTTGGGATCGCCGTAGGCATCATCACCCAGGGTGTCGACCAGGGCGCCGTTACTGTGGCCGTCCGTATGGCAACTATGGCAACTCATCCACATGTCGTGCGAAACGCGGCCATCGAAAAATAGCTTCTCGCCCCGCTGCTGGGCATTCAATGGCGGCATCGGCCCCAGGGAAATCTGGCCGCCAATCAACCCGCCACTTGCCAGGTCGACCACGGAAACCGAATCGGAGAACTGGTTCAGCACGTATGCCCGGCGGCCATCTGGCGAGGGAATGACGGCAATCGGCCGCTCGCCCACCGGCAAGAAACTCACCACGGCCCGTTGCGTGGAGATGACCGAAACCTCGTGCGAGCCCGAGAGCGCAACCACACGCCAGCCGCGCGGGTCCACGTGCAATCCGGCCGGATCGGCGGCCCCTTGCCCCGTGGTGCCCAACGAGATGCGATCGCCGCGGTAGATACGTTCCTTGGCCAACCGCTCGGCCGACGTTTCTTCATCGGCCAGAAATTCGTCGATCGCCAGGTTGCGAATCTGGTTATCGACCAGGATTCCCCAATGAATGTCGTCAAACGAAGCCCGGGCGACCGGGTTCAACTCCTGGCAACCCATCCAGAGCCGCTGGCCATCGAACGACAGGCCTAGGATGTTGTGAACTGGCAATCGCCGAATACCAACAATCCGGGGTTCCAGGGTGTCATTGCCGGCTGTGGCAGCCTTGCTGTTTTCGCCGTGCTGCGGAATCTCGATCAAGGCCACGTGGCCAGCGAAAGCGTCGGTGACGACGAGGCGGCCTGGCTCGATGAGTTTCTGCAATCTGGGCGAAAACGGCAGCCGCAACCGCCCCGCAATCGCCCACGTCCCGGGCTGTGCGTCGTCGCCCGCCTGCGTGGCATTGGCCGGTTCGGCCGCCTGCCGACGCAGAAAGACCAACTCTCTCGACCAGAGCGAGGCGATCGAAATTGCTTCCGCCGAGTGGACCGCCACGCTCACCGGGTACAAGCCCGGCAGCGCTAACCGCTGCACCACCTTCAGCGGCGGCCCTTGGGCCGATGGAGCCAGTTCGATCAGTTGAGGCTGAAGCTCGGGCTGCGCTGCGCGCTTCCAATCGTCGGGCGCAGGGACAATGGCCAAGAGCCCACCGCCAGGCAGCGATTCCAGGTCGATCAGGCGCCGGCCGACCGCCACTTCGCCGACCACTTCCAGCTTGCGGGTATCCAACAGCGAAATGCTGCCGCTATCGCGATTGGCGATGTACAGCGTCTGCCCGTCGGCCGACCAGGCCGCGCTGGTGGGGCGGCGCAGTTGCACCGTCTGGGGCGAAACAGCGTCTCCCAACTTCGCCACGCCAGAATTGGCGGAAGGCTGGCCACCCGCCCCGCTTTGCAGGGCGGCCACCAGCCCTACAAACAGGGCTGCGCCGGCAAAGGCGAGCGACGGAGTAAAGCGATGGACCACGCGAACTCGGGGCATCGATCAACCTCTCTCAGCAGTCGGTCAGGCTTGGTGGGCGGCGATCTGGTTGCGGCCGTTCACGCTTCTAACGCCGCGATCTGGGCGAACGTCTCCTTAAGCCTCGGGTAAAGCTCGCGGAACAGTGCATAACGCTTCTGATAGATTTCTGAAGTTCGGGCGTTTACCGGCGTCTGACTCGCCACGCGAACACATTGACCGCAGGCCTGGACAATGTGATCGTATGCCCCGGCCCCGACGGCGGCCAGGAGCGCTACACCGTAGGCCGGACCTTCTTCGGCCTGAAGCGAGCAGACGGGCTGCCCGAAGACGTCGGCCTGAATCTGCCGCCACAACTGACTGCGTGCTCCACCGCCCGACGCCCGAATTTCCTCAACGGGCACACCCAGCTCGCGGATGATCTCCAGGCTATCGCGCAGGGCAAAGGTCACCCCTTCCAGAATGGCCCGCACCATGTGGCCGCGACCGTGGGCCAAGGTGAGCCCGATGAAGCAACCCCGGGCGTGCGGATCTGCGTGCGGCGTGCGTTCGCCCGAAAGATACGGCAGGTAGAACAGTCCCTGGCTGCCCGGCGGCACGCGGCCAGCCTCCAGCCCCAACAGGTTATAAGGTTCAAACCCTTCGGATTTGGAAAAGTTCACCAGCGACTGGCAGAGCGTATCGCGGAACCATTGCAGCGCGCCGCCCGAGGAAAGGTTCACACCCATGATGTGCCAGCAGCCATCCACGGCGTGGCAAAACGTATGAACGCGGCCGCGGGGATCGATCTTGACTTCGTCACTATGAACAAACACCACGCCCGAGGTTCCCAGCGAGGTGTTCAGCGAGCCTGCCGTTACGATCCCGGCCCCCACCGCACCGGCCGCGCAGTCGCCGGCACCACCAACCACGACACAATCTTCCGGTAGTCCCAGCAATTTGGCCGTTGCTGCCGAAAGCTTGCCGGTCACCTGATGCGATTCGTAACACTCCGGCAGCAGTTCGCGGTCGAGTTTCAGCTTCTCCAAGAGTTGGTTGGACCAGTCGCGCATCCGCACGTCCAGCAGCAAGGTCCCCGAGGCATCGCTGACTTCAGTGGCGAACTCGCCCGTCAGGCGATAGCGAACGTAATCCTTGGGCAGCAGTACCTTGCGTGTCCGCTCGAAATTGACCGGCTCGTGGTTGCGCAGCCACAAGATTTTGGGGGCCGTGAACCCGGTGAGGGCGGGATTGGCCACCATTTGAATCAACGCTTCGCGCCCGCCCGCTTGCCGCTCGATCTGCCGGCATTCGTCGTGGGTTCGCTGGTCATTCCACAACAGGGCGCGACGGATGACGCGACCTTGGCCGTCCAGAAAAACCGAGCCGTGCATTTGGCCAGAAAGCCCAATCGCCTTCACATCGCGACTGGCGGTCCCCAGGCATTCCACGACCCTCTGCACGGTCTGGACCGTGGCATTCCACCAGTCGTCCGGGTCTTGCTCGCTCCACAACGGTTGGGGATGATAGCAAGGATAGGTAGCGGTCGCTTCGGCCAGAATCTCGCCGCTCTCGCGGATCGCCAAGGTCTTGGTGCCCGATGTTCCGATATCAATGCCCAATAGAATCATGATTTGCCGTGGCGTTGATTGGGACTTTTGGCCTAGCGCACAAAACGCTACAGGAAGGAAAACTGCCCGCGGTTGCCCCCATCCTGCGCCCAAGCGAGCCCGTTGCCGATCCGGAGGGATGCACCGCCGCTGCCGGGCGAATTCGTCCGACTGCTCGCCGATTGTACCCGACGATTCGCAAGGTGACGAGCCAAGTCCGGCTAACGCGGGCATCGGCGCGGGGTGATGGTATCCGCCGTGCCGAGGCCGCCAGACGCCCCTTCGATGTGGCAAAACCAAGTGGCACGACCTCAGCAGAACTTGCCCCACAACTGCTCAAGTCACCAGCACGCTTAGACTGCGGCCAATAGCATGCTGGCCATTATTACAGCCAGCCATGTTTTACTGTCCCGCGGCGTTCGTCCCGCTGATACGATGGCTTCATTCGCTCAATCGAATTCTCAATACGCAGTACCGGAGACCGCCGCCTTGCGATGCTCTCGTTCGCTTGCCGGCCGCATGATGATGGGATCGAATCTTTGCCGATTCTGGCTGTATGCCCTGCTGGCGTGTGTGGGCATGGGTGCGATGGGCTGCCAGGGCGAACAACCCGAGGAGCCCGAGGTTTCCCGACCGGCATTTGAAGGCGAGCGGCTCAAAGTGGCCGTGATCGACGACGCCGACCTGGCCGCGGTGGTGGAGCAGTTGAGCCAGGAATGGGAGGCACGCACCGGGGCCGAGGTCGCAGTTGTCCACAGCACAGCCGACGAGATATTGCAAGCGGGCAAGCCGGAATGGGATGTGGTGCTGTATCCCGAACATCTCATCGGGCCACTGGCCGAGCGCGGTTGGCTCCTCGAAATCTCCGACGAGAGCTTCGCCGACGAACAGTACAAACTGAACGATGTTTTTCCCGCGCTGCGGTACCGCGCCACCGGCTGGGACAACAAAACATTGGCTGTTTCGTTCGGATCGGCTGTGCCCGTACTGGGTTATCGCGTCGATCTGCTGGAAAAACTCGGCCGCAAACCACCGCAAACCTGGGAAGAGTATCAGCAAACGGCCGCATTGCTGGCAGATCGCACCGCGTTGGGTGAACTCGCCCCCCCCGAGGGTCAACCGTGGCGGGCCACTGCCGAACCGCTGGCCGAAGGCGATGCCGCCATCTTGCTGTTGGCCCGGGCGGCGGCCTACTCGCGGCACCCTGCCTACTTTTACACACTGTTTGAGAATCAAACGATGGAACCGCGGATTGCCAGCGCGGCATTCCGCCGCGCCCTCGAAGAACTAATGGCCGCGGCCCACCTGAATGGCGGCGCCGCCGCGCTCTCGGGCACGGAAACCTTTGCGGCCTTGCAGCGCGGCGAATGCGGAATGGCCATCGGCTGGTCGTTCCCACGCCCTCAGACCGACGATCCGCGGCCATCGTCGGCGGCCAACCCGCCGTTGCCGCTGGCGTTTTCGGCCCTGCCGGGTTCCACCACGCTCTACCTCGACGGCCAACAGCGGCAAGCAGGCCTGAACCGCGTTCCGCTGCTGCCGGGCTGGGGGCGGCTAGGCTCGGTATCCACCAGCAGCAACTCGCCCACCGCCGGTGCCGTCCTGCTGTTGGCCCTATCGGGTGAGGAATGGGGAACCCAAGTTTCGTCCATCGCTCAAGGCACGGCGCCCTATCGCCGCAGCCAACTTTCCACCGCCGAGCAGTGGGCACCCGAGGCCGATCTGCAAGCCGCTCGGCAATGGGCCGGGGCCCAGGCCGACAGCCTGATGAGCGAGGACGTGCTGTTTGCCCTGCGCATTCCAGGGCACGATGAATACCTTCGTGCGCTGGATCAAGCCGTGCGAAAGGCCGTGGCCAGGGAAGCAACGCCGCAACGCGCCTTGGTGGAAGCCGCGGCGGAATGGCGCAAAATCACGGCACGGCTGGGCTTCGAACCACAGCGCGACGCATACCAGCGCAGCGTGGAGTACCTGCCGTAACCAGCGCGTCGCCTTGACGTACGCACCAGCAACCTTAGGCTGGCACTGTCTGGCCGACTCCCGTTGGTTCGTTCAGATTGCTGCCGGGCACGCACCTGGCACCCATTGTGGGGAGGCAGGCGAAACCGAGCGCCGAGCCGATCAAATACTGCCCCCCATTATCGGTGAGAAGATTTCAGAAGATCGCCAGTCCCTGGTAACGTCCCGTTGACAGCCATCGGTCAATACCGCTCGCTCCCCTCGCCGCGGTAACTTGGACCCGCATCCTGGGTCGTGTGTGCGCGGAGAATGACCGTACCACCTGCCCACCTGGCAGGCTCGCCCTGCCTCTTGCACATTAACTCCAGCGGCAATCGCTTAGTGTCCGGCAATGCCAGCCCGATCGGGACCAGTTTCGATTGGAGCATAGGCCCTGCTGCCGATGCCGAGTTTGCCTGCCTGGCGTAGAATAATCGCGCTCAGCCCACCATAGATCCCACCATCCCGCCACCTGGAATTCGCATGGAACAGCAACAAGACGTGGCCGTTCATCAATCCGCCAGCAGCTCGAAACGTCCCGGCCCTCAAAGTGAGTTGCGGGTGGCCGTGATTGGGGCCGGCATGATCAGCCGAGATCAGCACCTTCCGGCCTGGCTCGAGCATCCCGGCGCTCGTGTGGTGGCATTGGCCGATGTGTCGGAATCGGCGTTGGCTTACGCGGGCGACCAGTTCGATATCAAGAACCGCGTCACCGATTACCGTCGCTTGCTCGATGACCCCAACATCGACGTCGTCGATATTTGCGCCCCCAGCGCCCTGCATGCCGAGATGTCGGTGGAAGCGCTCCAGGCCGGCAAGCATGTGCTGTGCGAGAAGCCGATGGCGACCTCCCACGCTGGCGCCGCGACCATCCTTTCTGCTGCCGCCGCTTCGGGCAAGAAACTGATGATCGGTCAGCACATGCGATTCGAACCTTCGGTGTTGGCCCTGCGCGATTTTTTGGCCGACACCCCTACCGGCCGGGTGTATTATGCCCGGGCCCAGTGGTTGCGGCGGCGGCGTTTGCCCGGCAAGCCGGCGTTCGCCGACCGGCGGCTTAGCGGGGGGGGCGCGCTGTACGACCTGGGTGTCCACATGCTCGATCTGGCCTGGTGGCTGATGGGCAACCCTCGTCCACTGATCGCTTCTGGCGGCGTCTACGACTGGCTCGCCCGAAGCGGCGAGGTCGGCAGCGAATGGGGTGACTGGGACCACGAAACCATCGACGTAGAGGACTTCTCCGCTGGGATGATCCGCTTTGAAGGCGGCGGGCTCCTCACGCTTGAAGCATCGTGGCTGGGCTTCCAACCCGAGGATGAATTCCGCCGCCTCCAAGTGTACGGCGAGCATCTGGGTTTTGTCTGGCCGGAGAATCGTATCGCTGGTGAGCGCGACAAGAGTCCCTGGGATGTGCAACTGGCGCCGGCGTCGGGCGAGAAAGCGCATCGAGCCACGGTACGGGCGTTTGCCGATGCCGTGATCGAAGACCGGGAAGTTCCAATTCCGCCCGAGCAGTCAGCCCTGGTGGTCGCCATGCTGGAGGCCCTCTACATCTCGGCGGCCCAAGAGCACGAAGAAGCCGTACAAGGTTTCGACGAGTAAACTTCCCCCTTGCCAGGCCGCCGCAGGTGTCGTTCAATCAGTCGGTACCCTTCCCTGGTAACGGTGCCGCGTGGAAGCGAGCGGCACACGCAGCGCCCGTACGCGCGTCGTTGCGCCGATCAGCCCCCGGGGGGAGTGCACTCCAAGTCGCCAGCACGGCGTCCAGCCAGTGACCATCTACATTGATTGGAGCAAAGGCATGAATGCGATCTCGGTCCTCCGCAACCAAATGAAGTTGAGCGACTTGCTGGTCAATACGTATGTGGGGGACCTCACCGAAGCGGAATGCCTGAAGCGGCCCGCACCAGCGGCCAATCACATCATCTGGCAGCTAGGGCACCTGATCGTCGCGGAATCTGGCCTGATGGGGGCCTGTGCGCCGGGCCGCCTTCCACCGCTGCCCGAGGGCTTCGCAGACCGCTATACCAAGGAAACCGCCGCGTTGGACGATGCCTCGGCTTTCCACACCAAGCAAGAATTGCTGGAACAGTATACGGCACAGCGCCAGGCGACCGACGCCATCTTGGCTGAATTGAGCGAAGCTGACCTGGACCAGGCAAGCCCCGAATCGTATCAGCCGCGCTTTCCGACCATTGGATCGCTGTTATCCCTGGTGGCGATTCATCCGATAATGCACTGCGGCCAGTGGGTGGTCGTCCGAAGGATGCTCGGCAAGCCGGTCGTGATTTGATCGCGGCGGCAATGCCTGGTGGGTGGCACTGTCTGGGGCGCGGCGCTGTCTGGGGCGCGGCGCTGCTTGGAGGAAGGCCACTGGATGCCCGGGCCGGCGTCCCCCCAGGTCAATCGACCGGCCCTCACTACGGCAGCCATGCGCAGCGGTCCGAGCCAACGCGGTAGTGCTGCTTTTTCTTGGTACGCGGCCGCCAATCTGGTAACATCCATCAACACCTGTTTGCGCGTCGAAGGGCGGCGCGGTGTTGGACTTCCCAAGTTGGGGAGAGGGATCCATGTCGCGTACCAGAACCGATTCCAGCGCTGCACGCTGCGCCGGCCCGATGGATCGCCGCACGTGGCTCAAAATTGGCGGGCTGAGTCTTGGTGCCTTGGCCTCGGGCGGAACGTGCCTGGATCTCCCCAGCCTGCTGGCCGCCGAAGATGCCAACGCCGCCGGCCGAAGCCGTCGGCCTTTCTCGGTGATCTTGTTCTGGGCCAACGGAGGACCGAGCCATATCGACATGCTCGACCTCAAGCCCGATGCTCCAGAGGAGTATCGCGGCAAGTTCCGGCCGATCCAGACCAACGTGCCGGGCGTTGAGATCAACGAGCATCTTCCGCTTTTGGCTCGTATGGCCGATCGCTATTCGATTGTCCGCAGCCTCCATCACGAACGCGCGCAACACTCGGGCGGAACGCACCGTTTTCTGACCGGTTACTCATCGCGGCAAGCGAATCTGCCCGATGCCGAGTTCCCCGAGGTCGGCTCGGTGGTTGCCAGGCACCTGGAACCCCAGGTCAACGATATTCCACTGTTCATCGCCAACACCAAGTTTTACGGCGGCGGCCCGGCCTACCTGGGGCCAGCCTATGCGCCGTATATGCCGTCGCCCAACCCGCTTACCTCCAGCGGCAATAACACCTACGATCCGGTGCCGATCTATGCCTCCGGGGCCACGACCGACAATCTGGCAATCTCCCCGCAGGGCATTGTTTCGCTCAAGCGGCGGTCAAACGTACTGAGGGAATTGGATCGGCTGCCGCGCAGCCTCGACCGCACCGGCGTGATGGACGCGATGGATAGCTTCCAGCGGCGGGCGTTGGCCATGCTTTCCAGCCCCCGCACCCGCGAAGCGTTCGATCTCTCGCGCGAACCGCAAGCCGTCCGGGCCCGTTATGGCGACACGCACTGGGGCAAGAGCCTGCTCACGTGCCGGCGACTGGTGGAAGCGGGCGCCCGATTCGTGCAGTGCCAAGCCACGTTCCGGCTTCAAGCGGCGACCGGGCGGATCAGCACCTGGGACGATCACGCCGTCAATTGCGATATCTTCAAGTCCTACGAAGAACGGATGCCCGTATTCGACCAGGCGGTTTCCGCCCTGATCGAAGACCTATCCATCCGCGGCCTGGATCAGCACGTCCTATTCATCTTCTGCGGCGAGTTTGGCCGCACGCCCACCGTCCGCACGCGCGGTGCTGACATTTACGGCCCCGGCCGCGATCATTGGCCCAACGCGATGAGCGTGTTCCTGGCCGGCGGTGGTCTGCGCATGGGACAGGTGATCGGAGCCACCAACCGCAAGGGCGAGGAACCCGTCGACCGGATCATGGACAGCAATTGCCTGCTGGCCACACTCTACCACTGCTTTGGGATCGATACCGATCAGGCGTTCTTGGACAATGCCGGTCGCCCCATCCCGATCTTGCCCAGCGGTGAGCCGATTGCCGAACTGTTCTAACGCCCGCGCCGGATTGCCGCTGTTGCGGCGGCACGTGAACTACGGCTGAAAATGGACTACGGCTGAAACTGCCGCCGCGCGGCTTCGAGTTCTTGCCGGGCTTTCTCCAGTTCTTCAACCAGCGGTTTGAAAGCCGCGTTTTCCTCGGCCAGTTTCTTGGCGCGCTCCAGGGATTCTTCCAGGCGGCGATT
>CAZEEG010000049.1:39607-40051 GCA_964511065.1 uncultured Pirellulales bacterium | reverse complement strand
ATCGTCCTCGTCCAGCACGTTCGTACCGGTGAAATCCGAGGGCATCAAGTCCGGAGTGAACTGGATCCGCTTGAACTCGATATCGAGAATACGGGCCAAGGTGCTGACCAACAGCGTCTTGGCCAGTCCCGGCACACCTTCCAGCAGGCAGTGTCCGCGGGTGAAGATGGCCGCAAACACCTGCTCAATCACTTCGTCCTGGCCAATGATGACTTTGTGGAGTTCGTCCTGCATCAATTGCCGGCGGTGGCTGAATTCCTGCAGGACGTCGCCCAAGCTGCGTGGTTTAGTCGCCAAGGAGCACTTACCTTCCTGTTGGTACCAGACTGGATTGACCTCGGCCCCCAAAGCGCACGCTCAGCCCGCGGGCAACCACCGGCCCGGCTTGCTGACCGCACCACCGCTGCTGCTTCCATCCATACGGAAGGTTTGGGGACCGCGGTT
>CAZEEG010000049.1:0-39597 GCA_964511065.1 uncultured Pirellulales bacterium | reverse complement strand
GTGGCTGAATTCCTGCAGGACGTCGCCCAAGCTGCGTGGTTTAGTCGCCAAGGAACACGTACCTTCCTGATGATTGCAGACTCGAAAAACGTCCTACCTCGCGCGCAGCCACTCAAGCGGCTACCCGGCGGCCCAACGTGCCGGCGACGCGGTGGCCATTCTCTCTCCAGTACGAAGAGGACGGTAACCGCGGTTCGCCAACCGCTGTGGGGATAGGGCGTTGCAATCCACGGCCATTCTGCGGCCGAAGCTGCAGAGGCAGATGGACCTCCAACCTTATTTCTCCGGGCGCACGTTGCGCGTAGCCGCATCGCAATTCCGCGGCAGCGCTGGCTGCTCTGACCACCGTTGCCAGATGCGCAAGAATGACCCGGTTATTCTATAGCTCGCGCCCCGCAGCAGCAAACCGCGGGCCGCGCAGTGAGGTGCTGCGGGGCGAACCTTGGCCAAGTAAGTAAGTGATGTTATTAGAATACGTTACGCCGCTTTCACAGGGGCCCAATGCGGCGTGCCGCCAACCTTCCGATAGCCCACCTGTAACGGTGGTACCGCTTGTGCGTCGGGTAACGCCACCATGGTAGAACGGCATCGCCTCGCAGAGGGCTGCCCATGATGGATGAACAGGCCAACATCACGGCGGGACATTTGGCCAATGCCGACTTCAGGCCCCCGGTGCGGCTCACGGCTCCTGGATGGATAGGGGGGATGCGAGGCTGGGTGAAGGGTGGAATGAACCGGGCTGCAACCAATCGGGCCATCAGGCGGTTCTGCGCGGACATTCTGCTGGGATCTGCCAGAACCGTTGGCATGCCGGCGGATCAACGTACATGCAAGCGGGCATTTGACGCCCGCCGCAACCAGGGCTAGTCGCCCACCCCGATGTCGGCGTTGAACGCTTCCAGGATCAGTTCGTTCTCGGCCTGTTCATGGGTTTGAAACTCGGCGTCGAACTCGCGGAACCGGGCCGCGATGCGGCGAAACGCCACATCGTGCGGGGCGCGCAGGTACTCGTCTTCAGCCTCATCAACCAGGCCACAGAACCACACAAACAAGTGCGCATGTTCCTGCCGGAGTTCCTCCGCGCGCTCGGCAAGTTGGGGAGCGGCAATCAGCGGCTCATCGAAATAACCAAAAGCCTCTTCAAGGGCAAAATGCGTCGCCAACTGGTCGCGCAAGTCGCCGAGTTTCTCGATCAACGTGTGCCGGGATACCAGGTCCGGCATCCCGGGTTCGCCCAATACCTGGCGAAGCTCGGCAAGCAATTCCTTGAGCCGCTGGTTGTCCTCCTTGATTTCGCGAAGGAATGCGGCGTTGATCGTAACCGTAGTGGTACGGATAGCCATGGGAACCTCCCTAACTGCTTGGGCATTAGCGCATGCGAGCGGCAGCGGGCATTGAACGACGAGAACACTACCGGCAGGACGCCATGCGCTCGGCGAATACCGAGCCCCCGTGAATGCCGAGGCGGTCGAACGATCGTTGCGAGACATGCGGCGCGATGGGCCTTGTTTCCCCCCGCCTGGGCGAGAGGGCGACCGCTTTTTCAGCATAGGAAACTTTAGAGGGATCGCAGCTAATGGTCAAACAATTTCTGCCGGGCAACTAAACGGCTGTTTAAATGCTGCGGCGGCGTGAGCCACCGCCGGCTGTTTCCAGACGGCCGATGAACGGCATCCCAAGAAAGCGCCAACATACCGGCTGTTGGCACGGCCGGAATGCGATAAACGGCATTCCAAGAACAAGAATGCGCCACAATACCCTGGCCGCATGAACATTGGGTAAGTGCAGACCGCCTGCCTTACTGTCCCGCGCCGCTGAGTTTCGGATTGGCCCGTTGTTGCCAGGCCCAGCGGAACAGATTTCGGGTATCGACGTAGCGAGCATCGGTGCTGCTGGAGCCCAGCACCACGACCAGCAGGCAATCTTCCCCACGCCGACCGCTGGCAACGAGGCACGCTCCGGCGGCCCCCGTGGTGCCGGTCTTCACGCCATCGTAGCCTTTGATCCCCAGCAATTGGTTGGTGTTCTGCCACGAAACTTGGCGTTGGCTGCCGTCGGCCGCCGTGACCTTGGTTGAGTGCTGCCGCGTGGAAACATAGTGGCGGAAGTGTTCGTTCTGAAGCGCCGCATGCGCCAGGATAGTCAGGTCGCGGGCGCTGGTTCCATGCCCCTCGACGGTCAGCCCGTGCGGGTTCTTGAATGTCGTATTCTCCATCCCCAGCCGCTTGGCTTCGCGATTCATCTCGGCAATGAAGCGGTCCAAGGGATCATCTGTTTTGGCCTGTGGTTGTTTGTCATTTGCTGCTGCTTTACCTTCGGAATCATTGGAAGGGGGGAAGCGGTTTCCAAAGTGCTCGGCCAGGGCCACGCTGGCGTCATTGCCCGAGGGCAGCATCAGCCCATATAGCAGTTCGCCGACGGTGAGGCTTTCGCCGGCTTGGATGTCGGACGTACTGCCGTTGGTTTCGTCGGCGCGCTTGGAGAATGTCACGACTTCATCCAGGACCTTTGGATCGTCGTTCGCCAGTTTTAGCACCAAGTGCGCCGTCATCACCTTGGTGGTGCTGGCGTTATCTCGTTTTTGATCTTCGTTGAGTCCAAACAGAAATTCACCCGTGCGGCCGTCGGCAATTGCCCAAGCCTTGCAGGTGACAAGCGGGGGGCCGTCCAGTTGCTCGGGGGGCGCAAGTTTGGCAGTCGCTTGCTCCTGGCCCGGCAGGCTGCCGGGCCATAGGACGAATCCCGCCGCCAACGCCACCAGGGCAGCGAATTTCGAAGCCGTGCCAGCGGTTTGACCCAGGCGGCGCAACTGCCCAGGAAGCAGGGAATGTCGCCTCAACGTGGCTGTTGGGGGGCAAGCGAACATGGTGCGCATCCTCCGATCGGTGCGTTTTTAAGGGGCCGCGGTGGCCAGCTTGGATGACGGTTGCCCACTCGGTGGGGCCTGGCGTAGTGGGGTGGGGGGCCAATTGATGCCTCCCCATCCAAACTTCACGCCACGCCGGCCAGTTTCTTGAAAATAGGGACATTGGCTTTCATGGCGCCGAGGATGTCGTCGGGCACCTTGCCTTCTTCGATCAGCGTCCAGCCTTGATATTTGATGCCACGCAACAGGGCGAAGAACTCTGGCCAGGGATAGTTGTCGTTGCGCAGGTCGTGGATATGGACGACATCGCCAAACCGGTCCTTGACCATGTCGAAGTTGGCTTTGAGGCCGGCGCCTTGGAGGTCGTTGGGGTTGCAGTTCCAGCACACGGTGGCGCCGGAATGATCGGCCACATCCATGATGGTCTTGATATGGGGCAACTCGGCCGTGCCGCGGCCGTGGACTTCCAGCCGGATTTGTACGCCGAAGCCGGCCCCGAACTCGGCGACTTCGTTCAACGCCTTGCCAATCTGCTCCAGGGTCTTCTGGACGGGGACATCTTGCGGCAGGCCGTTGGGCCGGACCTTCACGCCGGTTCCGCCCACGTCGTGGCAAAGCCGGATGAACGCCTTGGTTTCTTCGATGTTCTTTTGGACCACGTCAGGGTCGGGTGAATGATATTCGCAGGCGCTGCCCAGGCCGACCAGTTGCACAGGGCTATCGGCAAACCGCATGGCGACCTCGGCACGCTGCCGCTCGTTGAGATGGGGTTCGACGCCGTGCTTGTGGGTGCTGCGGAGTTCCACACCGCGGAATCCGGCGGCCTCGCAGTTTTTGAGCAGGGTCGGCAGGTCCCAATCCTTCCCCCAGTTGTAGGTGACCAGTCCCAGTTGCATGACCATTTCTCCCCAGCGTGCTGAAAAATGTGAACGCCACCGGCGGCGGTACGCGGCGCAGGCCGGTCAGGTGGTGAGTATATTTCGCATTTTGCGGCGTTGTAAGACACCGATTGCAAACATCACTCGCGGCGGGCACAAGAATTGCCGATTCCCTTCACCGGGATTGCCCGCGCTGGCACCGGAAACCGGTTTGCGCAGCTTGTGATGACGGGGCAATCGACACCGTTTTGTTGAAATCAAAAATGGGCACGAGTACGATCGGTTGAAGCGTACATTGCAAAAGCCGCAGGGGGCGGATCGCGGAGGTCGCCAGGCGGTGCCAGGTGAGGCTGCCTGGGTGGGCCGGGGCGACGGTGTTAACTTACCTTGCCACTGAGCGTAACGGTTGACGTTGCTCAAGTGGATCCATTGGCAGGTCCTGCGACGCAGCCCGCCATTCCCTCTCATTCACAACTCGGGAACACCTTCGGGGAGCGATTGACCGATGCAAACGATCTCCTTCAAGCATGCCATGGCCGCCTTCGTGGTGGGAGCAATGGCCTGCGGTTCGCTATTCGCCCAGCAGGGGCTACTGGCTGATCTGTATGGCAGCGGCGCCCATGCCTATTTCTCAGGGCAGCCCCGCGAAGCCTACGAGTTCTGTAACACCGCGATTGAGAGTGGTTCCCAAGACCCTCGGGTGTATTACTTCCGTGGCCTGTCGTTCCTGCAGTTGGGCCGGCCCGAGGAAGCGAAAGCCGATTTTGAAAGCGGTGCCCGCCTGGAAGCCTCACAAGGCGGCGGCTTTTATGATGTTGATCGCGCCTTGGAACGCATCCAAGGCAGTGCCCGTCTGACCATCGAGCGGTACCGCACCCAGGCCCGCATTGAAGCATACCGGGAAGCAGCCGAGGCCGCCCGCGCCATGCAGACGCCGCAGGGCGATTTTGGTTCCGGCGCTGCCGCACCGCTTGCTCCTGAACGGTCCGTACCGCTGGCCCCTGGCCCCGGCGTCGACAATCCGTTTGATGGCAGCGGCGTTGCGCCTGCCGCGCCGGCACCTGCCGCGCCTATGCCTGCTGAACCGGCCCCGGGTGTGCCCATGCCGGCGCCCGTCGATCCGGTTCCCATGGAGCCTGCTCCGGCGCAGCCCAATCCGATGCAGCCCGCCACGCCTCCGGCCGACCCGGCCAACCCCTTCGAGCCGGCCCAACCTCGAAATCAGCCGGCCCCCATGAATAATCAACCGGCACCGGCCGACCCGGCAAATCCGTTTGCCCCGGCGCAGCCGAACAACACGCCCGCGCCAGCGACTCCGGCGAATCCACCGGCCAATCCGTTCGAGCCGGTTGCCCCTTCTGCCCCGGCGACTCCTGAGCAACCCGCTGTGCCTCCGGCTACTCCGGCCAACCCGCCGGCGAACCCGTTTGAACCGGCTGAGCCTGCTACCCCGGCGCAGCCGAACAACACGCCCGCGCCAGCGACTCCGGCGAATCCACCGGCCAATCCGTTCGAGCCGGTTGCCCCTTCTGCCCCGGCGACTCCTGAGCAACCCGCCGTGCCTCCGGCCACTCCGGCTAACCCGCCGGCAAATCCGTTTGAGCCGGCGGAATCCGACAACATCCCGGCCCCCGCTGTACCATCCGAACCGGGGGCGCCTGCGGAACCGGCTAATCCGCCCGCCGAGCAGCCAGCGGAGAATCCATTCGCACCGGCACCTGCGGCGCCAGCTCCCGCGCCCTCGGCACCTGCGCCCGCAGACAATGCTGAGCCGGCCAGCGAACCCGCAGCGGAAGCTCCGGCGGAACCACAAGCCAACCCGTTCCAGAATTAACGGTCGTGGAAACGTGGCGGTGGCTACCGCCAGCCGAGACTTTGAATCGCCGCGGCGTTGGGCTGTGCCGCGGCGATTTCGTGCGCGGGCGCTGCATGGTGCGTGTGCTACCTTGTGCGGGTGCTACCTGCTCCCAGTGCTTGCCGGTTGCGCGGCCGCATGATAACCGCTGTTTGGGCTGCGGGGTTGCCGGTGGCAGCTTTGGCGCGCGGTCTGCTCAAATCCCGTGGCGCGGCGCGCAGCAGGTGCGGGTCGTGAACCATCGTTGAATGTTGAATCGGCATCTGAGGCCCTTAGCGCGCCGCCGGTCCGCCGCTATTCTTTCAATCGGACATCCCAACTTGGGATCGGTTGTGAGGACGCGCAGTGGAGGCTCGTGGCTCGTTGCATTTACGTTCCATGCAGTTTCGCACCTTTCATAACGCGGATCCTCCCCATCTGGCTGCCCTGTGGCGAACGTGTGATACGTCCACGGGGTTGTGCCGCCCCATGACCGCTTCGCTCCTGGAAGATGTGGTCTTCGCCAAGGGGTATTTCGACCACGCGGGGCTGATCGTTGCCGAGGATCAGGGGCGGATCATCGGTTTCATCCACGCCGGATTCGGCTTCAACGACGACTGCTCCGCGCTGGACCCGCAGCGGGGCGTCATCAGCATGTTGATTGTCCATCCCAGGCATCGCCGCAAGGGGGTTGGCAGCGCGTTGCTTGCCCGCGCCGAGCAGTATTTGGCCGAGCATGGCGCGACCACCATTCAAGGGGGAGAATGGGGAGACGCTTCACCCTTTTACGCGGGCCTATACGGCCAGAGTGCTTGCCCAGGCATTTTGAAATCGGCGGAGGCCGCCGTGGCGTTCTTTCTGGCGGCGGGTTACGAAGCCTGCGCGGAGACGCGGCAATTGCGTCTTGAGTTGCCGCGATTCCGCCCGCCCCTGGATCGCCGATTCTTCCAGATGCGGCGGATGGTCGAGGTGTATCACGCCTACGACCCGGTGCCGCGCGACTGGTGGGAAGCCAGTCGATTGGGCGTGCTGGAACGGGTGGCCTTTGAACTGGTGCCCCGCTCCGCAAGTGGCCGCGTGAGCAAAGCACTCTTCTGGTATCACGAGCCTGCCTATCGCGAGGTGAGCGGCGATTGGGTGGGGCTGATCGAAGTGACCACGTTACCGGATGCGCGCCGCCGTGGATACGCCACGTTCCTGCTGGCTGAAGCGTTCAAGCACCTGAGCGGCAGCGGTTTTCAACAGATTGCCGCAGTGTGCCAGGCCGACAATGCCGCGGGCTTAGGACTGCTCCACAAGCTGGGTTTTGAGGGGATCAACCAGGGCATCGTATTTTCGAAGCGGTGCCAGGCATGAGCCCGCGCCGTGCCATTGCCCCGGCCTAGCGGCCCAGCATCTTTTTCATTTCCGGCCAGGAACGCGTGTTGGCAACGTCGTCCTTGGTGAGACCCGCCCGCCGGGCCTGCAGAATCCCGCATTGCATGTTCGCCAGCCCTTCGGTGCTGTGGGCGTCGGTCGAAATGACGATGGGGATGCCCTGGTCGCGGGCCGCGGCGCAGGCCACGTCGTCCAGGTCCAACCGGGTGGGGGTGGCGTTGAGCTCCAGAAACTTCTTGTGCTTCTTGGCCGCTGCGAACACGGCCTCCAGGTCCACCTCATAACGATCCCGGGCGTTAATCAACCGCCCGGTAGGATGGGCGATGGCGCACACATAAGGATTTTCCAGGGCCTGGACAATGCGGCGGGTAATCTGTTCGCGCGGCTGGCTCTGTCCGTAATGCACGCTGGCCACCACCCAATCGGCGTGGCAAAGTACGTCGTCGTCCAGGTCGAGGCCGCCGCGTTCCAGGATGTCTACTTCGATCCCCTTCAGAACCTGAATCCCTTGCAACTGCTCATTCAGCCGGTCGATGACCTCCCACTGTTTCAGCAGCCGGGGACCATCCAGGCCGCCGGCCATCGTCACACGCTTGGAGTGATCGGTAATCGCGATGTACTCCAACCCTCGGGCTTGCGCGGCAGCGACCATTTCCTCCAACGTGGCTTTGCCATCGGTGGCCGTGGTGTGCATATGCAGGTCGCCGCGAATGTCGTCGACCGTGATCAACTCGGGCAGGTTGCCGGCATCGGCCCATTCGAACTCGCGGCGGGCCTCGCGGAGTTCGGGCGGGATCCACGGCAAATCCAGCGCGGCGTACACTTCTTCTTCGGTGGCACCGCCAATCCGCTGCTCGCCTCGGAACACGCCCCATTCGTTGATCTTCAACCCCGCGGCCTTAGCGCGTCCACGGAGAACCACGTTATGCTCTTTACTGCCGGTAAAATATTGCAGGGCCGCGCCGAATGATTCGCCGGGGACCACGCGCAGATCGACCTGCAAACCGTTGAGCAGGCGAACGCTCATCTTGGTGTCGCCGCGAGCGAGGATATCGGCGACACTCTCGAACTCCGCGAAGCGGTCCATGACCTCGGCATGGTTGGACGAAGTAACCAGAATGTCCAAATCGCCCACCGTTTCGCGCCCCCGACGGTAACTTCCCGCCAGTTCTAGCTGCTCGATGGAGCGACAGACCAGCAGGTGCTCGCGCAGGGCCTGGGCATAAACGTCAGCCTGTTTCCAGATGAACCGGGTTCCGGCCGTGGCGGCGAAATCCAGCCCCTCCAGAATTTTGGCTTCGGTCTTAGCGCCGAAACCTTTCAGTTCCCGCACCTTATGCGCCTCGCAGGCCTCGCGAAGCATTTCCAGGTTTTGAATGCCCAACTCGCGGTGCAGGGCGGCAGCTTTCTTGGGCCCCATGCCAGGCACCCGCATCAGAGCCAGGACCCCGGCGGGAACTTGTTCGCGCAGTTCCCGCCATTGCTCCAGATCGCCCGTGTCCACCAGGATTGCGATCTTCTCGGCCAAATCCTTGCCGACGCCGGGAATTTCCGTCAGTGGCCGGCCTTCGGCCACCAGCCTGGTAATCGGCTCGCTCAAGTCGCCAATGGTCCGCGAAGCGTTGCGATAAGCCCGCACGCGGAATGGATTGGCCCCCTGGAACTCCAGGATATCAGCCATCTCGTCGAACACGGCAGCGATTTGGGCGTTGTTCATGCTCGCTCAGATGGTATTGAGGAATGGGGGGTGGGGCACGATCGCAGGTGGCGCCCCGCCTGATCGAGAGCGTGGCGCGAAAGGGGCCTGCGATGGGCCTTGCTAGCGCTTGCGCTGGCAGCACTTCCCCCACTGGGGCGGGTAAATTGTATTTGAACCGCGTTTCGCTAAGGTATGCGTACGGCTTGGCCACGGTGCCAGCCACGTAACATACCGCTTATCCCCCGAGCCGTGAAAGCGGCCCCACCATGTTGTGGCGACTTGGCCTTTGTGGGTCGGGGGAGATTTCGTATTCTCCGGAGCCTTACGTTGCGCGTCGTGATTCTACCCGACTACGAATCGTTGAGCCGCTGGGCGGCGGAACTCGTCCTGGATCGAATACGCCGGTTTGAACCAACCGCCGATCGGCCGTTTGTGTTGGGCTTGCCGACGGGTTCCACCCCACTGGGCCTGTACCAGGAACTGGTTCGGCGGCACCGCGCCGGCGAGGTGTCGTTCCAGAACGTGGTGACGTTCAACATGGACGAATACGTGGGCCTGCCATCCGACCATCCCCAAAGCTACCGATCGTTTATGCGGCGCAACTTTATGGACCATATCGACTTGCCCAGCAAGCAGGCCCATATTCCTGATGGAAATGCGGCCGACTTGCAGCAGCAGTGCGCCGAGTATGAAGAACGGATCAAGGCAGTCGGTGGGATTCATCTGTTTATCGGTGGACTGGGCCACGATGGGCACCTGGCGTTCAATGAACCGGGTTCCAGCCTGAATTCAAGAACGCGCGTTGTCACCCTGACTGAGGACACCATTCGCGCCAATTCGCGGTTCTTCGACAACGACGTGAACAAGGTGCCGCGACAAGCGATCACCGTCGGCATCGGTACCATCATGGATGCCCGAGAGGTCATGCTGCTGGTATCCGGGGCTGGCAAGGCCCGGGCGCTACGGCACGTGGTCGAAGGGGGCGTCAGCCAGATGTGGACCGCCTCGGCGATGCAATTGCACGAAAACGCCGTGATTGGTTGCGACGACGAGTCCACCCTGGAATTGAAGGTGGGAACCGTTCGCTACTTCAAGCAGGTGGAGGCGGCGAAGCCATCATAACGTGGGCACCGGCCCCGAGGGCGGGGGGCCCTAAAGGGCGGCGGGCAGGCTTGCCGCGGCGATAGAATTAAGGGCTATGTTCCCATATCCATCGCCCTTGCAACCCGGCGCCAACCATCCATTCATTACCGCGACAAGCTCGAATACTATCGCGACGAACTCGACAATTACCGCAATTACCGCGACGAACTCGACACGCACAAGGAGGTGCGGGGCCTTGAGAATCGAAGCGAAAACGAACACAGATTACCGCCCGCTCTCGGATTTCGAGGTGATGACGCTCGAGGTCGCTGGCTGCACGGCTGAGGATTGGAGCCGCGTGCTGGTTGCCGACCCATTCAATCCCAAGGCCCTGGCACACGTGGATTTCTCCGGCGATATCCGCCTGGGAACGTTCAACGAAACCGTGCGACTGCCCGGCGGGGTGGAGCGTCCCACGGGCATTCGCCATGCATCGCTGCACAATTGCACCGTGGGCAGCGAGGTCTACATTCGGCATGTCGGCCGCCACATCGCCAATTACGACATCGCCGATCGGGTGGTGATCGAGGATGTGAGCCTGCTGGCAGTCGAAGGCGATACCACCTTCGGCAATGGTGTCGAAGCCGACGTGCTGAACGAGGCCGGAGGCCGCGCGGTTCCGCTGTTCGATCGGCTCAACAGCCAGTTGGCCTACCTGCTGGCCATGTACCGCGACCGGGGCGAGTTGCAAAAGCGGTTGCGGCAACTGGTGGCGGACTATGTGGAAAGCGTGCGCAGCAACCGGGGATTTGTGGGGCCCGGCGCACAACTGACCGGCTGCGGCGCGCTGATCAACGTGCGCATCGGACCGGCCGCTGTGCTGCGTGGCGTCCTCAAACTGACCGATGTCAGTTTGAACAGCAATCCCCATGCGCCTGTGGTGGTAGGCGAAGGCGTTACCGCGGAGAAGGTGGTGGTGGCGTCGGGAGCCAGCATCGACCACAGCGCACTGCTGACGCGCTGCTTCGTGGGGCAGGGCGTGCGCATCGGGCGCCAATTCTCGGCGGACAACAGCCTGTTCTTTGCCAACTGCGAAGCCCAACACGGCGAAGCCTGCTCGCTGGTCGCCGGCCCCTATACGGTCACCCATCATAAATCGACGCTACTCATTGCCGGGCTGTTTTCGTTCTACAACGCCGGCAGCGCCACCAATCAAAGCAACCATCTGTACAAGTTAGGTCCGCTGCACCAGGGTGTATTGGAACGCGGAGCCAAGACCGGATCGTCCAGCTACCTGATGTGGTGCAGTCGCGTGGCCCCGTTCACTACGGTGATCGGGCATCACGCCCGGCCGATTGATGTTTCGGATTTTCCCTTCTCGTACTTGCTGGAAGCGGCCGGCCAAAGCCTTTTGGTCCCCGCTGCCGGGCTGGCGAACGTGGGCACGCTGCGCGACATTCACAAGTGGCGCGATCGGGATCGTCGGACGGATCCCGACCTGCTCGACCGCATCAACTTTGAAGCATTCAGCCCTTATACGATCGGACGGATGCAGCGGGCCGCCGAAATGCTCAGCCGATTGGCCGAACAGGAATGGGGGCACCGGGAATTTGTTTCCCTGGGCGGTGTGCAGATTCGCACCTCGCGGCTGCATCGGGCCGCCGGGCTCTATCGCACGGTCGTGCAGATGTACCTGGGTGGAAAAATCGCCACACGGTTGGAAACGTTCCTCAAAGGACGCGACGGCGCCCCTGGCACCGCTGCCGACTTGCAGGAGCTGCTCACCACCGATGGCCAAGGGCAAGGCGAGTGGGTCGACATGGGAGGGCTGCTCGCCCCGCGGTCGCAGGTGGCCAGTTTGCTGGCGGACATCGAGTCGGGCCAAGTGAACACGCTGACCGCGTTGGAATCGCGACTGCTCGATCTGCATGCCGACTACGAGCGGTTGGAATGGGACTGGATTGTCAGCACCTGGCTGGCGCTGCTGGACTGCGACCGCGACCAGGTGCAGCTCGATGATTTCCGCCGGGCGCTAACCACCTGGAAAAGTGCCACGCTCCAATACAACCAGGGCGTGCTCCGCGATGCGGAACAGGAATTCAAGGAAACCGCCCAAGTCACGTATGGCATCGACGGTGATCGCGAGGCCCAACAGGCCGACTTCCTGGCGGTGCGGGGCACCTTCTGCAGCAACGCCTTTGTTTGCAAGGTGCAGGATCAGAGCCGCGATGTTTCGCACCGGGCCGACGCGCTGCTCGAAGAACTCCGCACCATCGAACGTGCTGCGCGGTGAAAACGTGCTGCGCGGTGAAGGCGCGTGTCGCCAGTCCTCCCTCGGCTCGCAGCCTACAGCTATGTGGAACGATAGCAAGCACACCCTCACTCGGCCCTCACCCGAGGAACGCAAGCCGAAGGAATCGGTGCCGATCGGGCCGGAATTGGTCCATCCAGAATCGTCCGATCTGGAAAGCGGCCAGTTGACCAGCGCCGCGGTTAGCCCGGTCGAGCAACAGTTTGTAGAGGGTTGCCCCCAATTCTTGACGGAGTTGCAGAAGCTGCGCGATCCGGCAGTTGCCGCGCGCCTGGCGGATCGTTGGGCCCAGGACGATCGCCCTTGGGCGAGGATGCAACTGCTGGCGTATCTCGATGCTCCGTTGAGTTGCCCTGGTCATCAGCCGTTGGTCAAGCGGTTATATCGAGCGGCCGAGCAGCGCGGCGATATGGAACTGGTGGGGGCTTTCCTGGTGGCGTTCGACCGACTGGTGACACACGCTCGCCGGCCCGCCCCCGATGGCGACGTTCGTTTGTCAGCGCTCCAGAACGTGATCCCCTCGTTCCGCCGCCGCAAGTCGGACGATACCTGGCACGACCATCGCAGCAAGGTGCCGTTACCGCATCGGGGGCGGTTGTTCACCTACCGGACCCGGTACTACCTTCGCCGCCGTGCGTGGCGAACGCTGCGGCGGTTTGCGTCCAGGAATCCGGAGCACTATCCGGCGGTGGCCACGGCGGTGCTGGCCCGGTACACCGACGACGACCTCGCCACCGGCGAATGCGTCCTTGATCGCTGGGGACTCCTGCAGATCGCGTATCGGCATTCCGCGGCACTATCGTTTGGCAGGCACACGGTTCGCTTGCAGCCGGCAAAGCGAATGTCCAGCCTGATGCCGGCCCCGAGTTTGCTCCCGTTGTGGCAGATGCCAGCGGCGGGTGATGCGCTGCTGCGGCTGATGGTCGAAGGCCGCAGCCACCTGGTGCGGCGCTGGGCGCATCAATTGTTGCTTGCCGAGCATGGCCCTTGGCTGCGGAACCTTTCCCCGCTTTGTTGGCTGCCGCTGCTGGACCATGCGCGGCCGGAAATCGCCGCCTTCGCGTTCGAAGGATTGCAGGCATCGAACGTCCTTCCCCGCCTTCCGATCGACGAGTGCCTGCCGCTGCTGGAAACCAGGCATCGGGCAGCACGGCAATGCGTGCGAGAAGTCGTGATCGACCGTATCGGTCGCGGCGAACTGGCGGCGGCAGACCTGGTGACCCTCTGTTGCCAGAGGAATCGCGACGTGGTATCCGCCGCTTGGAGCAGACTCCAATTCGAGGTGGATGAGGAAAAAAAACCTCTCGATACCGCGCAGGTTGCCCTCCTTGCGAACGTCCGTTGCCATCGCTTTGCCGGTTCCATTGCGGCTTGGGCAATTCAATGGTTGGTCCAGCGGCATAACCAGGGCGTGTGCCAAGACGTTCCGGCTGAAACCTCACCAGCCGAAACGGACATGGAACAGGCCCTCCTGAGATTCTTTGAGCATCCACTCCCCGCCGTAAGGCAGGCTGCTTGCCAATGGTGCGTCGCCACGAGCGTGGATCAGGCCGATCCACGGTTATGGAGCAAACTTTGCGACATTGAGCATGCCGACGTGCAAAAAGCCCTGCTCGCTTGGCTGGAGCGCTACGTTGGCGACAGCCTGCTCGGCCCCACGCAAATGCTTCCGCATGCGCTCGTCGAACCTGCCTGGAGACTTTGGGAAGCTGCCCTGAGGCGGCTGACGGCCTCGGTGCGCATGCTCGAATTGGCAATCAATCAGGCGGCAGTTTGTATGGTGCATCAAATGGCTGCCGGAATGGTGCCCCGCGAGCCGATCATCGCCAGACTGGCCGAGTTAACCCGTGCCGGCAGCGACGCCGTTGCCGGCCGAGCCTTGGCGGCGCTGGTTCAGATTGCTGCGTCGGGAGAGCCTGCCCGGGCGTTGATCGAAGCCTTGCTGCCTTCGCTACAGTGGGACGAGTCTGGATAGCCGACGATGGCGGGCGCCCCGCACCGGGGGCCAACGAACCTTCAATGACCGGCAGGGGCCATCAACGTTCAGCCTGCATCGCATCGGGTAGACCTTTGCCCGTGGGAAATCTTCTGGCAGCGTGTACCTATTCCGTCTCGCAACTGGCGTTGCCAAGAATGCCCAAGTTGTGGCATGGTGTGGGCCTTCCAGCGGTTGGGGTGGCGGCAGCGACCGGGCGAACTGAGACCTGCGTAGCTGCGGTGTTCCGCCGCGGTAGCGATTGCCTAAGCTTGCTTTCCCTAGGCGGCGTCCTGGCTTCCACCGACAAACTGTCGCCTGCGACCAGGACAAGCCACGGCTTTCCACGGCGACAGTTTGTCTGTGGCCATTCCGCCTGGGCCTCGGTCCGAAGGACGAAGTCAGTTTGCCGCTGCCGCCACCCCAACTGCTGCCTGGATCATCAGCCACCTTAGCCCCTTGCGGTTACAACGCCGCCGGAGTGTCATGCCTTGGCTCGGATGGATTCGCCGCCTGTTTCGTCGCCCACCCGAGGCCGAAACGCCCTCTGAACCCGCTTCCAGGCCGGGAGTCTGTCCTCGCTGCGGTCGCAGGCTGCGTTCCAAGCTGGCCCAGCAATGCCTGGCCTGCGGCGCGTCGTGGCATCGGATCGACGGATCGGCTGCGATCTCAGCCCGGCGAAGGCTGGCCGATCTGGAGGTTGCCGGCGGGGAGCCAGCGAACCGGATCACGCCCGCGGCCGCGCGGCTGCTCGAATCGGTCGTGGGCCCCGAGTTACCGCCGCCGCGCACGTTTCGTGAGGCGCTGGAGCTAGGCCCCTTGACACCACCCATGGTCCGGGGTTCCCGACGCGCGGCTCGGCCCCATGACCAAGCGGTCAGCGCGTCCCGCTCAATCAAGCAAACCGGCAGCGCAATTGGCAATCCGGTTGAAGAAACGGCTAGCGCCGAGGCGGGGTCGGACTCGCCCGGCGATCGTCGGCGCTCTCGCGGTGCCGCTGGAAATTACATGGGGCGTGGAGTTTCTCGCCGGCTGGCCCAGCGGGTCAGCGACGTCGCCCGGCTTGTCGAATTCGAGCTACCGGAACTGCATACGCCGGAGGACGTGGCAGCGGCCCTGGAGATCGACGTTCGCCGGCTTCGATGGTTGTGTTGGCACGCGGCGGCAACCACTCGTCCGCACTATGTCGCCTTTGAAGTGCCCAAGCGTTCCGGCGGCATGCGATTATTGGCCGCGCCCCACGATCAACTGGGGCGCTGCCAGCAATGGATCCTGCGGAACATTCTGGAGCGGGTACCCGCCCATGATGCGGCCCACGGTTTTGTCCGCGGCCACAGCACGGTGACGAACGCACGGCCTCACGTCGGGCAAGAGGTCGTTGTGAATGCGGACTTGAAGGACTTCTTTCCGTCGATCACGTATCCCCGCGTGGCCGGCATCTTCCGCAGCCTGGGGTATTCCGCGGCGGTCGCTTCAGTATTAGCCCTCCTTTGTACGGAGTGCCCTCGTCGTCACGTGGAACTCGATGGCCGGACATGGCACGTGGCAACCGGACCGCGTGCGTTACCCCAGGGGGCCAGCACCAGCCCTGCATTATCGAACCTGGCGGCGCGCCGGTTGGATCGTCGGCTGGCGGGCCTGACCGACAAGCTGGGCTGGCGATACACCCGGTATGCCGACGATCTCACGTTCTCGACCTCGGCTGCCGCCGGGGCAATGGCCTATCTGTTAGCCAGCGTGCGGCGGATCGCGGCGGAAGAAGATTTTGCGCTGAACGAAGCCAAGACGCGCGTGCTGCGGCAGAGTACCTCCCAGCGGGTGACCGGCGTGGTGGTGAATCGCCGGCTGGGCGTGCCGCGGAAACTGGTTCGCCGCGTCAGGGCGATTCTGCATCAGGCGCAGCAGACGGGGTTGGCCGCTCAAGACCGCGATGGCCGCGCGGACTTTACCCGTTGGCTGGAAGGTACCGTGGCTTATATCGCCATGGTGAACCCTCAGCAGGGAGCCCCGCTGCGCGAGGCGCTGGCCAGGGTGAAGTCGTCTGGGAAGTAGCTCTTGAAATCGGTTGGCACGGCGCTGATCCTGCTGCTCGCTGGCCTCCCGCCAATGGCCCCGTACGCTCGATATCCCCCCGCCTGTGAGCGGCTGGCCCTGGCAAGTGGGTCGGGTAAGCTTTAGGCGTGCGTGATGGGCAATCGTCGTGCTTGTCCGTTTGCGGACATAGACTTAGAATCTACCGTCCGCCCGCACAGCCAGCCCGCGCGGCAGTGGGTACCGCCGGCTCACCTCGCAGCGAAGGACCAAGCCATGCTTCAGCGGAAACCGCTATTTCCGAATGTCATCGAGATGAATTATCAGGCGGGTGAGGTGCTGGGCTGCAATGTGTACCTGGTCTACGACGAGAACGAATGGCTGCTGATCGACATCGGTTTTGACGACACCGTCGAAGAGATTGTCGAGATGATCCGGCGGTTGGATTTTCCCCTGTCCAACTGCAAGACCCTGATCGCCACGCACGCCGACGTCGATCATATCCAGGGATTAAGCCGGGCCAAGCAACTGCTGAAGACACCGATCACGGCGCATCCGCTGTGCGCAGAAACGCTCGCTAGTGGCGATCCCATCAAGACTTACGCCGAAATTCCGGCGCAGAACATCAAGATGGACCTGCCACCCATCAAAGTCGATCGACTGATTGAAGATGGCGATGTGATCGAAGTGGGCGACCTTAAGCTGGAAGTCTGGCACACCCCCGGCCATACCGATAGCCAACTCTCCTTCCGGATGGATAACCTGCTGTTCAGCGGCGATAACATCTACCGCGATGGATGTGTGGGCGCGATCGACGCCCATCACGGCAGCAACATCGAGGATTTCATCCGGTCGTTGGAGCGGATTCGCAATAGCGATGTCGAGTGGTTGTTGCCCAGCCACGGCCCGATCTTCGCCAAGGACAACGAACTGCTCGACAAAACCATCGAGCGGCTCAACGGTTATCTGCACATGGCCGATTTCGGCACCTGCATGAAAGACTGGCCGCTGATGAACGAGTTCGAGCGGGAGTTGGAGGAAGGCATCTTGCCCGAGGGCGTGGCAGATAACTTGAGCTAAGTGGCCTTCAGGACGTGGCGCCGGCAGTCGCCGGTTGGTCGCCTCCGCCAATGGGGATGAACTTAGGTTAAGTTGCAGGATCGCCGCGCCGGTTGTTGAAGGCGGTGCCGCTGATTTCCGGAACGTGATCGAGTTGCGATTCTTCCGCCTTTCCGTACAAGAGAGGGATTCTCGCCGGATCAGCGTGAGAAACGGCGGACCGTTGCCGCTCCGCGAATTCCTACGTGGCTTTGACCCTCTGCCTTCGCAGGCCCTCATGGATTTTCTCCAACTTGCCAATAAATCGGTGCTGGTGACGGGTGTCGCCAATCGCAAGAGCGTGGCCTGGCACGTCGCGCAACTGCTCGATGCCGCTGGGGCCCAGGTGGTCTATTCGGTGCGCAGCGAGGCCCGCCGTGATCGCGTGGCCCGGCTACTGCCCGAGGGAACGCCGATCTACGTTTGCGACGTGGAACACGAAGATCAGATCAACGCCCTCGCGGAAGTGGTTGCCGCGCGGCATCGCCCGCTGGCCGGCATGTTGCACTCGATCGCGTTTGCCGACTACGCCGATGGTCCGGTGCCGTTTCACGAAACCCCCAAGTCGGCGTTTTTGCGAGCCGTGGACATTTCGTGCTTCTCGCTGATCGCCCTGGCCAATGCATTGCAGCCAGCGCTGGCCGAAGATGCGTCGGTAGTCACCGTTTCCATCTCCACCACGCGGATGGCGAGCGAGAACTACGGCTTTATGGCCCCGGTGAAGGCGGCGCTCGACTCGTCGCTGGCGTTCCTGGCGAAGAGTTTCAGCCAGTTCTCCCGCGTGCGGTTCAACGCGGTTGCCCCTGGCCTGCTCAAGACATCGGCTTCTGCCGGAATTCCCGGTTACGTCGATAGCTACCTGTACGCCGAACAGGCGACGCTCCGCAAGCAGGCGGTACGCACCGAAGAAGTCGCCGCCGCCGCGGCGTTTCTGCTGAGTCCCGCATCCTCGGGCATCAACGCCCAGAATATCGTGATCGACGCCGGGATGAGCGTGAATTACTTTGACCGCGATCTCGTTCGCCGCGGACTTTCCAATGACTGATCCGATGGCGGCTGATGCGACCACCAGGCCGGCGATGCTTTCAACGCGGATTGGACGGGTCTGCTTGCCTCCCCCTTACGCCCCCTCGTAGCGCCCCCACCGACTATGACGGCTTCCTCCTGGCAACGGCTGAACCGCCGCATCACGGTGTGCGAGCGCTGTCCTCGGCTTCGTACGTATTGCCGCGAGGTGGCGGCCACAAAACGCAAGGCGTTTCTCGATTGGGACTATTGGGGGCGGCCGGTGCCAAACTTCGGCGATCCGGGCGCGGCCATTCTGATCGTGGGTTTGGCGCCCGCTGCCCACGGCGCGAACCGGACCGGAAGAATGTTCACTGGCGACCGAAGCGGCGACTGGCTGTACCGGGCGCTGCACCGGGCGGGGCTGGCCAATCAGCCGCACGCTGTGGATGCCCGTGATGGATTGGCACTCTCCGGTTGTGCCATCACGGCCGTGTGCCACTGTGCGCCGCCGCAGAACAAACCCACCAAGGAGGAACTCGCCGCCTGCTCGGTCTGGCTGCGTGAGACATTCGATCTGGTGCCCGCCCGAGTGTTTGTGGCCTTAGGCAGCATTGCCTTCAACGCTGTCGTGGATGAGGCGCGGCGTCGCAACTGGTTTACGGAGCGCAAGCGTCCCAAGTTCACCCACCAAGCCACCGTGCCGCTGGCCGAGGGCCGTACCCTGATTGGCAGCTATCATCCCAGCCAGCAGAACACGTTTACGGGCGTGCTGACTGAAGAGATGCTGGACGCCGTTTTCGCGCAAGCGGTGGAAGCCGCAGGCGGCTGATGCGTAATTCTTAGGAGTCGTCCGTACATCGACCAGCGCTTGCGTCGGCTCGGGTGCAGTGCATCTACCGAACGCGTACTAGCCGCTCGCGAATTCGGCAAAGGATCGAAAAGTCAGGTCGCACACAGTTCGCCTTCGACCACCGTTTCTTCCGAAAGTGCGATCAGCTTGCGGTAGGTAAGTGTGACAAAATCCTGCCGATCGACGTCCTGCGACCAGATTCACGCGAGAAATATGTGCTGGAGATGAACCGGATCGTTTTGGATTTCGATTCGAACCCCGGGCATCGTCTGGAGCAATTGCTTGCAGAACTTGGATACGCCCTTAATGAGGGACCCAATGACTTCGCCCGTTTCCTGGCTGTAATAAACGGTCACCAAATCGTCGATTCGTTCTGCGAATAACGGATCGGGCTTGGCCAGAAATTCAACGCAATCGCCGTCGGCATCGTAGGTTGCCGTGGGTTTGAATCACTCCGCAGGACGAGCCAACAGCATCATCCGCTCGGCGAACTCGCTATTGGACGTGACCTTCATCGCAGCCTCTTCTTGAATCGTTGGGGGTGGTTCTGTGGTAGGTTGAGGTCGTCTGGATCAGCCTTCTCCCATCGCCAAGTGTACGCCACGCCTTCATCGTTGACGAATACCAGGTACACCTGATTCGGCAAGACGTTCGCGAAGTCCCATCGGGATGAAATGCCTGTTCGGGCACGCCACAATTGCAGCGCCATCCTACCCCTTCTCGGTCCTCGTCTTCGTCATGACGTAGGCCCTCAAAAATGGCCGTGGGCTTTTCAAAAATAGCCGGAACAATGAGCCTGCTTTCCTTGGCGTGTCCCATGCTGCGTCGCCCCACTGCTTGCATTCGGTGGTAGGATATCTGAACCTGCCCGTGAGGCCATCGGGATTCATTGCCTCCAAGAACAGATAGTCCCGGAGGGTGGTTTGTATCTTTGCCATCGGGAAATGAAGGTAATGGAAGGATCGGGCCCTGCAACATCTTGGGGGGCGGGCTTTTCTTGGGATGGCGGTGGCTGGAACTTCCAGCCACGAGAAAATTGCCTTCCCCAGTGCAAACCTTACAAATCTCGGGGGCGTGATGCCG
Source organism: uncultured Pirellulales bacterium (assembly GCA_964511065.1). Lineage (GTDB taxonomy): Bacteria > Planctomycetota > Planctomycetia > Pirellulales > S012-138 > CALBRZ01. Next base: position 19,504 of record CAZEEG010000049.1, on the reverse strand, counting down.
TCGTTAGGGCCGGTTGCGGTCTTAAGGGCAGAACTTCTTAACCCATTGAGGACAAGGAGTTTGCGACTTGCATTTGCAGGTTCTTGATGGTAGTAGCGGCTGGTTTGGCATTGGCTTTGCTTTTGAACGGTTCCGGTCGCAGCCAGCGCGGCCCCCAAATGGCGGTCACCCAGGACGGACCGCATATCCCGCACGACTTGAGGAACTTCCACGATGGACCACCACCACCGCCTGATGCTCATTCGCGAACTGTTGGACCGGCTCAGCGACAACGCCGAAGCATGGCAAGGGGCGGATGAACACTCGGTGAACTACTGGGAATCAAATCTGCGCCGCGACATGGCCGAGCTTCGCCGCGTTTGTGCCACGATCCGCAGCGACCGCTACCAGGGAATGACAACCGCCTGCACCAGGGATCGAACCGTCCGGCCCCGCTAGCTGCCGCGGTGGATGCCCCGGTGATTCAAACCCAACTGGGGCAAGTCACCTTGGACGGCCGTCAGCTTATGCAGCTTAGCGGTAATAGAGCGCGGGCAGCACTAGCGGCACTCGCCGCAGCGGCCCTTGAGCAGGACTTCGGTCACATCCAGACCGAGTTTACGGCTCGAAGCCGGATGGATACGCAGGTCGATATCATCCAGGCAGGTCACTTTGCCGCACGTGGTGCATAAGAAGTGAGGATGCACTTCCTCATCTTGCGCCGTTTCATCCTGCCGCTCGAAACGCCAAACGTGGTCGCCCAGGTCGAGCCGCAGCAAGAGCCCGCAATCGGACAACTCCATCAGGCAGCGATAGATGGTGGATTTGTCGAACCCGCGGGGGACCAACGCATCGGATACCTCGGCATGACTGAGTGGGTACGGGGCATGCGTCAGGTGCTGCAAGACCGCGATCCGGCAGCTTGTGCAGCGCAAATCCTTGGAACGCAGCAGTTCCCGCGCGGATTCCAGCGATAGTGAAGCGCGTGGAGAATTCATTTCGCTAGGGATGCAGCCCGATCTCCTCTTCCGGTGCGCGGACTTCAGCAACCAGGGCTAGCGGCCGCCTGCTGTGAAAAGAGGCGGGAAAGAACGCGGCCCGCCAACTCGATTAGGTAGCAGAATACCAGACCCCGCAGTCCCGGGCAATTCAACGAGGCGCCGTGGGCGCCACCTTGTGGTGGCGCGCCCTTGGGGCAACTTTCCTCAGAACAGCCCCCTTAAGCCGCTGTGCCGCAAATCGTTGGCTAGCTGTTGCCCTCGCCTGAACCCGCCCCATCGGCCTGCACCCCCCGCATCCCTTGCGCAATTGCCATGCACCGGCTAAGCTGAACGTGCATACAATTGCACGATGGCCCAGGCGCCTCAACTTTCACGGACCACCCCCGTTGCCGGTCTGCTCGGTACAGGGGGCGGCCTTACCCGCAGGACCGCGACTGCATGTTTGCCGAACCTCCCCGGACGCGATTCGACCTCCACTTCACCATCGCTGATTTCCCGGTTCGGATCAGCCCGTGGTTCTGGTTTTCAGGGCTACTGCTGGGGCTGTCGGGGCAGCGGTCCGGCAATTACAACCTGACGTGGGTCGTCATTTGGGTGCTGGCCATGCTGGTCTCGATCCTGGTGCACGAACTAGGGCATGCCTTCGCCATCCGCTATTTTGGCTGGCGGTCCCGGGTCATCCTGTACCAGCTTGGTGGGCTGGCAACGATCGAGTCGGGCGAGTCCTGGATGGCCGACCAGAACGAGCACGAGAACAACCCTAAGGCACGCATCCTGATTGCCCTGGCCGGGCCCGCCGCCGGTTTTCTGCTGGCTGGCGTATTGATCGGAATCTTGTTCGCCATTCCTGCCAGCGGTTTCAGCTTCAACCTGGGGCATCCCGTGCTGGGGCTTGGCTGGAGTCTCTCGGAGGCCGTCCCGCAGAATCTGCAGGTACTCATCAGCTATATGCTGTACATCAATATCTTGTGGGGCCTGGTGAACCTGTTGCCCGTGTATCCGTTGGACGGTGGGCAAGTTGCCCGCGAATTGCTCAGTCGTAAGAACCCGCGCGAAGGGATCGAGCGATCGCTCCAGGTATCGGCCATCACAGGTGCCCTGGTGGCGATCCTGGGGGCCGTTCATTTCTGGTCCAACCGCGACTTTGGTGCAGGGCTGTTTGTCGGGCTGATGTTCGGCATCCTGGCCTTTTCGAGTTATCGTGCCTTGCAGATGCTCCGCGCCCACGGCGGCTTCGACGTGTACGGCGGGCACGAACACGACGACGATGACTGGTGGAAACGATGACCGAACCGGGGCCAAGTCGTTCTTCGCCCGTCTCCCCACAGGCGGCTGCGCACGAGCAGGCGCCGCACACCCCGGACGGCTTGGACATCGCGCCTGTGGCCGTCACGCCATCAGAAGCAGCCGAAGCTCAAGCCAGCGCTACGCCTTTGATGGAGGCCGCGTATCCGGATCGGCGCGTGGTCATGCTGGGGGCCAGTAACCTGACCCGGGGCGTATCCACTGTGCTGGCAACCGCACAAGCCTACTGGGGAGCCCAACCCGTCGATGCCTTGTTGGCCTTAGGACACGGCCGCTCTTACGGCACCACCACCAACGTGTTGGGGCGAATCCTTTCGAGCATCCGCGATTGCGGCCTCTGGACGGCCCTGCGCCAACGGCCGCCCGCACCGCTGGCGGCCCTGGTCACAGATATCGGCAATGATCTGCTGTACGGTTCCTCCGTTGTCGTGATTGCGGCTTGGGTTGAAGAATGCCTCGACCGGCTACTGGATCACAACGCCCGAGTGGTGGTAACGCAATTGCCGGTGAAGAACGGGCTGGCAATCTCGGAGATGCGGTTTCGGATTTTTCGGACCGTGCTGTTTCCCAGTTGCCGCCTCACGCTCGACGAAATTCGCGGCCGCGCCGCCGAACTGAACGATCGGGTATTGGAGTTGTGTCGTGCCCGCAACATCGCCACCGTGGAGCAGCGTCCCGACTGGTACGGCTGGGATCCGATCCACATTCGGCTGAAGCATTGGCGGCAGGCATGGGGAGAAATTCTGGCTCCCTGGCTCGATGCCAACGAGGTACCACCGGTCACCCCACCACCACGCCGCCGCTGGTTCTACCTCCGCAGCCTGGTTCCGGACCATCGGATTCTGCTGGGAAAAGAACAGCGGCGAAAACAACCAGCAGGAAGACTGCCCGACGGCACGCTAGTTTCTCTATACTAGCCGGCCTGGAGCGGCAGGCCGCGGCCGCAGACATCGCCACGCGGCAAAAGCAGCCACTTGCAGCGACGAAAGGCACGCTCCCGTGACCGCGACCAAGCCAGGTGTCAATCGGGCGTACCTCTCTTTGGGGTCCAATATCGAACCGGAGAAAAACCTGCCGGCCGCGGTTGCCGCGCTGGCCAAGGTTTGCCGCGTGGTGGCCGTGAGCCACGTTTGGGAATCGGTTCCGTTCGACGGTTCCGACCAGGCCAACTACCTGAACGCGGCCGTGCTGGTCGAGACGGCGCATTCGGCGAGCGAATTTCACCGCGATGTGATCGTTCCCATCGAAGCGCAGCTAGGCCGTGTCCGGCATCCGGGCTACAAGAATGCCCCGCGAACGATTGATATCGACCTGTCGCTGTTCAACGAGGAAACGCTCAGCCTGGAGCAGCGTGAAATCCCCGACCCCGACATCGCGCGGCGGCCGTTCGTCGCGGTGCCGCTGGCAGAGCTGGACCCGGAATATCGCCACCCAGGGCTGGGCCGTACGCTTCGGGAGATTGCCGGCGAGACGCGGCTGAAACCGCCGGCCTTGACGCTCCGCGACGATGTGCAACTGATGCCGCCGTAGCGGGCAAATGCGCCCATCTGCTCAGCGGGCGGCTGTTTGCCGTACGGCCCGAACCGGCCGCAGCCGTGACATTGCACGACGGAACCAGTCGGGATCATGCATGAGTGGAGGATGGCAGGCGCCGTGCTATGGCTCTGCCGTCTCGCTGGCCGCAAAGCCGATCCGCTTGTGGCTGCCGTCGCAAAAAGGCCGGTTGGCCGAAGCTCCGCACCGGCACAGCGCCAGCAACGGCTTGTTCGTCGGAACAGGGAACGGGTGCCCGTGGTGGTCGACCACTTCCACGGAGCCTTCCACGATCAACGGCCCATCCAACCGGCAGCGGATCCGCACGCCAGGACAGTCTGGCCCCGTGGCTTCGCGACACATAGCTAATTCTCCCGGGGAACCGCTCAGTTGCGCGGCAGGTGCAGGTTCACCTGGCCGTGCATGGTGTAGAGCCGGAAGGCTTTGCCGTCGTGAACCCAGATGCCGCTCGATTTATCGTCGGCGATGGGGAACAGCGGATTGCCGTCGTACTTGGTCCAGTGGATCAGGTCGTCGGACACGGCGACAAAGGTGCTCCACAGCCGGGGCCGTTGTTCCATGCCCGACCCGTGCAACAGCGCATAGTAGCGCCCCTTGTACGGGATCACCTGGTTCAGCGCGATCAGCAGGCGGTCGTATTCGCCGGGGCCGGGCTTGATGACCGGCTCATCCTGGACGTTGGTCCAGACCTTGCGATCGCGGCTGGTGGCCAGCCAGATGCCGCCATCGCGGCGTTCATAGAACAGGTACCAGGTATCGTCTTTCACCATGACAAACGGCGTGCCGTAGGGCCCTGCGGGAATCGGCTCGCCGGTAGTCAGTCGTACGTCGAGTTGGCCCTCCCGCTTCCAGCGAATGCCGTCGGGTGAGGTGAGCAGGTGGGCCTGATCGCCGGTACCCTCGGCGAACATGTAATACGTGTCGCCGTGTTTGAGCACCATCATGTCTTCGACCCAGTGGTCGCGATAGATGGGGTTATCCGGCCAGCGCGTCCAGCGGACGCCGTCGCGGCTGGTTGCATAGCCCAGCATCTTGAGGCCTTCGCGGGTGCCATCGTACCCGGTGTACCACATGCGATACAGATCGCCTTCCTTGATGATCCAGCCGCGCTCGCGGATGCGCACATCCCAGTGGCCCGGTCCGGCCGCTTCGAACACCGGGTTATCGTCGTAGGGAACAAAATCCACCAGTTCCCGAGGGAAGGCCGTAGCCGATCGGGTGGCAGGTGCTTCGGCCCAGGCGGGCCGAGCCATCAGCATTGCCATTCCCAGGGCCACAAGCCGTAGTATTCGCACAGGTAGTTCCATCGCTTGGAAGAATCCAAAAAGGATGCAGGTTTCCATCGGCGGTGTCGGCCGAATCGGGGCCTCGCCTGGCCGTTGGTGCCGAATGAGCGGACTGTTACCGGATGGCGCGTCCGGCCTGTGGAAAGCCATCTCGCGCCGGCCGCGAACAGTATAACCGGTTCAACTCCCTTAATCTGCCCTGGGGGCAGCGTGAAGAATAGGTGCCCGGCCGCGGTGCTTGTGGCGAACCGTTGCACTGGTAGTTCATGCGGCCGTTTTCCGTCCTACACTTCCAAGACGGTAGTCCGTTTTCGCCCTCAGGGGGGGCGGTATGCGTCGTACTGGCCCCTTGGCCCGGTTCCATGCTCCCGGTTCGCATCTCGTCAGGTTCATTCGATGCAGTTGGCCCAGTTCGACCTTCATGCACAGATCGAGCGGCGGCACTGGTGGTTCGTTGCCCGGCGCCGAATCATCCGCTCGCTCATTGAAGCGGCGATTCCCCCCGACCAGGACCGTCTGGTGATCGACGTGGGATGCGGTACTGGCGGAAACCTCGCCGACCTGGCCGACGACTACAACTGCCTGGGAATTGATACCTCGGTCGATGGGATCCGGTTGGCGCAGTTCCGCTTTCCCAATGTGCGGTTCATCTGCGGCAAAGCCCCGGAAGCATTGGGAGACGCCGCCGCGGAAGCCGACCTGTTCCTGCTGATGGACGTGTTGGAACACGTGCCGGATGACTTCTGGATGCTTTCCGAAATTCTGGCGGCCGCCAAGCCGGGCGCGCAAGTGCTGATCACGGTGCCGGCCGACAACCAGTTATGGAGCCCGCACGACGAAGCATTCGGCCATTACCGCCGCTACGACCAGGCGCGGCTGCAGGCCATTTGGGAAGGCCTGCCGGTATGGACACGCATGGTTTCGTACTTCAATACCCGGCTCTATCCGGCCGTGCGCTGGGTTCGCCACCGCAATCGCCAGACAGGCCGCGCGGCGGGCGATGCTGGCACCGACTTTAACCTCCCGGTGAGGCCGATCAATTGGCTCTTGCGCCGCATCTTTGAAGGTGAGCGGTCCAGGTTATTGAAGTGCCTGCATCGCCGCTCCAAGGGTTATCAACGCGGCGTAAGCCTGGTGGCACTGCTGGAGCGAATGCCCGGCGAGATCGAACCCCGCCGGATACCCGAGGCCCTGGCTGCCAGCGACCATCCAGTGGTGCTGCCGGCCGATAGCAACATGCATGTGCCTGACGAAAGTCACGGTGCCAGCCACGCGCCCTGCGAATCGCTTTGCACCAGTGATGGGCAGCAGTAATCGGCATCAGGACAGTGCAAGCGGCTTCAGGGTATGACCCGACGGTTTGGGACTCCTTGCCCGCCGATGTTGCGCTCGGACGGCATGCTTTCATGCATGCTTGGCCGATGCACGCACCCCAGTAAACGTGCGTTGACAGGCTCGGCTCTGCTGGCCATAATCCGCGGCCTTTTTCCCTTTAAATCATCTCTCCACAGGTTCTCGTCGCGGAGCATCCCTGCCTGATGGCGATGCACTGGCGTACGCTGCTTCACGGTGCGCTCATGGTGCTGGCGAGTATTGGGCTCGCCGGTCCGGTGCCGCTTGCGCCTGCGCAGCCGCATGGGGCGTCCGCGCCGCACAGTGCGGGGGAGCCAGAAAGCAGCGGCCAGTCACAGGCTCTGTCTGCGGCATTGGCAGGCCATGCGGCTGCGCCGGCAGCCACGCTTGCAACTGGCACGGCCGACGAATCTGGCACTACCTTTCTCACGCCTCAGACGGGCGGCCCACCGGTTGTGCTCATGGCCCAATCTGGCGACGGCCCTCCTGTGATCGTTGATGCGAATGTATCGCTCGCGGCAGCATTGGAGCCCGCCCCGGATGCAATCATCGCCCCGGGGACACTACCGCCGCAGATGTTGCCGCCGGGTACGTTTGAGGAGCTGGTACCCCCGGGCCAACCGGCACCTCCGGTTGTGCCGCTGAACGATCCTGCGCAAGTCATCGGCGACTTGCCGGCGATCATGGTTCCCAACAGTCCATTTTTGCCGCTGGCAACGCAGCCTGAGCCTGTGAACTGGCTGCCAGTCCTGAGTGAACCGTGGTCGCAGCGCCCGCTGGCTGCCGGTATGTTCACCGGCATCTTGTGGGGCGACGTGTCGATGGGAGAGAACGTAACACTGGATAGCGGTTTGATCTTTGGCGGCCGCTTCGGCTGGGATTTCGATGAACGTTGGGCCTGGGAGGGCCGGGTGGGCTTTGCCTCGCTCAACGTGGAGTATCCCGGCACCGTTCGACCGAGCACGGTTGCCGACGCCATCCTATGGGATCTGCAACTGCAGGTGGCGATCTTCACGCGGCCGCGGCTCAAGACGTATTTCGCCTTCGGGGCAGGGATGGGGTTTTTTGACCTGGTCGATCCCTACGAGGTCGCCATCACCGAAACCGTCATCACGGTGCCAATCGGACTGGGCCTGAAGTACCGGTACGACGATTGGATCGCTTTGCGCCTCGATTTCGCCGACAACCTCTCGCTCGGTAACCATTCTTCGGGACTGTCCAACGTCCACAATCTCTCGCTGGTCGGAGGGTTGGAAATTCGCTTCGGCGGATACCAGCGCGACTATTGGCCGTGGAACTTGCGTTAACGCCAAATGGCCTACCCGGGACCAAAGGCCGCAAACTCCGGTCCGTAGCGGACCAGGCCGCCGTAGCTCAGGCAGCCAGGCCGAAGTTCCAAGGCCATGAATTCCTCGTCCACGCCGTATTCGTTTGCGAGCCCGAATCGGCTGCCCGGCACAAAGCCAAAGCGACCATAGTAGACGGGGTCGCCCAGCACGACGAGAAAATCGGCCGCCGCGCGGCAGACATCGATGCCCGCCTTCACCAGTTGGCTGCCGATCCCTTGCCGCTGGACGTCGGGCCGTACCGCCAGGGGAGCCAGCCCCAATCCCAGGTACGGCGGCGCGGGTTCCAACTCGACCGGGCTGAAGACCACGTGGCCCAGCACGTCGTCGCCGCTGTCTGCAGGTTCAACCGCCACCAATGCCACGTGCGCCGCACCGCTGTTGCGCAGCCGCTCCACCAGCAAGGCTTCTTCGGGTGTAGGAAATGCCTGGCACAGCAGGTCGTACACGGCCGCGCGGTCGTTAAGTTGTTCGGCTCGAATTAACATGGCAAATTGAATGGGTGCGAGGGGCGCGCAACGCCTTACGATATGGCGCAGGCCATGACGCTTTCGGCCGTCCAATCCTCGGCGGGGCGGACTTCGCGCAATACGCCGCGAGCCATCACGCCGATCCGGTCACAAACCGCCATGAGTTCCGGCAAGTACGAACTGACAAACACGACCGCTTTGCCGGCCGCGGCCGCTTCGCCCATCAACCGGTAGATTTCCGCCTTGGTACCCACATCGATGCCGCGCGTGGGCTCGTCCAGCAGGATCACGTCGGCTTCCTGGTGCAACACCCGGGCAATCGCGACTTTCTGCTGGTTGCCGCCAGAAAGTTGATGGACGTTCTGCCCTGGCGAGGCTGCCTTGATGTTCAGTGCCGCCATGCTGTCGAGCACGGCCTGCCGGCGCCGGCGCAGGTTGAGCCAGCCCAGGGTACTGTAGGGTTTCAGACGGCTATAGGTGATGTTGTCTTCGATCGAGCGGGTTTGCGCCAGCCCTTCGCCCTTGCGATCTTCAGACACCAGCCCCAGCCCCGCGGCGATCATTCCCGACGGGCTATGTCGCGGCACCATCCCCGCCACGCGTACGCGGCCGGCGCGGACGGCATCGAGCCCGAACAGCGTGCGCAGAAACTCGGTGCGTCCCGCGCCCACCAATCCCGCGATGCCGAGAATCTCTCCGCGCCGCAGTTCGAGCGACACGTTGCGAGGCGTGCGGTAGCCCTGGAGTTGTTCGACCGTCAGGATCACGCCGCCTGGCTGATGCGGAACCTTGGGGAACAACTCCTGCACGCTGCGTCCGACCATCAGCGACACGATCTGTTCTTCGGTGGCATCGGCCAGGTTACCTGAACCGGCCAAGGCGCCATCACGCAAGACGGTGTAACGGTCGCCGATCTCGCGGACCTCTTCGAGAAAGTGGCTGATGTAGATGATGCCCAGCCCGTCGGCCTTGAGTCGGCGGATCACGTCGAACAATCGCCGGGTGTCGGACTGTGTGAGCGAACTGGTCGGTTCGTCGAACACCACGACCCGAGGCCGGCTTACCAGCGCCCTGGCAATCTCGACCAATTGCTGCATGCCGACCGAGAGCCGCGCCACAGGTGTGCTCAGTGGCAGATCGGCATGGCCCAACCGAGCGAGCGCTTCGCGAACTTCTCGGCGCTGGGCGCCGCGCCGCAACCAGCCGGCGGCGTGCCGCTCGATGCCCAGCATGATGTTGTCTTCGACCGACAGATGCGGTGCCAGGTTCAGTTCCTGGTAGATCATGGCGACCCCGGCCAGGCGGGCCACGTGGGGGCCGCTGGGTTGGTATGCGGCGCCGTCCAGTTGCATGGTGCCGGTATCAGGCTGTTGGGCGCCGCTGAGAATCTTCATCAGCGTGCTCTTGCCGGCACCGTTCTCGCCGATCAGGGCCAACACCTGGCCAGGGTGGACCTCCAGCGATACTTGCCTGAGCGCTTGCGTTGCCCCGAATCGCTTGGAGATGCCGTGCATGGTCAGCAGCGGCGGCATCGCAGCAGTAGCAGCAGCAGACAAGGGCACGACTACCTGTTCCTCGAATGGGTTAAAACCCGCCGCCCGCGGCATTGGTGGCTATTCAGCCGGTGCTGCGGTTGGTTCCGGTTCGTTCGGCTGGTCGGATTTGGCTGATACGCCCAGGGCCTTAGCTAGCTGCCGGGCGGCCATCGCGCCGCCTTCGTAGTTGTTGGTTGCCACGTAGGTGACATATGCCGATTCGTCGTCCAAGCCGCTATCGAAGATGACCACCGGAATGTTTGCCTTGTTCGCTTCGCGAACGGCCTGCACGAGGCTCTTGGAATCATTGGGGGCGAGGATGATCCCGCTGACCTCTTGGGCGACAAACGCCTGGACAATGCTGATCTGTTCCTCAGTATTATCCTCGTTCAGCGGTCCCTTCCAGATGATCTTGATTCCCCCCAACTCCTTGGCTGCCGCTTCGGCGCCGGCGTGAACCGACTTCCAAAACTCGTGCGTGGTTCCCTTGGGAATCACCGCTAATGTGTGTTTGACATCCTCGGACGCGGCTTCGGCTTCTTCGTTGAACTGCACCGGGTTGAGCAGCCGCTGGATGTCGTTTCCTTGTTCGTCGGCCCCGTACATGTTCTCGGGTGTGGCGACATACTCGCCGGTGTCGATGTACTTCTCCACTTCTTCCCCGGCCAGGTGTCTTGCCATGCTCTGCACGGCGTCGTAACCCATCCGGAACGGATCCTGGAGCACAATGCCGTGGACCTTGTTTTCCCTCATGGCATCGATCAGGCGAGGGCTAGGGTCGAAGGTGACGAACTTGACCTTGCCGGCCAGGTTCGCGTTTTCCATCGCTTGAAGAATCCCCACGCCGTTGGGTTCGCACACGGCGAAGATGCCATCGACCTTGTCCCCAAACTTGTTAAACACCTGTTGGGCTTTATCCAGGGCCGATTCTTGCGTGGTGCCGGCGTACTCCGAGGAGAGCATCACGTTGATATCGGGATATTCCTTGGCGAGCGTTTCAAGGAAACCGCGTTCGCGCTGTTCGGTGCTTTCGCTGCCTTGTTTGTAGCGGAGCAGGACGACGTTCTTCTTGCCTTTCTCGTAGCCTTGGTCCGAACTGCGGCAGCCCAACATGACTGAGCAGATGAGCAACAGGCATCCAGCGATCCGATATCCCATCGGTAATTCCCCAGGCCAAGATGTAAACGGTGTGGCGATTGCTGTATCTGGGAGGTTCCAGCGGATGCCCGCGGACGCACCTCTCCGCCCTGATGGCGCGTCCGAGGCAATCCCTTCAAAATAATGGGGCAGCCACTGGCGAACAAGCTTTGCAGCGAAGTGACGCCCGTGCAGAACAGTGGCGTCCATGCGGAGCGGCGGCCATACCGTACTGCGCGGTTGGCCGCCCCCCTCCTGAGCGGGGGCGAGCGGGGAACTGCCTGCTCAACCGATCAGGATCACGTGCCACCGGCCCGGGCCGTGGACGCCGGTGGTGAGCTGCAATTCGATGTCCCCAGTCTTACTGGGGCCGGTGATCAGCGTCACGTTGCTGGGCAGGGATTCCAGGCCGGCAACGTGCAGGCGCTCGAAGAGGTCCAACAGGTCGGGCAGAATCTGGTCGCGGTGAATCACGCTCACATAGAGCGGCGGCAACAAACTGGCGACACGTTCCTGGCCGGGCTGCGCGAAAACGGCCAAGGTGCCGGTTTCAGCAATGGCGTAATCGGCGCTGGAGATGCCGACCGACGCAGCGAGCATCTTGGCCCGGCGCTCCTGGGGCGGCAGCGCGGCAAGCACGCGATGCGAAATCTGCTCGATGCCTTGCTCGGCGAGCAACGTATCGAGCGCGATCTGGTCGAGCAGGGGATGCTCCCAGCACAGAGCCGAATGGGGGCAATGCTCGCGAAGCAGCAATTCCACGGCCTGGCGCGCGGCGACGACGTTCTCACACCGATGAACCACGCCGCCGACCTGGGTCACTTCGTCGACCAGGCGTGCGATGCAATCTGTCCCAGCGCCCACGTAGCCGACGTTCTCTGGCACTTCGCGGGTGGTAACTTGGAACGCATTGCCGCGGGCAACGGCCTGGCGCACGCGCTGCAAGAACGTGTCGCGGTTCATTGGCGTCCCTCCCGCTTCCACCAATCGCGGAAGCGTTGCGGCGCCGGGGCGGGAAAATCACGCTGCTGGGTCCAGCCATCGAGCTTGCCGGGCAGCGTGGTCAGCCACCGCTGCTGCCGATACGCGCGGCCGAGCAAGCGAGTTGCCAACCAGGTGCCGATGCGATACTTCCAGGCGGAACGCAGCGATGCTGCCCAAATCCGGTAGGCCCACCGCTGGAGCCAACTCTGTTGCCCCGGCGATTCGTTCAGGGCCTCGCGGAGTTGGATCAACATCTTGGGAATTTGGATTTTGACAGGGCATGCTGCCTCGCATGCGCCGCACAGGCTGGAGGCATGTGGCAGGTGTTCGTTGGCGGCCAGCCCGTCGTACAGTGGCGTAAGCACCGCTCCAATCGGGCCGGCATACACGCCGCCATAGGCATGCCCTCCGATATTGCGGTAAACGGGGCACGCGTTGAGGCACGCCCCGCAGCGGATGCAGAACAGGCTTTCGCGCAGCGGGCTGCCCAAGATGCGCGAGCGGCCATTGTCGAGCACAATCAGGTGGAACGATTCGGGGCCGTCCAGTTCATCAGCCTGCCGAGGGCCGTTGATGATCGAGGTATAAACGGAAAGCTTTTGGCCGGTAGCCGCCCGGGCCAGGACTTTTAAAAATATTGGGAGGTCCGCGAGGCGCGGAATGACCTTTTCCATGCCCAAGATGGCGACGTGGACACGCGGCATGGTGGTGGTCAGTCGGGCGTTGCCTTCGTTGGATACCAGCACGACCGTCCCGGTTTCGGCGACCGCAAAGTTGGCGCCAGTGATCCCCAGGTCGGCCGCGGCGAATTTCTCACGCAGCGTTGACCGGGCGTAGGCGGCCAGTTGCGCGGCGTCTTCGGGCAGCTTACGGCCCGCGGCGCGGCTGAGAACCTCGGCAATGTCCTTGATGGTCATGTGGATGGCCGGGGCCACCAGGTGGCTGGGACGGTGCCCTGCCAGTTGGATGATGTACTCGCCGAAGTCGGTTTCGACCACTTCCAGGCCGGCCGCTTCCAGCGCCGCATTGAGATGGATTTCCTCGGTGGTCATCGACTTGGATTTGACCACGCGGCGGGCGTTTTCATCCTTCGCAATTTGCGTCACGATCCGGCAGGCGTCTTGGGCATCGGCCGCGAAGTGGACGTGCCCTCCCCGGCGGCGGACTGCCGCTTCGAGCGTAGCCAGGTGAACGTCGAGCGAGGCCAAGGCGGCGTTCTTAATGGCCCTGGCCCGCTCGCGCAGGTCGGAGGAGCATTCCAGGGCGGAGAAGGCGTCCTTGTTCCGCTGGCCAAGTGTTTCGCCCAACCGAGCCAGCGCCAACTGCAAATTGGCGTTGTGCAGCGCTTCCTTGGTCGCCGACAGAAACTCGTGGTGCTCATGTTGCGCGTAGGCGGTTGTCACTGCGGTTCACGGCCTGTCGAAGAACTTCACGGAGGGCGGGCAGGTAGGTGGATCGCTCTGCGGTTCGATGTTCGGCAGCACCTGGCCTGTCAGGTCAACCAGACCGAAAGCCCCCACAGGATCAACGTGACGATCAGCATGAAGCCAATCAGCCAAACTGCCGTGCGGATGGCATGCGCGATGATGAACTCCATCGGCTCGTAACGTGTGGCCGCATAGACCAGCGAAACCGATACGATCAGCGGGAGAGCATACCAGAGTTGGGCGGCAGACACTTCGTACTCCTGCTGCTCAGAAAGTAAATTCGATAGCCGGGAGAGCGGACCTGCCGTTCAGCAATACGGAAGGCGCGCTGGGCAATGTTCCACGTGGGCTGGGGACGCTGTAGCGATTGCCCCCTAGCCCGAGGGCGATTTTTCGGGCGATGAATCCGGCTGTTGGCCGCCCTCCCCTTCGGTTTCGTCGCGTTTGGGGCCCTGGGCAATGCTGTAGGCCGGGCCGCACACGGCGTCGTAGATCGCCAGGATATTGAGCAGTCCGGCGATCATGGTAAACACGGTACCCAACTCGAACCTGCGATTCAGCCGCAGGTGCAGTTCATCCAGGTCGGGCGATTTGCCGCCGATGATCTTCGGTGGAACGTACCACTCAGTCCCGAAGAAGCTCTGACCGCCGGTCCAGGCTAAGAGGACAGCGGGCAGCGACGGCAGGCCCACGGCAACCTGGCAAATGAACGGATACCGGCGAAACTCGGAATTCTCCCACTGGGCATACACGACGCGGCCTTCGCCCAGGAACATTCCATAGATAAAGGTACCGAGGATGCAGACGAAGAAGATCACGGCCTTCGCGCGGCGCCGCTGGTACCAATGGCCGGCACCGGGCACCAGCCACGCCAGGATGCCGGCGATGACCGGATCTTTCAGATCGACTACGAGTTCATCGTTTTCATTCGCCACGCGTCATTCCTCGATGTCGTCATTGGGGGGGAGAGTCACCGGCAAACCGGCGTGCTTGTTGTCGCGGAGCCAGCTTCGCACTCGTTGCCGGTTGACCTGCCAGAGCGGCCAAATCGCCGCCGAGGTCAAGCGCTCTGGTGCATTGCGGCGGTGATGCTGGAGCCAGTTCCGGCATGCCGGGAATGCGCCCTCCATTCCAAGACGCAAACACGCTTGCGGAGGATGGCTCCGCAAAGCTTGTCGCCTTGGAGTCTGCCAGGCAGCGGGCCGATCGGGCAAGTGCCATGGCAGCGCCGGCATAAATGCCTACACTGGAGCTATTGCTCTGCTGCGTGCCAGGAGCGCGCAGTACCAGCTTACCGGGTGCGCATGCGACTCGGTCACCACCTGTTATTCGCTTGCGGTGTGCGGCTATTGTACTTGCATAAGCAGGGATGCCTAGATCAAAATGCGGCGAGCTCTGCCGGTAACCATTGGCAGTTTCGATAGTTCCGGCGAAGGGCCGCACCAGGGCACGCTGCTGCCGCCGTGGATTTTTGCCCCGGGGGGATTGAGCGGTTTCGCCCCTGGGCCGGTCCCAATGTGCCAGGAATGGGCCCACCGCCAGCCCGGTTGTTTGCGTTGTTCAGGAAAGGTTTTCATGTCCCGTCGCTTGCCTTCCCAAGTTGGTCAATTCCCTGGCACCCGGCCTCGTCGTAACCGTCGCTGGGGATGGAGCCGGAGGATGGTCCGGGAGAACTGGCTTCGCGTCGAAGACTTGATCTGGCCTATTTTTGTCCGCGAGGGCAGCAACCAACGCGAACCGGTGGCCTCGATGCCGGGAGTCGATCGGCTAAGTGTCGATCTGTTGGCAGAGGCTGTGGGCGAGGCCGTTGAACTCGGCATCCCGGCCGTAGCCGTCTTTCCCGCCACGGACCCAGCCTTGAAGACTGAGGATGCCAGGGAGGCCCTGAACCCTGAGAACCTGGCATGCCGGGCGGTACGGGCCATCAAGTCGGCCTTTGGCGAGCAGATCGGCGTGATTTGCGATGTGGCTCTCGATCCGTATTCAAGCCACGGGCAGGATGGCCTGGTCCGCGGCGGTTACGTGGTGAACGACGAAACCGTCGATGTGCTTTGCCAGCAGGCCGTGATCCAGGCCTTGGCCGGATGCGATGTGGTCGCCCCCAGCGACATGATGGATGGGCGGATCGGCGCGATCCGTGCCGCGCTCGATGACCATGGACTTCAGCACGTGCAGTTGCTGTCATACGCCGCCAAGTACGCTTCGGCCTTTTATGGGCCGTTCCGCGATGCCGTGGGATCGGCCGCGAATCTGGGCGGCGGCGACAAGCGGACCTACCAAATGGACCCGGCGGCGGGCGATGAGTCGCTACGCGAAGTGGCCCTCGACGTAGCCGAAGGGGCCGACATGGTGATGGTTAAGCCGGGCATGCCGTATCTGGATATCGTGCATCGTGTGAAAGAAGCCTTCGGTGTGCCGACCTTTGCCTATCAGGTGAGCGGCGAGTACGCCATGCTCTCGGCCGCGGCCCAGCAGGGATGGCTCGATCGCCGCAAGGTGATGCTCGAAAGCCTGTTGGCCTTCAAACGGGCCGGGGCGGACGGGGTGTTGACCTACTTCGCCGTGGAGGCCGCCCGAGAGATTCGCCAAGGAAATCTCGAAGAAACCGTTTAGCGAGTGCCCGCTGCAAACGAGGATAGGGGGTGAGGGGGAAGGCCACCATTGTCCTCGCCCAAATAGGGCAGAAGGCAGCGGACATCCTGTTGCGCGACCAGCCAGGTCCGATCGTGGCGAATGGGACCGGCCAGCGGACTGTGAACGCGATTTTCAGCGGCTGCTGCTGGGGTGCACTCGCGCCTCTGGCGACTGCCGGTTTCGGCTTGTTCTGCGCTGGCCGATTGGCTGCGTGCCAAGTATAACAATGGGTGCATTGGACAACGGCGCGGGTACCGGTTTGGACGTAGCGCCGGTTCGTGCCGTCCGTCGCTTTGCCGTCGACTACACCATGAATTCGCCCGACTCTACCAACGCAAAGCCCGCTAGTGCCGTGGAGAATCAGCCAGCCACGATGATGTGTCGAGGTGTGCGGGGGGCAACCACGGTCGAGAATAACGACCGCGAAGAGATTCTTCAGGCTGCCCGCCAGTTACTGGCGTTGATAATCCGGCGCAACGGGATTGAAGGCCGCGATGTGGCCAGTGCTATTTTCACGCTCACGCCGGACCTGAATGCCGAGTTTCCGGCCTTGGCTGCCCGGCAGCTAGGGTGGCTCGATGTGGCGTTGTTGTGTTCGCACGAGGTGGCCGTGCCAGGATCGCTTTCCAAGTGCATCCGGGTCTTGATTCATTGGAACACGACCAAGAAGCCGCACGAAATCGAGCATGTTTACCTGCGAAAGGCGGCCGCACTGCGTCCTGACCTTTCCAAGTTGCCGCCGGTCGATTGGGACGAGTTGGAGGCTTGGATCGAGGAGCAGATTGCGGCGCAAGCCGCCAGGTAGTTACCAACGATGTCTCAAAGCCCCCCACGGCCGAATCCGCCGAGCGATCCCTCGTCGGCGGCCCCGGTTCCTCGCCGCGCTCCGCTGGGGTACTGCACCAACGTGCATGCCGGTGCCAACCTGGAGCAGACCAGGGCCAACCTCGCGCAGCACGCCGTTGCTGTACGCGAACGGTTTTCGCCCAACGAGCCGATGGGGGTGGGCATCTGGCTCTCGGCATCGAGTGCGCAACAGCTCCTGGTCGACCGCAGCGAACTCGACCAATTCGCCCGCTGGCTGAACGAATCGGGCCTGATCCCTTACACGTTCAACGGCTTTCCGTACGGCGACTTCCACCAAGAGGTGGTCAAGCACCGCGTTTACCAGCCCACTTGGGCACAAGCGTCGCGGCGGCAGTACACGCTGCAACTGGTAGAAATCCTCGACCGCTTGCTTCCGCAGGGCGAGGAAGGCAGTATTTCAACCGTGCCGCTGGCCTGGGGCAATCCGCCACCTTCCAACGATTTTCTTGCCGCTGCTGCCGCCGAGTTGCTCGCGACTGCTGAGTGTTTGGCCGAGCTGGAAAACGCAACTGGCCGGCTGGTCTACCTATGCCTGGAACCCGAGCCTGGCTGTGTGCTACAGCGCAGCGGCGACGTGGTGCGGTTCTTCAACGAGTATCTGTGGGGCGGACCGCTGGGAGAACGGGCCGGCCGATATATTCGTGTCTGCTACGATATTTGCCATCACGCGGTGATGTTTGAGTCGCCGGCCGACGTGATGGCGCAGTATCGCGAGGCCGGCATCGGCATCGGCAAAATGCAGATATCATCGGCCGTGCGATCGAAGCTCGGCGAGCTTTCGCCGCCGCAGCGGTTGCAAGCCCTGGCCGCCTTAGACAGCTTTTCGGAAGCGCGCTATCTTCACCAATGCGTGGTTCGCGGGGCCGGCCAGGAGCGGTTCTTTGAAGATCTCGAACCCGCCCTCATGGCCCTGGGCAGCGGCGAAGGCGTGGACGAAGTCCGCGTCCACTTTCACGTGCCGGTCTATCTGAAGCAGTTTGGCTACCTGCAAACCACGCAGGACCATATCCGGCAAACGCTGCAAGCCCTTGCGCCCGGCGAATGTCAGCACTTCGAGGTGGAAACGTACGCCTGGGAAGTGGTGCCTGCTGGGCTTCGACAGCCCACCCTGGCCGAGGGCATCGCCCAAGAACTCCGCTGGTTTGCCGACCTGGCAGGCGCTGCCTGCGCCTAACGATCTGTCGGCCGCGAAGCAGGGAGCGGCGGGGTTACCGGCCATAGCGGTTCTGCGGCCGGCGCACGGCTGCCACATTTGCGGCATGCGGCCGGGATGAATCGGCCGGGAGGCCGCGGCGCGACCGTTGTAACCGCTACCGCCGTTCCATTCGGTACCACTGCCAGAAACATTCTAAAGAATACCCCCGGACCGGCTCGAAGAAGTATTGCGGAAGGATTGTCTGGCCGCCAGCGATTGGAGAAATGGCGGCCGGGGCGATTGGAGCAGTTCAAGGGGGGAAATCATGCCGTTTGGCACCTACCTGCACCGCCGCTGCGCACCGTTGGTGTGTCTTGGCCGGCCTCTTTACGTCTTGCGACGGCCATTCGCCTCCCGCGCGGATGGTCCGGAACATCCAGGCTGAGCGGGCTGAAGCACGCCTTCTCTATTTTACGGATTTTCCCTGGGTGATGATTGCTTTGACTGCCGATGAATATTACACGGCGCGGGTCAGACGGAGCTGAACCAATCGCCACGGAGAAGCACATGTACGCCCCGGACCCAGTTGATTTCCAGCCGGAGCTTTGTGGATCCCGACGCAAAGGCCGGACTTGTGAAACGATAGGGGGCGTTGATGTTTCAGACGGTTTCCTCGGACCGATCTGAGACGGAGTTCCAACCGAATCAAAGAATGGAGAGCCTGCAATGAAGGTCTTCACTACTGGACAGGTCGCCAAGATCTGTAAGGTAGCGCCGCGAACGGTGAGTAAATGGTTCGATTCGGGCCGGCTGAAGGGTTACCGGATTCCCGGATCGCAGGACCGCCGCATCCCGCGCGAATACCTGATCCGATTCCTCAAGGAGCATGGAATGCCCTTGGGCGAACTGGAAGATGAAACGATGGCCAAGGTGCTGGTGGTTGCCCAGGACCAGGTGCTGATCGAAAACCTCAAACGCGAGTTGCCGATGGAGCGCAACTTCAAGGTGGGCGTGGCCGCCAGCGGCTTTGAGGCCGGTATCCAGGCGGAAAGCTTCCACCCGGATTGCATCATCGTCGATTTCTCGATCGGCCGCACCGAAGCGCTCCAGATTTGCCAGAATCTGCGCCGCAACAACGAATTTGCCGAAACGATCCTCATCGCCTTGTTGCCCGACGACGGCAGCAACATGAGCTTCGACCGCTCGAGCATCAACGAAACGTTCAAGAAGCCGTTCGACGCCGCCCTACTGGCCGAGCGTCTGCGGACCCTGATCAGTGCCCGCAAAGAACTGGTGTGACAAGATCCCAGCGCTGGTTACCGACCAGCAAACTAACCGTCGCAACCCACGGGCGACGGATTGATGGGACGGCCACAGGAGGGGCCGCATAGAGGGCCGGACATCCCGGGTCCGGCCGCCTTCCCATCCCCAACAACGCACCCCAGCTCGAGCAGAAAAACCGGCCGCAAGCCGGTTTTTCTTTTGCGCCGC
>CAZEEG010000048.1:2108-40198 GCA_964511065.1 uncultured Pirellulales bacterium | reverse complement strand
CTGGGCAGCGGCGGGCCGGGCCAGCATGGCATTGATCTGGGCACTGGTGAGGCGGCTACCTCGGGCAGCCCCGGCTGTGCCGGTCAGGTCGTACATGGCCATGCGGTTGGTGCGCAGGCTGTAATAGCCGATCACCGAGCCGGCGGCTTCGCCCAATTCCGCCTGGGCATACTGCACGTAGCTGTCCTTGTCGCCAAACACCAGGGCCACCAGCGGAAACCGTGGCTCGTGCAGCTTAAAACCCCGCCGCGACCAGTAGTTTTCAAAGCCGCGGTACAACCGCTCAAACAGGCTGCCGCACCAGGCGGCATACGCCCGCGACGTATTGTGAACAATCAGGTAATTGTTTGTCTGGTAGGTGGTGAAGCCCGGGGGCAGCGAAGCCAGCAGTTCCTCGGCCAAGGCGTCCTTGTCCAACGGCTGGAATTCGGTGTCGTCGCTCTCGCGGCCAATAATCTGGTCGGGCTCAACGTTGTGCAGCACGCCGTCGCGGCCCAGTACCAGCAAGCCGCCATCGGCCGCCGTCACCTGGATCTTGCCAACCACCTGCCGTTGCCCATCGCCGTGGCGATAAACCACGTGGTCCATCGCCGCGGCCGGGCGAACCGCCAGCCAGGCCGCGACCAGGGCCAACCACGCAGCCGCAACTGGCACGGCAAGTCGAGGGCAAGGCTCGATCGGCAAATGGTGCAGCCAGCGCAGGGCCCGGTGGAAAACTCGGGGCATCCGGAACCTCAGTCGGGTTTCGAGCGGAAGGGGGAAGCGACAACGCCATCTTTGCCATTCTAGCGTGGCGCAGCTGCAACCGAGTAGCGCAGCCTGCAAGCCATCCCCCGGCGTCACGGGGAAGCAACGGCGGGCGCCTCTTATACCCTAGCCCGGTGAGGCGATGGGGCCAATGGAAGCAAGCGCCCCCAGCGCAGAGCAGGCGCGCCAGGGCACTGCAAACCATGGCTACTACGTCGCTTACGATCAAGTACCCGGCAGCCTCTGGCGCCTGCCGCCGGGCTGGTTACGCGATGATGTCGTGGACCACTTTGCCGTAGACATCGGTGAGGCGGAAGTCGCGGCCCGCATAACGGTAGGTCAGCCGCTCGTGGTCCAGTCCCAGCAGGTGGAGGATGGTGGCGTGCAGGTCGTGCATATGGACGCGGTTTTCCTGGGCGTAATAACCGTATTCGTCGGTGTTACCGTAGGCCATTCCGCCCCGCACCCCGCCGCCGGCCATCCACATGGTGAAGCCTTGGGGGTTGTGGTCGCGGCCGTTGGCGCCTTGGACCATAGGGGTGCGGCCAAACTCGCCGCCCCATACCACCAGGGTTTCATCCAGCAGGCCGCGCTGCTTGAGATCGGCCAGCAGGGCCGCGACGGGTTGGTCGGTCTGGAGGCAGTTGCGCTCGTGGCCCACCTTCAGATTGCCGTGCTGATCCCAGACGTTCCCGGTCGACACCTGGATATAGCGCACGCCGGCCTCGGCAAACCGCCGGGCAAGCAGGCATTGCCGGCCGAAGTTGTCGGTATCCTTCTGGCCGATGCCGTACATCTCGTGGATATGCTTGGGCTCGCGATCCAGGTCCATCACCTCGGGAGCCGTTTCCTGCATCCGGAACGCCAGTTCAAACGACTCGATGGCACCCTCAATCTGCTCGTCGCGGCCAGCCTGGGCCAGGTGATCGCGATTGAGCTGCTGCAGAAAATCAAGCTGCCGCCGCTGCGCCTCGAGGCTGTCGCCCGTGCTGAGGTTCTGAATGCGGCCGTCGCCCAGGCGGCCCGAGCGGCCAATCGTGGTTGCCTGGTGGGTGGCCGGCAGAAATGCCGAACCGTAGTTGCGGGGACCGCCGTGGCCACTGGGAGGGCTGATCGAAATGAAGCCCGGCAGGTTGTCGTTTTCGGTCCCCAGGCCGTACGACACCCAGGCCCCCACCGAAGGCCGGACAAAGTTATCAGTGCCCGTGTGCAGCATGCAAACCGCCTGACCGTGCGACTGGCCGCGGCTATGGAGCGAACGGATCACGCACAGGTCGTCCATGTGCTTGCTCAGGTGGGGAAGCAGTTCCGACACCCACAGTCCGCTCTCGCCGTGTCGGGCGAACTTCCAGGGCGATTTCATCAGCGTGAGTTTGGCACCGATGTTCGGAGCAGCCTTGAACGGCAGATCCTTGCCGTCGTCTTTCTGCAACTGCGGTTTGTAGTCGAACAGATCGACGTGGCTTGGACCGCCGTGCATGAACAGCATGATGACGCGCTTGGCCTTGGGCGCATGATGCGGCAGGTTGGCCGCAGCCACCGCCGACGAACCGGCCTGGAGTCCCGCAAAGGCCAGGTAGCCAAAACCGGCAGCCGTGGACTTCAACAGTTGGCGGCGGGACAACACACCGGAAGTTGGAATGTAGCCTGGCATGAGCACGACTCCCTGGGGCAAGTATGCTTGTCTGGCGTGATGGTTGGTTGCGCCGCCAATGTCCGGTCGTCGAACGATCGGCGCCGTTAGTTTTCCGTATTCCAGCGCAATGGGCCGCATTTCCATGTGCCAGCACAAAAGAGTGCGGACATCAACTGCGCAGGTGTCAATATAAAGGACAAGGCCGCATACGGTACCAAGCCGCGGCATCGGGCCTCGGCCATTCGGCCAGATCAGTTCAACATCCGAAATTCGGTCGAAGCAAACATCGCTTGGACGAACTGCCGCCAGGCGTCGGCCGCTGCCTGATCGCCCGCAACGTCGTCAATGAACGCGGCAGCCCGGCGAACCTCCTGCTCGGAAGGTTCGCGGCACAAGATCAACTGGTACGCTGCGGCGATCCGCGCGGCGGTTGCTTTCGCGGCGCCGTTCTCGGCAGCAGCATCACCTTCAGGCCCGGGGACCATCTGCTCCAGCCGGGCCGCAGTCGCCTGGGCCTGCTGCTTCACAAACGGATCGTTGAGCAGAAATAGCGCCTGGGCCGGCACGTTGGTCACGCTCCGGCGGCCGGTCACCATATCCGGATCGGCAAAGTCAAACACGGTGAGGAACGTTGGCAATTCGT
The DNA here is from genome assembly GCA_964511065.1 of uncultured Pirellulales bacterium. GTDB lineage: Bacteria > Planctomycetota > Planctomycetia > Pirellulales > S012-138 > CALBRZ01. The sequence goes on along the minus strand of CAZEEG010000048.1, from coordinate 37,172 downwards.
TGCGAATGATCGGCAGGTAGATGCTGCGGCGCTGGGTATCCGTATTGCGGCCGCTGGCGCTTTGGTTGTTGTTGGCAATGGCCAGATACCCCAGCCCTTCGACGGCCGAGCCGCCGGGGCCCAGGTCCAACTGACCAGAAACCGCCAACAGGCTGTCGCGCAGGGCTTCGGCTGGCAACCGCTTGCGATGGGCCCGCCACAGCAGGCGGTTATCCGGATCGATCTCCATCGCCTTGTCGTTCATCTGCGTGCTTTGCCGGTAAGTGTGGGAAAGCACCAGTTGCCGCACCAGGCTCTTGACCGACCAGCCCGACTCCACAAACTGCACGGCCAAGGTGTCCAGCAGCAGCGGATGGCTGGGCCGTTCGCCCAAGTGCCCGAAGTTATCGACCGTGCGAACCAGGCCCTCACCAAAGACGTGCTGCCAAACGCGGTTGACCATCACGCGGGCCGTGAGCGGATGATCGGGCCGGGCAATCCACTGGGCCAATTCAAGGCGCCCGCTTTGCGCCGGATTCTCGATGACCACCGGCCCGCTGCTCATCACCTGCACGAAGCCGCGCTTGACCTTGGGGCCGCGAATCTTGATTTCGCCGCGGATGCAAATCTGGCAGTCTTCGATCTGCGGAGCCTCGCGGGCGGCCATCGCCGTCGGCGCCGGCGGTGGAGCGTCCTTTTCTACGTCCTTGAGCCGGGCCTCCAGATCGGCCACTTGCTTCTTCAGTGCTTCGACCTCGCTGCGTGCCTGCTTCAACTCGGCCGAGTCGCGCTGGGCGATCTCCTGGGGTGTTTCGTCTTCAGGAATGAACTGCACGGCATCGGCCAGTACGTAGCCGGTGGTGCCTTCGGTACTGATCGTGACGGAAGCCGCTTCGCCGGCCTCAAACCGGTACGTGCCCAGCGACTTGAACAACTTGTCGATCGGGGGCACGGCCGATTGATCGAGCTTCAACCGCGCTTCGCCATCGGCATGGCGGATGAGAACCGGCACGGCCGAATCTCGGCCGCCGCCGCCGGCAAATGAGATGCGGACTTCGTACTTGCCCGCCTTGGGCAGCTTGGGCGTCCAGGTCACCGATTTCTGGCCCTTGCCCGTTTTCTCGTCGTGGATGTAGCCTTTGCCGATGAAGTTGGGGCTGTACCGCGATTCGGTCCAATCGCCCACCTTCGTGGCCTGGAGATCGTCGACCAGGATGCCGTGGCTGTTACTTTGCAGTTGGGTCAGGCGAACCTCGGCCCCCTTCAATCCCTGCTTGGCCTCTGCGATCTGGCCCTTTAGCTGCTCGACCACCTTGTTATGGGCCGCCAAGGCCTCGGCATGTTCAGGGGCAATCGGCAGCGGCGTTTCCTTCCAGGCCGAAACGTACTGCTGGCTTTCGCCTTCGAGCGTGATCGTGCTCTTGAAGATGCCTGCCAACGCGTAGTAGTCGGCCGTGGGGATGGGATCGAACTTGTGATCGTGGCAGCGGGCACAGCCCAGGGTCATGCCCAAGAACGCCTTGCCCACGCTATCGACCTGCTCGTCCACCACATCCATCACCAGCTTGTCCTTATCCCGCTCGCTCAACATCTTGGGACCGACGTTGATGAACGTGGTGGCGATCAGTTGCTCAGCCCGCTGCTCGTCGCTGGAGTACGGCAGCAGGTCGCCGGCAATCTGCTCGCGGACGAACTGGTCGAACGGCTTATCGTGGTTGAACGCGTCGATGACGTAGTTACGGTACCGCCAGGCATTGAAAAACGTGGCGTTAAAGTCGCTGCCGTTGCTGTCGGCATATCGGGCGACGTCGAGCCAATGACGCCCCCAATGCACCCCAAACTGCTCGGAAGCCAGCAGCCGATCGACCACCTTGGCGTAAGCCTCGGGCGACTCGTCGGCCAGAAACGCCTTAGCATCCTCGGGCGTTGGCGGAAGGCCAGTCAGGTCGTAAGTGACGCGGCGAAGCCATGTCAGCCGATCTGCGTCGGGCGCCGGTTCCAGGCCCGCCCCCTCAAGCCGCGCCAGAACGAATGCATCCACTTCCGTGTAGGGCCATGCGACCCGCTTCACCTCCGGCGGACGATGGGCCTCGGGCAGTTGGAACGCCCAGAACTCGCGGGCAGCTTGCAAGTCGATGTCGCTATTGGGTTTAGGAGCTGCGGCCTCGCCCTGGCGAGGATCGGGTGCGCCCAATTTCACCCATTTCTCCAGAATGCCGATCTGCTCGGCCGATAATTTCCCATCCGGAGGCATTTCGTACGTTTCGTAGCGAACCGCCTGGATCAGGGCGCTATCGTCGGGATTGCCGGGCACAATGGCCGGGCCGCTATCGCCGCCGCGCTGCCAGCCTGCCCGCGTATCCAGCGCCAGCCCACCTTTGAGTTCATCGCTCTTGGAGGAGTGGCATTGGTAGCAATGCTTAACGAGTAGTGGCCGCACTTCCTTCTCGAAGAACTCCAAGTGCTCAGGCGCAATGCCTTGGGCAGGCTTGGCTTCGCCGCCACCGTTGGCCGGTTCTGCCGCCACCGCCGAAAGTCCCCAGGCCAACACCAGCAGACAGCACAGCCAGCACCAGAGGGTCCACCAGGCCAGTGTCGCGGTAGAGGGGCGAACCGGCGAAATGGCCGCAGCGCGCGTCGACACCCGAGAAACTCGTAGATTCTTCATGCTGTTTAGGCGGGAAGGGAGGAAGGAGGCGTGAAGAATAGTGAGTGGCCCGCATTATACCCGGGGGGTGCCCAATTCCCATACTTTTTCGCCTTCCCCCCGTTTGAGCTTCAGCCGCGGCCGAAAATTTCGTGCCAGCGCGGCTGAGGTGTCCCTGCTTGCCAGGCAATACAACGCGGCCTTTATACAGGGTGGGGGCCTTTGGGCGCACGCTGCCGGCGGGGGGCGAAAAACCCGGTCGCAGTGCCTGTGACAGCACGGCGGCTGCTGCGGCGGCCACTCCACCGCGCCAAATCGCCGTCAGCACCTTAGTAGGAGCAATGTCAAGCGAGGTTCCCCTGGAGCACAGAACCCGCATAATCGACACCACTTGCCGCGGCCGCCTCGGCCATGAGGTCGCCGCGGATGTGCTATTGCATCTGCCTTTTGGAGAGACTTGCCGATGATCTTGTACTGTATCCGGCACGCCGAGAGCGTTTACAACGGCGAAGGCCGGATTCAGGGGCTAGCCGATCCGCCACTGTCGGAGATTGGGCATCGTCAGGCAGCAGCACTGGCTGCCGGACTCGAACAGTTTCCCGCCATCGACGCGCTGTTTTGCAGTCCCCTACAGCGGGCCATGCAAACGGCCGCCCCCATTGCCGAGACGCTGGGGCTGGATATCCGCACCGTCGATGGGCTGAAAGAACTCAATGTCGGCATCTTCCAGGGCAAACGCTGGGATGAGATCGTACAGCAATATCCCGACGAAGCCCGGGCGTGGAAATCGCTGGAGCCAGACTTCGTTATCCCCGGTGGTGAATCGCGGCGGCAATTAATGCATCGGGGCCGGGCTGCCCTGGAGAGCATCCGCGAAACCGGCCTGAAGCGCGTGCTGGTGGTTTCGCACGGTGGTCTGCTGACCGCCGCTCTGAAAGCCTTGCTGAATGTGCCGGCCGATACCAACCCGTTCATCCTGATGAATGCCTCGGTTTCGCAACTGGCGTGGCCTTCCGAAGCAGCATCGCCGCTCAAACTGATCACGCTCAATGAAACGTGGTTCTTGCGGGCGGCAGGCTGCGAGACGAGGGCGGGCGACCTGTAAGCTGTGCCCCCAATCCCCCGGCGGCGCAACCACGTTCCGCGTACAACGCACCGGGCTGGGAGCGACACACGCCACACTCGGGAAAGGGGCATGCTGCGCGTTAGCATCCCTCCCCACCAAAAAGCCGCCAGCCGCAGGCGGTAAGAACGGCAAGCCAGTTCCCTCGGTAGCCCTGCGCGCCACTGGCGTCTAACCTTAGATGATCCGGCCCGCGGCGGCCTCTGCCCGTTATAATCGGCCCTCCCACTTTCAATCCGAAACTGGCAGGCAAGGATGGCAATGGTTCTGAGCATCGTGAGCACGCTGCACCTGGTGGCGGTGCTATTTGCCGCGGCCGCTCCCTGCTATGCGCTATGGCTGGAATGGAACGCCACGCGCCGCGGCGATGCCGTGGCCGATGCCCTGGGATTGAAGCTGGCCCGACTCGCAATTTGGGCGCTGGCAGCCGGGATGCTACTGGGCGCGGCGGCCCTGGGCCTGCTGTGGTGGCAGGGCACTCAGCCCTACTTTCGCGGGATCGCCGTGATTCCCGCCCGGCGGTTGTGGTTCGGCGTCGGCGAGTTAGCCGTGTATCTGTTGGGCATGGGGGCCTACGTGCGCTGGTGGCGGACGATGCCGCGAGGCCTTCACCGCTTCTTGGCGGTGTTCAACGCCAGCAACCTGCTGTACCACTTTCCACCGTTGTTCTCGGCCATTGCCGTGGCGAGCACCCGGCCGCGAATGTGGAACAACAACCTGGGCTACCTCGAAACGCTGTCGCTGTTTGGAGACAGCGAAACCTTGGCCCGAACGCTGCACGTGATCCTGGCGGGTTTCGCCATTGCTGGCGTCGTGCTGATGTGGCTGGCACGAAAACGCCTGGGGCCAGACGACGCGCCGGAATCCGCCTCACCTTCCGCGCCGCCGGACCTTGCGGCCGAACCGGCCTCGCCCGAGGTTCAACAGCGACTCGCCTTGTGGCTTCGCCGCGGAGCCAGGGCGGGCCTGCTGTTTTCGGTACTTCAGATTCCCGCCGGCGTGTGGCTGTTGATCGCGTTGCCCTCGGCATCGCGGGACCGCCTGCTGTTGGGCGATCCGTGGTCCACCGCGCTGCTGATCGCCGCCGTACTGGTTGCCTTGGGACTGCTGCACATGCTGGCCGCTGCGGCACTGGGCGATCAAAGCCGGGCCGTTGTTCGCAACGCCGCCGTGTGCCTGGCCCTGGTGATGTTCTTGATGGTCGCGGCCCGGCACCGTTCCCGAGATATCCTCTACCAGGGCTTTCAATCGCGGGGACTGGTCGGGGGAAGCTCGCCTGCCTGGACCCAACCGCACCCCAGCGGCGGGGGCACGATGCCTCCCCGCCTATCCGCTCTTCAGTTTTAAGGAACGATGCGATGACGTTTGCCGTGGTGACGCTGCACGACCGCGACTCCAGTTCGACCGCCCAGGTTCTGCCCGGCTTCGGGTTCAACTGCTACCGCCTGGCCATCGACGACGGCGGCGAACCGGTCGAACTGCTGTGGGCGGACCCGGCCCTGGACGAGGGCGGGGCGCGGCCCTCGGGCAGCGGCATTCCGGTGCTGTTTCCGTTCCCTGGCCGGTTGCCGGGCGACACCGTGGAGTTTGCCGGCAAGCAGTACACGCTGGCTCATCGCGACGCCTTGGGGAACGCCATCCACGGTTTTGTGCTGGATCGGGCGTGGGAAGTGATCGACCAGCAGGCCGACAGCATCACCGGCCGGTTCGATTCCAGCAGCGATGCCACGCTGAGGCAGCATTGGCCCGGCGACTTCCGCATCACCATGACCTACACGCTCAAGGACCGCGAGCTGCGGGGCGAAGCCGTGCTCGAGAATCCCGGCACCACGCCGCTGCCTTGGGGGTTTGGTGTTCATCCTTACTTCCGCGTGCCGCTGGGGGTGGGCGGAGCGGCCGATCGCTGCGTGGTCCGCGTGCCTGTCGGGGAGCATTGGCCGCTTGCCGAGATGCTGCCGACCGGCCAGCGCCAATCGCTGGCAGCCGATCACCCCTTGGCCCAAGGGATGGCATTTCGCGATACCCGGTTTGACGACGTATTCTCCGACATCGCCATCGACGAGGGCCGCTGCCTGGCAACCATCACGGATCCAGACAACCAGCGACAACTGGAGTTGGAGTTCGACCCGGCCTTCCCCGTCTCCGTGGTTTACAACCCACCGCATCGCGAGGCCGTGTGCATTGAGCCGTACACGTGCGTGCCGGGCCTGCCGATGCCTGCCGACGCCGCGCACGTAGGGCACGGCCTGCAAGTCATGCAGCCCGGCCAACAGCAAACGCTCCGATTCACCATCCGGCTGCGCCGCAGCAGCTAAGATTGCGGCAAGCGGCCCTGCGCGGAAAGAACCGGCGCCGCGTGGGAAACGTACCGTTGCCAGGCCGGGGAGAAGCGGCCCGGTCAGGGGGAATTGCTGTTTTCGCAGGGAACAACGGAATAAAATGGTTGAAGAAGCCGCGAATGGCAGGAACGTGTTGATTGTCTCCCGCGGTGGCGGTCTGCGCGCCGCCCAACCCACCAGCAAGGAAGGCCCCCGCTTGTGGAATGGCCTCCTGTCGAAAGGCTCTCTGTGAATAAGCCAGCGACTCGAAAACGGCCGCCCAGTTACTACCTCAGCCGGCGGTATCAACGGCGCATGCTCGTGCTGGTCGCCTTGCTGGGTGTGGTACTGCTGACGATGAAGTACGTTCGTCGCCCCGAGGTCTGGAACTGGGTCTTCCAGGGCGGTCCGCAAGAAGAGGCCCGACGGATCGACAACCGCCTCCGCCCTCAACCGCCCAAGCGCGAAATCCCCGGCACGTTTGTGGCTCGGGCGGAAGTGCCCCCCAGCGACGGTTCCGACGGCCTGTACCCCGGCGTGAATCCCGGCTACTTGCGCGATGTGCGCGACGATAGCCCCTACCGGGCGGCCGAGGCCAAAGCCTTCTTCCACATTCTGCATCTATTGCAGCAGGCCGATCAGCAGCAACTGGAACAGGCTTCACCCGAGAAAGTGACCTTTCTGCAATTGTACGAACAGCCCAGTTCGTACCGTGGGCAGTTGGTGAGCATGCGCGGTTACGTCCGCGCGGCGTGGCCCCGGCAGGCCCCCAGCCTGAAGTTCGCGCCCGAGCACGGCTTGTACGGCGGCCTGGGCACCGTGACCGGCATGGCCTGCACCATCGCCAACGAGTTCGGGGTTGAAGGCTACACCGAAGTCTGGCTGCAACCGCGCGAACGGCCCGACATGGTGATGATGCTCTACACGCTGGAACTGCCCGAGAATTTCCCCACCGGCGATGAATTGAAGGAAGACGTCACAGCGACGGGCATCTTTTTCAAACGCATTGCCTACGGGGCCAAGGGCACGTACCGCACCACGCCGCTGCTGCTGACCAAGTCGCTGCGTTGGGAACCACCCCCGCCTCCCCCACCCGATCGCGTGAGCGAATTGCCGCTGTTCTTGGGAATTGCCGCGGTCATGTTGGGGCTGAGCATCGTGGCCGTGATATACCTGTTCCGCCAGACCAAGCCCACCGCCAGCGACCAACCGGAGTACCTGCAGCGTATCCTCGAACGCAACAAGGACGTGAAAGACACGGACTTTACCGGCATCGACGAGTGGGCAAGCGACGAACCGGCAGCACCTACGGAACCTGCCGGCCACGATGGCTCTGAGAACGCCGCTGAAGACCGCGATGACCGGCCGCAACCTTCGCCCCCGGCCGACCAGGGTAACCGGCCCCACGACGCCTCCGATGGATGAGCTCGGCGTGACCAACGCCAGCGATTGAGAAGGGGCGGGCCGGCCCGGTGGCGGGAACCATCGCCGCCGTGCTGTGCGTAGGAAGTGCAAGGGGGGCAAGCAGAGCAGACCGCAACGGTGCGAACCATTCGAAGCCAAACGTAGCCTGTTGGAATGACCAGAACCGCCTCGACCATGTGCCGCTCGATCCACCCGCCGACTTCCCTGCCCCGGCGGCCTGTGCTGCAAATGCGCCGGCGCAGCGGCCGGTACCTTCCAGTGGACACGGCGGCGCGTGGCTGGCTGGCCTGGCTTCTGGCGGCCGTGTACCTGGCAAGTGCCGTTTCGCCGCTGGACGCCCAGGAACAAGCATCCGCGCCGCCGGGTGCGCATCCTGCTGAAGCGGCCGAGGAAGCCCCGGCCTTCGATCCTCGCGGCCCGAGGATCATCGTGAGCGAAGGCGATGCGCCGGCGGCGGAGCAAGGTGCCGCGCCCTCGTTCGATCCCCGCGGCAGCGATGAGGCCGAACCTGCGTTTCCGGCGCCGCCGCCGCGCCAGCCCATCACCATGCAACCTATGGAGCCGCTGCCCGAGGTGCAGCCCGGCGACCTCGATACGCCGCAGAAGATGCTGGCGCTTTTGGGCGTGGACGCGAGCCACCTGGAAGCCTTCCACGATGGCGCTCCCATCGGCCTGGAAGAAGAAGACACCCTGCACAAACTGCTGTACGCCGCGCGGCGGTTTCCCATCTCGCGCCTGGAAGGGATGGTCCATGGCCAACTGAACCTGGACCAGCTAACGGCAGCGCCCGGGCAGCGCCGCGGCGAAGTATTTCCGGTCGAGGGCTTCGTAACCGAGGTGATCGAACACCAACCGCTTCCAGAGGTCGCCGACCGGTACCAGTTGCCACGGTATTACGAGTGCCGCCTGCTGATCGGCGATTCCAACCTGGCCGCCACCGTCTACACCAACATCATTCCCAAGGCTTGGGAGATCGGGCAACCCATCCGGGAGCGGGTCAGTGCCCTCGGTATCTTTGTCAAGCTGGCGGGCGAGACCAATGGCCCATCGCCGCAACCCGTCTTCGTGGCCAAGCGGATTGCCTGGCATCCCGACACGTTCCTCGGCAACCTCGGCATGGACATGGGCCTGTTCGACGATCTCCAGCATCGAAAGACGCTGATGTCGGAGGATCGCGAATGCTTCTATCGCCTGCTGCACCTGGCCGAGCAGTTCGAGCCGACCCAACTGCACCAGGCCGCTGAGCAAACGAAAGCCTATTTTGCCGAGTTGGCCGCTCAGCAGGAAAAGCCCACCAAAGCAGGATTGGGCTTCATCATCGGTGAGATTCTGAAGCATCCCGACGCCTTCGCCGGGATGCCGTTTGAGTTGACGGGGGTCCTCAAACGGGCCATCAAGGTCCGCGTGCCCGATGCCGATATTCGCGAGCGGTACGGCATCGACCACTACTACGAATTGCAAGTATTTCTGGACCTGGAATACATTCTCGACGCCGGCGATCAAAAGCACCGCTTCGCCAATTATCCGGTGACCGTGTGTGTGCGCAGTCTGCCGGCGGGCATCCCCGAGGGTGAACGCCTCCGCGAGGTCGTCCGCATTCCGGCCGTGCTGATGAAGGTTTGGGCATACCAGTCTGAACTGACCATGGCACATGATGACAACAAGACCCAAACAGCCCCGCTGTTCATTGGCCGCACCATCGGCTGGCTGCCCGTGAAATCGACGACCAACCCGGTCGCCGGAATGATTGCGGGCATGCTGGTGCTGTTGGCCCTACTGGGGCTCGGCTACGGCATCTGGCGCTACAATCGCGACGACCGCGCCTTCCGGCAGTTGACCAAGGCTCTTGAACCTGAGGAGCCCGACCTCCGCGGCCTGGCCGATCTGGACCGGCGAAGGTCGTAATGGCCGTTGCAAGCCAAGCCCGGCAGGCCAACCTCACGCCCGGGCCAAGGTCGGCAGGTCCAGGCCCTGCCAGGCTAAATCCACACGCACCAGGTCCACACGCATAGGGTTGATGCCCGCGAACGTTCACGCCCCCCAAGCCTGAGCTGCCTGGAACCGGCACGGATCAGCGGCGTTCTGGCCAGCGGTGCCCGCGGGAACCCCCGTTGGCTGGGCGCGGCTGCATGACCGCCCTCCCTTTCTCCAGCGTTTGACGGCAAAGTTACCGCTCGTGAGCTACGTCTATCTTGGCATTGCCATTGTTGCTGAAGTGATCGCCACGACCGCATTGAAGTCGGCCGAGGGTTTCACGCGGCTATGGCCCAGCCTGGTGGTGCTGGCAGGTTACGGCACGGCCTTCTACCTGCTCTCGCTTTGCATGCGCACCATTCCGGTGGGCGTGGTGTACGCCATCTGGTCGGCGGTGGGCATCCTGCTGGTCACCCTGCTGGCCTGGATGATCCACGGTCAACGGCTCGATCTGCCCGCCGGGTTGGGCATGCTGCTGATTGTGGCCGGCGTGGTGGTGATCCAGTTGTTCTCCAAGACCGTGGGAGAACATCGAACAGTGGCCCCCGCGGCCGAATCACGCTCGGAAGCGCAATCCCCCGCCACCGCGCAGCAGCAAACCGGCAAACCGGCATCCTAGCGGTTCGCACGCAGCGGGTGACTGCACGATTTCACGGTCGATCTGCCGAACGGCCGCCGGCTGTGCTAAAGAACAGCAACTTGCGGCGGCGAACGCTGGTCGAGCAGGCACACTGGACAGTGCAACCCTCGATCGGGCTCATAGCACAGCTTGGGCCTAAACCCTTGTTTGCGCTAGCGCGATGCCGAGGCCGCCGACTCGGTGTCCTCCGCCTTGGCGGCCGCAGTGGCTGGTACGACCGAGTTACCGTTTGCGGCCGCGGTAGCCATGGCCGGCACGGCGGGAGTCTCGGGCGAAACCGGCTCGGTGACCTTTTCCTTCCGCCGCATGAACAGCAGGGCCAGGTCGTCCAGCAGCGAGTAAATCACCGGGACAGCGACCAGGGTCAACAGCAGCGAAAGTGTCTGGCCGCCCACGGTCAGCACGGCGATGCTGCGCCGCTCCTCGGCCCCCGGTCCCGTGGCAATCAGCAGCGGGAACATCCCGGCGACGAACGAAACGGTGGTCATCAGAATCGGGCGCAGCCGGTCGCGGTTGGCCAGCAGAATCGCCTGGTCGCGCGGCATGCCGGACGCCCTCAAGTTGTTCATGTGGTCCACTTGGAGAATCGACGCCTTCTTGACCACACCAAACAGCACCAGCACGCCCAAGGCCGAGTACAGGTTGAGCGATTCTCCCCCCAGCCACAGGCTAATCAGGCCAAACGGCACGGCCAGCGGCAGGGAGATCAAGATCGTGAAGGGGTGGACAAAATGCTCGAACTGGGCCGCCAGCACGATGTACATGAAAATGAACGACAGGATGAACGTCCAGCCGAAGTCTTGCAGCGTGCGTTCCAGTTCGCGGCCTCGGCCCATCACGTGAGCCTGGAAACCCGGCGGCAAGCCGATTTCGTCGGCCGCGGCCTTCACGGCTTCGATCCGGTCGCCCAATGCATAGCCGGCCGCCACGTTCGCCCGCAACGCGATCATCCGCTGCCGGTCGAGGCGGTCGATACGGGGAGAGCTTTCTTCTTCAAGGAAGCGGACCACGTTATCCAAGCGGACCAGGTATCCGCCGTCGGCAGCGCTGGTCAGCAGCAGGCTGTCGGATCGGACATCGGCCGACGCGCCGGTATCGACAGGCCGCGCCCGCACGTAAAGCTGCGAGATGGAAGTCCGGTCGCGGCGATCCACGCCAAACAACCGCAATTCTACGTCGTAGGCATCGTCCAGCTTTTCGTCGCGGTACCGTGAGACGCGCTCATCACCCCCCACCGCCACGCGCAGCGTATTGGCGATTTCGTGAATATCCACGCCCAGGGCCGCAGCACGGTCGCGGTCGGGCAGCACCAGCATCTGCGGCTTGTCGCGGCGATAGGTCAAATCCACGTCGACGACGCCCGGTATGTCCTTGGCCTTCTCTTGCAGCTTTTCGCAGAACGCGGCCAGCTCCCGAATGTCTGGGCCAGTGATGGAGAAGTCGATATCCACCGGAGCCCCCGTGCGGAACGAGGTCAGGTTGCGGACGCTGGCCCGCAGGTCAGGGAACTTCCTGATGATGGAGCGGACCTCGGCCATTTTCTCCTGCTGCGAGAAGTTGCCTTCGAAGGCGGCCATCGGTTGCCCGCGCAGGGTTTCGCGGATCAATCGCGTCAGGGAGAACGTCCGCTGTTCGCTGTCGATCAGGCGGATATACAGTTCGGCCGAGTTGACGCCCCGCACGCTGCTGGAGCCGACGGTGGTCACCACGTATTCGATTCCCGGAATCTGGCGGACGCGGTGTTCCACCTGCCGCAGGGCATGGTCCATCGCGGCCATCGTGGCACCCTCGGGCGCGGTGATGCGGACTTCAAACTCCGATTCATCGACATTGGTCGGGATGTAGTCCTGCTGTACGAACTCGTACAGCGGCACATTCAAGGCAATCACCGCCACGCTCACGGCCAGCACCAGCCAGCGATGCCGCATCGACCACCGCAGGCACAGCATGTAGCCGCCTTCGATCCAGCGGTAGAAGCCCTGCCGCGAGGCCGCCTGATCGGAACTGCCTGCCTCGGCCTTGCCCGCCCCCGAGGCGCCGCCCTTCTTGAGCATCCGGCTGCACATCATCGGTGTCAGCGAGAAGCTCACCAACATCGACACCAGTACGGCCACCGTGGCGGTCAGGCCGAACTGGAACAGCATCCGCCCGGTCACGCTGGAGAGGAACGAAACGGGCAAGAACACGATCACCAGCGAGAGCGTGGTAGCCAGCACGGCCAGGCCGATTTCCTTGGTGCCTTCGATGGCGGCCTGGAACGGCGTTTTCTGTTTTTCCTCGATATGATGGTAGACGTTTTCCAGGACCACGATGGCATCGTCGATCACCACGCCCACCATCAGCATCAGGGCCAGCATCGTCACGTTGTTCAACGTGAAGTCCAGAGCATACATCATGGCAAACGTGGCCACGATGGATGTCGGAATGGCCACCGCGGCGATCAGCGTGCTGCGCCACGAACGCATAAACAGCAGCACCACAATGCTCGCCAGGATGCTCCCGGATACGAGGTGGTTCTGAATCTCGTGCATGGCCGCGCGGATGTACTGCGACTGGTCCTGCATGATCTGCAGGCTCACATCCTTGGGCAGCAGTTCGCGGCTGCGCTCCAGGCGTTCCTTCACGGCATCGATCACGGCCACGGTGTTGGTGCCGCTTTGACGCTGCACCGTGAGCACCACGGCTGGCTCGCCATCGAGCCAGGCCACGCTGCGAATTTCCTTCTGGCCGTCGCGCACCGTGCCCAAATCGGCCAGGCGAATGGGTACGCCATCGACCGTGGCGACGACCATCTCGCGGAATTCTTCCGCGCTGCGGAACCGGCCCAGCGTGCGAAGCGTCAGCTCGCGGTTGCCGGCATCGACGCGGCCACCGGGAATCTCGGCGTTCTGGCGGACGAGGGCCTCGCGCACGTCGCCGATCGTAAGCCCATAGGCGGTGAGCCGGCCGGCATCCACTTCCACGTTCACGGCGCGGTCCATCGCCCCGCGAATTTCGACGGTCCCCACGCCCCGCGCCGACTCGATCACGTTCTTCACGTAACGCTCGGCCAGAACGTACAGCTCGCGGGAATCGCGCGGACCGGAAACCGCCACCGACAAGATGGGCGATGAGTCCATGTCGCGCTTTTGGACGATGGGCGGATCGATCCCCGTCGGCAAACGGTTGAGCACGCTGTTGACGGCGTCGCGCACGTCTTGCGCCGCGGCGTCCACGTCGCGATCGAGATCAAACGTGATCAGCAGGATCGAGTTGCCTTCGCTGGAGATCGAACGCAACTCGTCGATGCCAGCCACCGTGGCGACCGCATCTTCCAGCGGTTGGCTGATTTCCGATTCCACTTCCTCCGGCGCCGCACCGAGATACGTGGTGCGGACGAATACCGTCGGCAGGTCCATTTCAGGGAACCGCCCGACGCCCAGCCTCAGGTAACCGGCGACCCCGGCCACGACCAGGGCCGCGATCAGCATCACCGCAAACACCGGGCGGCGGACACAAACTTCAGCCAGCCATTGCACGCAATCAAACTCCCGAACGTGGAAACGTCGTTGGCGGGGAGGGACGGCTCAGCCGCCGCCTCCATCGGTAGCGGTTACCGCAACGGTCGCCCAAGCAAGCGGCCCCCCGCGCTTCCGGCAATGCCCCCGGTATTTCCCCCTGATGTTGTGTGGCAGCGCCCTTAAGTGCCCGCGGAGTATGGCCCGTAAAGGAGTGGGCAGGCGGCCCCCCCCAACCATCGCCCCGCGGCGCGCCCTGTCATCGCGCCTGGCTGCTCTTGCCGCGGTGGCATGAAACCGGCGGGCGGGTATCCAGGCAACTCGCTCGGCCGGGTTAGCGGGCTAACCGGCTTCCTGGGTGGATGCCAGGCTGGCGGGTACGGCCTGCACCTGGCCAATGACTCCCTGGGTACTGTCCTGGATGATCAGATCGCCCCGCTGGAGTCCGTTGACCACCTCGATCATGTCCTCTGTTCTGCGGCCGGTCTGGATCGGCTGGGGTGCCGAATTACCATCGCGAACCAGCCACACTTTGCGCACGCCCGCGAACTCCTCCAAAGCCGAAACCGGAATGGCCAGGGCCTCAGCGTGAGGATTGACGACAATATCGGCCTCGGCATACAAGCCCGTGCGAAGCTGGCCGTCGGCGTTTGCAATATCGGCCTCAATCACCAGTGAGCGGCTGGCGATTTCCAGGCTGGGAGCGATGCGGCTGATGCGGGCAATCACCGGTTGCTCCCGGCCCGCCACGCGAATGTGGATTTCCTGACCAGGCCGCACGGCAGCCGCTTTGCGCTCCGGCACGCGGCCACGAAACCGCAAGGGGTCGGTCCGCACAATGGTGACGGCTTCCTGCCCAACCTGGAGGTACGCGCCCGCTGCCGCATGGCGGCGCAGCACGTAACCATCGAACGGGGCGCGAATCACCGTTTCTGCCAACTGCTGCCGGGCCACGGCCAATTCGGCCCGGCGAACCTTGATCAATGCCAGCTTCTCGCGAACCTGGTTCACGGCCGAGTCGTAGCGCGAGCGGGCCACCTTCTCGGCCGCGTGCAAACGCTGCAACTCATGCCGCGTAATCGCGCCTTGGTTGGAACCGCCAAGCGAACCCAGGCGGGCCAATTCATCGCCGCGTTCACGGTTGGCGATTGCCTCAGCCAACAGAGCCGCTTCGATGCGAACAATCGGGCTGTCTTCCGGCCGTTTCTCGTCTTCCACAAACGGCGGGGTATCGTTCAGGTCCGGGTCGATTCCAATCGCCTGCATGGACTGAACCAGTTGAGCTTCCGCCTGGCGTACGGCCAGCTCAAACTCGGCCTGGTCGAGGACGACCAGTTCGTCGTCCTTCCGGACTTGCGCGCCGATGTCGATCGTGACGCGTTCCACGCGGCCCGCCACCTTCGCACCCAGCACCGCTTCATCGTCGGCCAGCAGGCTGCCCTGTGCTTTGACGACCTGCGGCCAAGGGTGGTATTCCACGGTGGCGATGTGCACCTGCGGTGCGGCCTGGGTGGCGCGCACATCGGGCGTTGCCCCGTGCGCGGTATCGGAGGGTTGATTGCAACCGCTGGCAATCAATGTCAGCAGCGATAGCGCTGCCAGCAGGGAAGCGGCCGATCGGCTCTCCCGATCGCGCCCCGAAACGGGCCGCAATGTGCGGCGTGTGCGTGTCGGATTCATGGTGGGCCTGGTGGGCGTGAGTTTTTCCAGGGGATGGAATCAGGCGGGGCGTCCTTGCCAGGCGCTCGTAAATCCGCGAGGCGTGCAACCGTGCAGACCGTGGTCGCGATTCCACCCTCGGTTCTCACGCGTTGCCGGGAATGCTCACAGCAACCATTGCCGTGAATGTTGCCACGCTCAGGTGGAACCGCGCGCGGGCGCGCCAAGCCGGACGCTTCCAGTATAAACACTTGGTGCCGTTGGCGCAAACAACGTTTGATGAATAGCGCAGCGAATCATTTTCGCTCCCCATGGGAGGGATTCCCTATAATCGGAACCCGCGTTTACCTAACCCTGCAAGGGGGGGCAGGCCCTCGCTGAATCCACCGCAGGCATGGTGTCAGCGGCAGCGGTGCCACTAGCGACTTTGGTTCTAAAGCATGTCTGCCACGGTGTTTAGGTCGTCTGGCCTGCCCCCGGCTCTGGAGTGGGAGCGGGCAAATCGCTGCGTTTTCTCCCCTGAGCAGCGGGGCGCTTTACACAGCCTGGACTGGTTATCAGGTCGGGGGACGCTCTTAGAAGCGATCAATGGCGCCGCATGGTTACAGGCAGGGGACGCAAAAAATCAGGCGTTCGTGCTGGAGGATCGCCGCAGGCGGCGCGCGATGCGAACCAGCAGCGGCCCAAACCACATCAGCAGCACGGCAAAGGCCAACACCAGCGACATGGGCCGCGTGAAGAAATCCCACCAGTGCTGGCTGGTTCGCAGGCTTTGAATGAACCGGTGCTCCAACTCCCCGCCGAGAATGATCCCCAGCACCACCGGCCCCAGGGGGATGCGAAAGCCTTCCAGCACAAAGCCCAGGATGCCCATCACCAGCATGATCCAAATGTCGAACGTGCTGCCGTCGATAGAGTAAGCACCCAGCACGCAGAAAAACACGATGACCGGCATCAGCACCCGGCGCGGCACGCGGACCAGCAAGGTGCCCATCTGAATGGCCAGAAAGCCGATGGGCAGCAGCACCAGGTTGGCCAGGATAAAGGCAATGACAATGCCCAAGACCAGTGGCTGCTGCGCCGGATCGGTAAAGATTCGCGGCCCCGGCTCGATGTTCTTCATCAGCAGCACGCCCAACGCGATCGCCGTTACCGAGTCGCCGGGAATCCCAAACACCAGCGAGGGAATCCAAGCGCTGCCCAGGGCAGCATTGTTGGCCGTGGTAGCATCGGCCAGCCCTTCTTCACTGCCGGTGCCATACTCTTCTGGACGGCGGGAGAACCGCTTCGACACCGCATACGAGATCCACGCCGCCAGGTCGGCCCCGGCACCCGGCAGCATCCCAATGAACGAACCCACGGTGCTGCTGCGCAGGGCATGAACGATCCTGCGGCCCAGCAGTGGCAGCACACCGCCGAAGACGCTCGCGACCGGCGCCACCAGCCAGCGCCGCAGGGCTCCGCCGGTTGGCCGCAAGTCTGCTGCCTCAATCGGCACTTCTTTCTTCTGCCGATCCAACCACAGCACGTTGCGCAGCACTTCAGAAATGCCGAATAAACCAATCATGGCAGGGATGAACTTCACCCCGCCGTATAACTCGGTCAACCCAAAGTCGAATCGGGAAACCCCGTGGTCGGGGCTCAGCCCCACGGTCGAAATCAACAATCCCAGCGACAGGGCGAACAGTCCCTTGGCGCGCGACTCGCGCGAAACCAGGGCCGCGCACGATAGGCCCAGCACGCACAGCCAGAAGTACTCAAAGCTCTTGAACTCCAGCCGGGCCAATTGCGGCGCGGCCAGCAACAAGATCAGCACGCCAAACAAGCCGCCAAAAACGCTGAATACCAGCGAGATGCCCAGGGCCCGTCCCGCCTGGCCCCGCTGGGTCATCGCATAGGCATCCAGCGCATAAGCGGCCGAGGCCGGAGTGCCGGGAATCCGCAGCAGCGCGCCGGGGATATCGCCGGCAAAGATGCTGCACGTCACCGTGGTTACAATCGCGGCAATCGCCGAAACGTCGTCGAGGAAGAACGTGAACGGCACGAGCAGTGCCACCGCCATCGTGGCGGTCAGGCCAGGGATCGAGCCGACAAGCACCCCGTACACGGCCGAAGCAATCACCACGCCCAGCACCTGCCAGGTAAGGTTGTCGGCCAGGGCGGTTTGCAGGGCTTCGCTCATAGCAGGTTCTTGCCGGTTCGGCGGCCAGCGGATGGAAGCACGGCCACAAAGTTAAAATTCCGCACGCCGCCATCACTGGCAGGCAACCGCGGTTCAGGGGGCAGGGTTACCATCCGTACCACCCTCGGGGCAGCGACACCCGCAGCCCATGCGCGAACACCTGGTACAGGGCCGCCGTGCTCACCAGGGCGATGGCCGCGCTGACCCATAGCCGCGTGCCGTAGCAGAACAGCATGAACACCAGCAGGCTTGAGGCGACCAACAAGAACCCGGCCGTGGGCGCAGACACGCCATAGGCCGTGACCACTGCCGGAACCAGCATGAAGTAGAACAGGTTGGGACTGACATCCTGCTGGTCGATCGGTTGGGCCTCCAGTTGTTCTTCACTGAACGTCTTCCAGAGCATCCCCAGCAGCGAAGCCCCCAACAGCCCAAACAAAATATAGGGGAACAGCATGGGACTGATGGCGCCTCGGGCAACCTTGTCGAACTGCCCCTGCTCGATGGCTGCCCCCAGTTGACGATCTTGCGCGGCGAGAAATTCGCCAAACGCTTCGCTCGTCCGAATGGTCAGGTTGAAGCCCGAGTCGCGCATGAAGTCGGGAAAGGTCTTGCCGCTGACCTCGGTTTGGCCCCGGGCCACTTTCTCCAGCGCGGCCGTCATCCGCTCAACGACAGGCCCGGGCGTGCCGTGAGGAAATGCAAAACCCCGCCATCCGTACAGCGACCAGGCGTAACCCTGCTCCTTGAGCGTGGGCACCTGGTCAAAGGGCGCCGCCAAGCGCTCGTCGGCCATCACGCCCAGGCACCGCACGCGGCCATCGCGCAAAGGGATGCGGGCTTCCGGCAGACTGCAGCACACGACACTGTCGGGCAGCATATCCTGGAGTGCCGGCCCGGCTCCCTGCGAGGCCACCCAGGCGATGGAATCGGCCGGCAGCCCCATCGTTTGCAGCCAGCCCACCGCCGCCAGGTGCCAGATTCCCCCAGCCGACGTCCCCGAAAAGCGCACCTGGTTGTCGGGCGACTCCCGGATGCGCTGCGCCAAGTCGTCGAGCGAGTGCCAGGGCGAATCGGCATGCACGAAGATGGCTGCCGCGTCTTCGTTGACGGAGATCAACGGCAACGCATCGCGGTACGTCAAGTCGGCCAGACGGTTCCAGTGGAACATGTTCAGTTCCACGGTAATCATGGCCAGCGTGTAGCCATCGGGATCTGCCTTCAGGCCGCGAATGTGTCCATTGACCCCCTGCCCTCCCGTCCGGTTGATCACGTTCACCGGTTGCCCCAGTTCCTGCTCCAGGTGAATCGCTACCTGCCGCGAGACCTGATCCGTACCGCCACCAATCCCCCAGGGGCAAACCAGTGTAATGGGGCGATTGGGATAAGCTGCATCACGCCCGCAACCACCACTTCCGGCCAAAAGAGCCATCAGGGCGAGCAGAACAAGCGGCGGATGCCACCCCCTCATATTGGGGCCAGGGGTAGCCGGAGGGCGAGTTGTACGGCAGCGTGTCGCAGGGACTACCCCCCTGCGGCAGCAAGGCGGGGAATCGGCGACGAATCGGGGGGAAAGGATCATCGTCGGGCCAAATCCAAGGTACAATGAAAGCGGCACGATTGGGGGGAAAGCACAAACCGCCACAATCTTCGTAAAAAAAGGACCATGGCATGCCTCGGCAGCGGGCCTACGACACACCTGCTGCTGACTTGCCGCCCACTTGTGCTGTTGGCCGCGCGCCGTTGACTTTGCCAAACCGCTCCGCGGACAGCCAGGCTTTCGAGTGTACCGCTCCGGCAACTGGCTGCAAATGCACGGGGGGCAGGCGAAACCGGCGCGCCGCGCCGCCAGGCCCATTTTGAACACGACGATACCACCCGAGACACCGAACGTGATTTCCCCCCGGTCGCGCCTTCTGGCCGCTGCGGGGGGGCTGTACCGCCAAAGGGAAGTGGACCGCCGCCAGGGGCCGCATCAACGGAATGCTTCCCGCTCATCACCATGACCGATACGCAAGCAAAAGTGGCTGAACTTCAGCGGCGAATCCAAGACCTGGAACGCGAGAACCAGCGGATGATGCGCGAGGTCACTGCGCATTTCCAGGAACGGTCGGAGTTCAAGCGGCTGATCACCCAGATCGCCACGCGCTTCGTCCAAATGAAAATGGAGGAAGTGGACCGCGGCATTGAACAGGCCCTGGCCGATGTCGGGCAGTTCGTCGGTTGCGACCGCTCGTTCTTGTGCCAATACCACAACGGACGCAGCCTCGTCGATAACACCCACGACTGGTGTGCCCCGGGCATCCCTTCCCTCAAGGCGTACTTTCAGAATTACAGTACCGAAGGCCTGGACTGGTTCACCTCGCAAATGGAGGCGGGGCAGGTCGTCCAGATCGACTCGACATCGGAGCTGGGCGAAGAGGCCGGCCCGCTGCGCCAGGTGCTCGAGGAGTTTGGCGTCGGCTCGCTGCTGTGCGTCCCGCTGCACAGCGGTGGCGAGTTGCGAGGGTTCGTGGGCTTTGTGTTTGCTTCGCGCCACTATGTGTGGCCCCAAGAGCAAGTCGATCTGTTGCGGATCGTGGGCGAGGCGCTCCTCTCCGCGCTGGATCGCCGGCAATACGAGCAGACGCTGCGCAGCAGCGAGGAGATGTTTCGCATCCTCGCGGCCAACGTGCCCGGCGTGGTTTACACCTGCCGCAACGACGACCGGTACACCATCTTGTATCTCAACGACCGGATTGATGAACTGACCGGCTACTCGGCGGACGACTTCCTTGAGAATCGTATCTCGTTCGTCGATCTGTATCATCCCGACGACCGCGATATGCTCATTGCTGAAGCCAACCGCTGCCTTGCGGCCGGCCAGCCGTTCCAACTGGAATATCGCTTGAAGCACCGCGACGGTACGTGGCGGTGGGTCGAAGAACGCGGCCAGGCCGTGCATGCTGCCGATGGCCAGATTCTGTTTCTCGAAGGCACCATCTTCGACATCAGCGAGCGGAAACGGGTTCAAGAGCAGTTGCAAACCCATCGCGACCTGCTCGAAATCCGCGTGAAGCAGCGCACCCACGATCTGGAAACCGCCAATGAACAATTGAAGCGCGAAAACGCCATCCGCCGGGCCGCCGAGCAGGCATTACGGACAGAACAGCAACTGCTCCGCTCGACGCTCGAACAGCACGAGAACGACCGCAAGCTGGTGGCCTTTGAGATTCACGATGGGCTGGCGCAGTATCTGACCGCCGCCTCCATGTATGCCGGCGCGCTCAAGAACCTGGGCGACCCCAACCTGGAGAACCAGGCCGAGCTGATCCGGCAAATGCTTCGCCGCTCGCTCGACGAAACCCGTCGCCTGATCAGCGGGCTGCGTCCACCGATCCTGGACGAAGAAGGGATCGTCCCCGCGTTGAAAAACCTGGTCGACGAGCGCGAACCGGCGATCGGGAAAATCCATTTCAAACACGACGTACGGTTCGACCGCCTGACGCCGCTGCTGGAAAGCGCGATCTATCGCATCACGCAAGAAGCACTGAACAACGTCATCAAGCACAGCGGAGCCAAAGAAGTTTTCATCGAACTCACCCAAGAAGCCGACGACCAGATTCGGCTCTCAGTGCGTGATCGTGGCCGCGGGTTCGATCCTGAGAGCATCACCGAGAAATCGTACGGCCTGCGGGGCGTCCGCGAGCGAGCCCACATCCTGGGAGGCGAGGCACAGATCATCACCGCTCCCGGTAAAGGCACCGAAGTGCTGGTGACGCTGCCCATTCACGAACGCCTTTAGGTCCGGCTATTTGCCGGACGCAATGCGGGTGAAATCGGGCGCAACCATTGAACCCCAATCGGTATCGCATGCCGGCAAACGCGGCCGGTGGAACCGGCCCTACGGTTTCCACAACTCGGCCGTCAGGCGGATCATGTCGTCCAGCCCCTGGCCAACCGCGTCGCGGCGGAACGATGGCCTTGTGCCGGTGGGCTTCAATTCTCCGATCAACTGCCCGTGCCGATCTTTGCCTTTGAGTTCCAGCGCGAATATGTCCTGCCACTGGTAGCGGTTCTGCTCGTCCAAATCGAGCACCTCGGCGATGTTCGTCACGCGGCGGGAACCATCGTCGGAGAATCGGGCAATCTGCACGATCACGTCGATCGCCGAGGCCACCTGCGAGCGAGCCACGTGGATCGGCAGTTCTACGTCGGACATCAGCGAGAGCGTTTCCATCCGCACCAGGGCATCGCGGGCCGTATTGGCGTGAACCGTGCTCAGGCTGCCCGAGTGGCCGCTGAGCATCGACTGCACCAGGTCGAGCGCTTCGCCGCCGCGGACCTCGCCCACGATGATCCGGTCGGGCCGCATCCGCAGCGAGGTGATGAACAGTTGCCGGATGGTGAGCCCGCCCCGCCCCTTGGTGTCGGCGTGCTGCACTTCCAGGTAGAGCGTATGCCGCTGATGCAGCCGCAGTTCGGAAGTGTCTTCGATGACCACGATGCGCTCGTCGTCGGGAATGGCCCGCGAAACGGCACCCAGCAGCGAGGTCTTGCCGGTGCCCGTCCCGCCCGAGATCAGGATATTCTTCTTGAGCCGCACGCAGATTTCGAGGAATTCGCGCGCGGCGGGTGACAGGCTGCCAAACCCCACCAGGTCTTCCAGCGTGAACGCTTCCTTGGAGAACTTGCGGATGTTGAGATAGATGCCGGTTCGGGCGCTGGGCGGAATGATGGCGTGCACGCGGTAGCCGCCGGGCAGCCGCGCATCGAGGATCGGCCGCTGGGCGTTGATCTGCCGACCAACCCATTGAGCAATGTTGGTGACGGTGGACAGCAGCGCGTCGTGACTTTCGAACCGGGCATCGGTCGGCTCGATGCGGCCCCGCCGCTCGATATACACCTGGTCGTGCCCGTTGACCATGATCTCCGTCACCGACTCGTCTTCCAGAAATGGGCGAACCGGGGCGAGGAAGTATTCAAGGCTGGCTTCAAAGATATGCTGCCGCGTGGAAATGCTCATCGTTGCCGCGCCGCGTCGTGAGTAAAGGGTAAGCGTGCTAACCTGGCCGCCGCAGGCAGGGCGAACGCCCGCAATCGCCCATCAGCCCAGGGCCACGATTGCATCATCAGCGGGCACCTGGCGCCAGTCAAGCAGGCTCGCCACCCGCGTGCCCCAACGTGCCAGCCTTCGCAGCCACGTACCACGTTGCGCTGCCATGCACCGCCATAGCGTCAACCATTGCACGGGCCGCACTCTGAATGGGCCGCCCCCCGCCGAACGGGCCGTCACCATTCCAGCAGAACCTTGCCCGATCGGCCGGTGAGCATGACCTCAAACGCGGCTTCGAAGTCATCCACGTTCATGCGGTGAGTGATGATGGGATCAATCTTGAGACCGCTTTGAAGCATGGAGGTCATCTTGTACCAGGTTTCAAACATCTCGCGGCCATAAATGCCCTTGAGGTGCAGGCCCTTGAAAATGACCTGGCTCCAGTCGGTGGAAACAGGACCGGGAAAGATCCCCAAGATGGCCACGCGACCGCCGTGGTTCATTGCCGAGAGCAGTTGCGTGAAGGCGGCCGGACTGCCCGACATTTCCAGCCCCACGTCGAACCCTTCTTGCATGCCCAGGCGGGCCATCCGTTCAGTCAGATTCTCGCGCTGGGGGTTAAACACGCAGGTGGCGCCCAACCTCTGGGCCAGTTCCAAACGGTAATCGTTGATGTCGCTCACCACCACGTGCCGCGCGCCGACGTGCCGCGCGATGGCCGCGGCCATGGAACCGATGGGCCCGGCCCCGGTGATCAGCACGTCTTCGCCCACCAGGTCGAACGACAGCGCCGTATGCACGGCGTTGCCCAGCGGATCGAAGATGGCGGCCAGGTCGTCGGAAATGTCCGGTGGCAGCTTGAATACGTTGGAGGCCGGCAGGCTGAACTTTTCGGCGAAACAGCCCGTCCGGTTGACGCCCACGCCCACCGTGTTGCGGCACAGGTGCCGCCGCCCGGCGCGGCAGTTGCGGCAGTGCCCACAGGTGATATGGCCCTCGCCGGTAACACGGTCGCCGGGCTGGTACTCCGTAACCTCGCTGCCGACTTCCTCGATCACGCCCACGTACTCGTGGCCGGTGACCATGGGGACGGGAATCGTCCGCTGGGCCCACTCGTCCCATTTGTAAATGTGGACATCGGTCCCGCACACCGAAGTCTGCTTGATCCGGATCAATACATCGTTGGGGCCGATGGTGGGCTCGGGGACGTCGTCCATCCAGAGCCCTGGCTTGCGATACTTCTTGACGAGAGCTTTCATGAGGCGGCTTTCATGCGGTGGCTTTCGCGGCAGAAGAACAATGGAAGCACTGAACCACGCGTTCTCATTCTACCAGTTGTCCGGCGCTGCGCATCAGGGGGAGGCTGCCAGTCATCGGCCGAAGCAGCAGGGCAGCGCCCCCCCAACAACGCGACGGATTGCCCAAGCGGCCACATTCACCACAATGACCAATGAGCGGGTGACGCTTTCGGCGCCCCGCAGGGCGGGCATTTGCCGCCCCCCACCCACTGGGTTCCAAACACATTGCCGCGGCGGAGGACCGGCGGGGCCACGCCACGGCCCTGCCAGACTTTGGGCGAGTGCCATTTCCCTGCGGCTACCTCTCTGTCTCTCTGGAAACATCCATGCAGCCAGCTTTAAGTCAGGTGTGTACGCTACACGCCGATTTTGAAACCGACCTGGCGGACTACGCCGCCGGCGCATGCCATGCCATCGAAGTATGGCTCGGCAAGCTCGAAACGTGGTTGGAAAACCACACTGTGGACGACGTGCGCCGCCTGGTCGAAATGCACAACGTGTCCCTGCCCGCCGCCAGTTACCAGGGCGGCCTGCTGACCAGCCAGGGGGAATCCCGGCGCGAACACTGGGACCACTTCAATCGGCGCCTGGAGCTGTGCCAGCAATTGGATATCCCGCTGCTGATTGTCGCGGCCGATGCGCCTGCACCGATCCAGCAAGCCGATATCGACCGGGCCCAAGTGTCGCTGGTGCAAGCCGCGCAGCAGGCGGCCGAGCGAAACATCCGCCTGGCCCTGGAATTTCAGGCGCGAAGTGCGCTGGGCAACAACCTGCAAACGGCGGTGGCGCTCGTGGAAGCGGCCGAACAACCGAATCTGGGCCTCTGCCTGGATGCCTTCCACTTCTTCACTGGCCCCAGCAAAACCGAGGACCTGGCGTACCTCACGCCCGACAACTTGTTCCACGTCCAGCTAGCGGACCTGGCGGGCGTGGCGCGCGAACTGGCCTCCGACGGCAACCGCATCTTGCCCGGCGAAGGCGATCTGCCGGTCGAAGGCCTGGTGGAGCACTTGAAGGCGATTGGCTACCAGGGCACCGTGTCCATCGAGTTGATGAACCCGGAAATCTGGCAGGTGCCGCCGCGGCAGTTCGGCGAAATCGCCATCACCGCGCTGCGGCGCGTGCTCGGCCAGGCCAGCATGACATGAGAGGGCTATCGGCCGTTTAACCGGCCCCGCGCTGCCGGGCAAACTTGATCTTTTCGATCATCGGGATGACTTCGCCCTTGTCCACATAGCCTGATACGTTGGTGATCGCCTGGATCACGTACTGGTAGTGGAGGTTGTAATCGCAGTCGAGTTCGACTTCGCTGTTCTCGGCGATGGAGCCAGGGCCACGTTCTGAGCCGATGATGCCCATAATCTCCTGGCGGAGCGCGGCGAAGTTGGTCCCTAGCGAGCGCTGGCCGACCGCGATCGAAGCCAGGTTGCCGTTGGGATCGGCCGAAAGGCGGACCTGGATCGGCGGCAGCAGCCTAGGATCCGGCGCACCAGACGACGGCGCCTGCGGCATCTTGATGCTGAAATCGCCTTCCTGGGCGACGATCTTGAACGTCATGATGAAGAAGATCAACAACTGAAACACGATGTCGATCATCGGCGTCATCTGCAGGTCGATCTTGTCATCGCCGGCAGAAGTGGAATTGCGAGGGCGCATATTCGAGATCCTGGCACACGGTTACTGACTAATAATCGGCGGTTTCTTGCTTGGCGCGGAGCGCGAATCGCTCAAACCCTATTTCCTGGCATTCGGAGATGAGTTGCTGTACGACCCCGGTTTGCGCATTGCGGTCCGCGCGTACCACCACGGTCACTTCGGCCAACGGAGTGCTGTTCAACTGGAGGATCTGGCGTTCGCGGCGCAGCGCACCGCCAATCTGCTGCATCGACATGTGCTGGCCGCCGAAGATCACCTCTTCTGCGGACGTAAGCTGCAGCGTCAACACGTTCTCGGGCGGGACTTCCGGCGGCTTGGCCAATTGGCTGGCGGGCAATTGCACCGCCTCGCTCACTTCGGCCTCGGAAAAGTTGATAATCACCATAAAGAAGGCGATCAACTGGAAGGTCATGTCGATCATGGGCGTCATGTCGCCTTCCGCCGTGCCGTAATCGTCGTTCTTGGGTCGGATCGCCATGGGTATCTCTCAGCAATAGAGCCGGCAACGTGTGGGCCGTCTCGATGATTCTGCTCAATTCTGTTCCAGGCCGTATTCCGGCTGCTGCGGATTCTTTGGAATCCGCCGGACCCTGCCGGGCAGCGATTCGTTCAGGCAGCGATTCGTTCAGACTGCGATTCGTTCAGACTGCGATTCGTTCAGACTGCGACTTGATCGGGCTGCGACTCAATCTGACAACCACTTGGTTGAAGCCCGAGGGGGGTGCGGCCTCAGCCCCCCCGCCACCGCCGACCGCCTTCCCTAGCGGCGGCGGCTTACTTTGTCCCTCCTGGGGAACAGGCATTCTGCGGCACTGGCCTACCGTGGCCTGCCGCTGACAACCGCAACCAGAGGCCAGCACGTTGGCCCTCGCCGCGGTCGGAACATTACTTGCGGCCTACGGTTTCAAACCGGCCCATCAGGCCTTCGCTGAGGATCCCCACCTCGAGTACCAGCCGCTGCACCCGGTTCTTGAGGATACCGAAGGCGGCAATGGCGGGAATGGCGATGGCCAGGCCGATCAGCGTGGTAACCAAAGCCGTCGAAATACCGGCAGCGAGTGCCTGCGGGTTGGGAGCGCCGCCGCCGGTGGTGGCCAGCACTTCGAACGACGAGATCATACCATCGACCGTCCCGAACAGGCCGACCATCGGAGCGATGGAGCCGATCATGGCCATGTAGCTGAGGCGGTGCTGCATCTTCATGTTTTCTTCTTCGCTCACCTCCTGCATGGCCTCCAGCGCTTTCTCATAGCCATGCGACAGCTTAGCCAGACCGGCCGAGAGCACCTGGCCCAGCATCGACTCGTCGGTCTTGGCCATCTCGTAGGCTTCCTGGTAGCGCTTTTCATTGAGTTGCGCTTCAAAAGCCTCGACCAACTGCAACGGCACCACGTTGTCGCGGCGGGAAGTGAGGATGCACATCACAAACAGCGCGACCAGAATGAACGACATGCCCAAGAAGACCAGGCTATAGAACGGCCCTAGGGCTTCGTAGAACCATACCAGCCGGCTCTTGGACTGAGGCGGAGCTTCCCCAGGTTGGCCGCCGGCCGAAGGGGCCGCTGCGGCGCCTCCGCCCGCAGCACCGGCATCGTCAGCATCGCCGGGTGCAGGCTGATTTTCGTCGAACTGGGCATGCACGGCGCTATCGCCGAAAATCGTGACCGCCGAGAAGGCTGTGACCATCGCCAGCACGACGGCCAGCGAGAACCATCCCGCCGTCCGGCCGCGCAAAAAACGGAACTTCATCGAAATATCTCCCAGGAGGGAATGCCAGAAAACAAGTCTCGTGCGCTGCTTCCATGCGGCCTACGGGCGCCGCGCCGGGGCAAAGGCCACGGGCAACGGTACCCCCGAGCATGGAAGGAAAACTTCGCCTGTGGATGAGTCACCCATGAGCTGGATCAACCGCCCCCCCACGATCTTGGGCTGAAGACGGTCGCAGGCGAAGGTGCGAAGCGATCAGCCGTCAGATTTAGTGTAATTGGGGGATAACAACTCGTAAAGGAACGCTCGATGGTGGCCGCCAAATGTTGGCGTGTCCGATTGGATTGCCGGCCTGCTTGAGTAATCGCACCAGGCAGCGTCAGTTATTGCATCGGGCCCGGTAAACGGCCTCTGGTCGCCGGATGGACCTAAATGGATGCGGGGCCGGGAAGGAACGGCGGACAGGTCGTGGGCAAACCTGGTTGCATTCTTCCCGGACCGCACACGTTGAAAACACCGCTCCTCTACTCCTTGGAGGCCCATGGACTGTTGGTGTAGAGGCGGATCAAATCCTCCTTGGCCTGCAGGCCGCGGTCGGGCTTTTCCACGTCCTTCCACAGGTGGCTGAGGTTGTACAGGGCCTCGGCATGATACTTGGGGAAGGATCGATACAGCACGTCCACCTTAAGGAAGCACAGGAAAGCCTCCTTCCGCTGCGGCGGTTGGGCCTTCAAGTAGCAATTGCCCAGGGCCGTGAACGCAGCAGCGTGCAGTTCGGCCTGCTCTGGCTTGGCCGAGGCGATCACCTCCTCGACCAGCTTGATGCCTTCAGCGGCCTTGCCTGTCTCGGCCAGGCAAGCCGCCTTGCCGACCGTGGCGGCCAGTTTCTGAGCGGCGACCTGGGCGCTGGTATCGCTGCCAGCCACCTGAAGGGCGTTCTCATAGGCCGACAGCGCCTCGGCAAACTTGTTCTGCGATTGCAGGGCGCGGGCGCGAGCGACGGCGCCTCGCATCTTGAAGTCGGGCCAGGGAGCACTTTCCAGTTTGGCATACTGCTGCACGGCCTGCTGGATGTTGTTGTCGGCCACGAACAGGTCGCCCAGCACCTCTACGGCTTCGTAATAGTGCCAGTTGCTGGGGTTGTTCTGGACGAAATCGAACATCTGCGCCCCGGCCGCTTTCACCTCGGGCCCCGTGGAGGCCAACCGCGCTGCCGTCAACGCGCGGAAAAAGAGAATCTCCTGCTTGGCTTCCAGTTTCTGGACGCTGTCAGGATTGAGATTGGGATTCTCCAAAGCCTGCCTGGCTGCTCCAAAGTTGTTGTTGGCGATCAGCGGGCGCACCAACCGCAATTGGGCCGGCTCCCCGTCGTACTGGATCGACTCAATCTGATTGACGGGAACGGTGGTCGGCTCGCTGCTGCCCACGCGGGTGATCGTCACCTCGTTGGCGGTGATCTTGTTCAGCGTGCCGGGGATGGTCTGCCCTTCCACCGTGCGGACGCTGTCCAACGCCTGGGCGACACTCACCGGCAGCAATACGGCGGCCGCAGTCAACAACAGTCGGCGAAGCTGCATCGAAGGAAACTCCTCGCGAGTCTTGGTTCTTGGTTTGGCTGTGCGTTGTTTGAACGTTGCGTTGCTTGAACAAAGTGCCGAAACGTTTCAGGGAAGCGACTACTGCGCGGCGGCCTGGGCTTCGGCCACGTTCAAGGCTTCCAGGCCGCGGGGCGTTTCTCCCAGCGCGCTTTCCACCGACTTGAGCAGCCGATCGTACTTGGTGTACCACTGGTCGCCGCCCAGGGTCGGGTCAAAGCGGTGAATGATCTTGATGTCGAACTTGGCCTTGTTCAGCCCATCGATCTTTTCCGCACCGGATTTCTTCATCGCCTGCTTGAATCGGCAGTTGGCGACGTTGTAGCGGGCCTCGTAATACGTATCGCGCAGGTTTGCCTGCCGCTGCACGATATTGGCTAGCTGGCCCCAGCCCCAAACAATCTGCTTGCCCGAGCGGTCCCGATACCCCAGCATCGCGTACGAGTAGTACTTGGGATCCTCGTTATCGCCCCACTCCTCGAAGGTGTAGGCGGCCTCCATCTGGGCTTCCAACAGCTTGTCGTTCTCCTGCAGAATCACAATCAGATCGTTGATGGCTGACTTGTAATCCCCCAGCCTCCGCTTGCACTTGGAGATCCGCACCTTCAAACCCAAGTCGGCTTTTTCCGGCTTCACCTCGGCGGGCATTGCCAGCATCCGCTCGTAGATCCCCTTGGCCTTGTCGTAGTAGCCGCGGGCTTCGGGAGGCGTATTGCCGGGCCGGTCGATACCGGAGCCCATCCGGAACAGCATCTCGCCGACCCAGCCGAGGTTGTCGAACGAGGAATCTTGCGCGGCACTGGCGATCCGTTCTAGGAAGGCCCCGAACGACTGCGTCAACTGCTGGACCTTTTGCGGATCGGACTCGGCCTTAATCTGCTCCTCGATCTGCTCCCCCAACTGCCGGTACATGGTCGCCAGGCTGAGGGTGGGATCATCCTTGGAGAGGCTCTCCAGGTCGCCCATCACTTTCAGGGCCTGGTCGATCTTGGCATCGCCAACGTACGCCCGCAGCAGCGTCTGGTAGCCCTGCGTGGCGAAGCGGGGGGTGGTCTTGGTGACCGGGTCCTTCTTATCGAGCAGTTCCTTGACGCCCTTTTCGACTTCCAGGGCGGCCAGGGCTTCCTTGTTGCGGCCGGAGTCGACATAAATCTGGGCCAGCGATAATTCGCCGGCCAACAGGTCGTAATTCACGGGCCGCGACTGCGCGCGGATCGCCTGGATGCCTGCCTTCAGCCGGGCTTCGGCACTGGTGCGAAGCTCGTCGAGTTCTTCTTGAGGCGGCTTCGGTTCCAGAGTGCGCGAGCTGAGGTACTTGGACCATAGGGCCTGGCCTGCCTGGAGGTCGGCATCGGCCTTGCGCGGCGAGTTGTCCTGGATGTTCGAAAGGTACTCGGCCGCCTGCGTGAGGTCTTGTTCCTTGATGGCAATCTGGCCCAACATCATCCAGGCTTCGTCGGCCTCCGGTTCGCCTTTCCAGTTCTTGGTAATCAATTGGGCCACGCGAACCATCTGCGCGGCGTCCCACTCGCGATTGTTCGGGCTGGAGAAGTTGTAGTTTGCCAGGTGCGCCACCAGGGCAATCTTGGCACCGTGCTTGGCACCGGCCGACTCGGGATAGTGCGTGGCCAGAAATTCGCCCATCACCGCCGCCTCGTGGTACCGCCCGGCCGAATAGTAAAGGTAGGCCAGGAAGTACCGCACCACATTGAGATCGTCCGCCGTGGTCTTTTCGTCGCGGAGCGAGATCGCCAGGTTGAAGAATTTGACCGCATCGGCCAATGCCTGGTCGCGCTCCTGCGTCAGGTCGGTAATCCGCTTTTTATCGGCCTTGCTGCCCTTGGCTTGCTCGGCCGACAACTCCTGGCCCTTGGCCTGGAAAACGTCCAGGGCCTGCTTGCCAATATCGCGCGCTTCCGCAAACGACTCAGGCAGCTTGTCGGGATCGACATTGAGATACAGCGCCATCAATTCCCGGGCTGGCTGCTGGAACTCGTTGTAAACGCTGGAGACGTTCTTGACGTGCTTAACGATCAAGTCCGGGTAGGTCCGGACCTCGTTCTTCTTCTTGGGATCGTCGCTGTTCTCGTCGCGCAGCTTCATCTCGTGATAGGCCTTGGCCGTGAAGTAGGCGATAGCCAGACCTTCGGGCGACTGCTCCAGATCAGCGCGGGCCGTGCGGAGCCATTCCTCACCCCGCTTGACGACTTCCTCGTACATCTTCTGGCTGGGGTCCAGGTAGCCCTCCAATGCCATGCGGAGTGTCTTGGCCTTGAGCTCCTCGAACTGTGGGCCTTCGCCCGGCCCATCGAGCACTTCGCGGTACAACCCCAGTGCCCGTTTCACATCGCCCAGGTCCTGATGGCAGCCGCCTTCGAGCATCATGGCGTACCGCCCTGCATACTGCATGCGGAAATCGGCGATAACCTTTCGGAACCGCTCGGCCGCCTGATTCAAGCCGTCCTTATATTCTTTGGATTCCGCGGGCCAGGTCTTCGCCGAGGTCTGCACAGCCAGGCCGCCGAACATCAACGCCTGAATGTAGTTGGTCTGTGCATTCCGGCGAGCCTGGATGCGGGCGGTCTCCTTGGGGTCGATAAAGCTAGGGAACGCCTTCCACTTGGTATGAAACTCGTTGGCCGCGTTATCCAGCGTCTTGATCGCCTGCGCAAACATATCGCGCGACTGCTTCAGCAAATCGTCCTTGTTCTCATCGGGTCCCGGCTTCTTCGACTTCTCGAAGTAAACCTGGGCCTCTTCCACCATCAGGTTGCCCAGTTGCAACTGCGCCAGGCCCAACAGTTCGTGCTGGGAATTCTTGGTGATGAACTCCTGGAACTTTTCTCGGGCTTGCGCCAGAACCTTCAGCCGTTGATTCAGATCGCGCTCGTGCCGCGAACTGTCGATGAGGGCTTTGCCCTGCTCGTAAGGAACGATGTCTTTCAGTTCCTTCGGCACGTACGGTTTGGACTGCAGGGAATCCAGGTAGAGGATGATTACATCGTGCAGCCCCCGCGCCCGCAGCCCATCCAGGAACTCGTTCACCGGTTCGGCCGCCTGGGCCGATGGAGCTCCCAGCCCCGCCCAACAACAAACGGCCAGCAGCAGTCCGGAGATTCGCCTGCGTTCGTTCATGCGTTTGATTCCTCTTTATCCAAACGGCCAAGTGCTCCGCCGATGCCGTCGATCCGCCAGAAGGGGCAACACACTGGCGGCCCGCACGCCTCGCCTGGCAATCCTCGATGCACTGGTACAACCTGACGAGCCACAGCACCGCCGCCGATCAGGGAGACGGGCGCCTGGGCAGGGAAACTACGTGGATGAGATCGGTTCCGGTTCGATCTGAAGACCGAAAGCAACAGGGACGGCCGGCAGAGATCGCGCCAACTGCCGGTGTGCTTTCAGCGAGATGTTCCAAGGGATATTCTCTTATATCAACTTAAGGGGTCGGGCTGCCCGTGGCAAGCAAATGCGGCCGCAAAGGACCACAATTTGCCCCCTCCCGTTCCGGCAAATCCAGGCCCACCTCACACTACTTTCCTGGGGGGCTGCCGGGCCCAATGGCCGGGGAGGCCACGCGGCTTCTCGCCTTCGCCCCCGGCACCGTAGGCGCCGCTGCCGTGCTCGCTCATTCAAACTCCAACCGCCGGGGCTAGCTCCGTTGCCCGCGACAGCGTTCCCCAAAGCACGCGGGTTTTGAGGAATGGAGCACTTGTACGGTGAATTATGCCGTGATTCATACCGCCGGGCCGCCTGTTCTCGTGCGCGGCACAACGCAGCGACTCGGCATCAAAGGTACTAAGGCACCAAGTTGCCAGGGTACTGTTGCCAAGGCACTGTTGCCAAGGAACTAAGACCGCTCGATCGCCGCCGCATTGCTGCAATAGCACCACCTACGGCCGGCCGTTCTTGAGCGGCGAAGCGTCGATGGCCGCCCGCAGGAAATCCTGAAAGCTCTGAAACGCCGGCTGATCCAACAGTACCGGATGAACGCTTTCGGACAGTTGCAGGACACGCACCAGCGAACCACGGCGGGCGTGGGTCGAATCGCGCAGCACTTCCGCGGTCTCGGCCAACAACGCCGCCAGTTGCAACGGAGCAGCCGACGCGTCAAACTCCTGTGCCGCTTGCTCGCGGTTGATCTTGCGTACGATGGACTGGGCGCGCCCCGTACCCGGATCGCGCCAAGTGACCTTCACCGTGGCCAGCGTCTGGCGATCCACGCGGCTATTGCCCTTGCTGGGCTGGGGCGGTTCGCGCAGTTGCAATTCAAACAGGGCCGTGGCCGCCTGACCGGCATAGAGTACGGCGTCGGCCGATGCCGTGTTCTCTTGAAGCCCGATCAACTTGCCGCCGCTGGGCTCATGGCCAATCAGGCGATAGCCGGCCACCAGGTCGTGGTTGAACGTGACTTCAATGGCCACGTTGCGGGCGATTTCCTGTTCGCGCGACGTAAAGACCTGCATCACGGCCGCCCGCGTTTCCGATAGCGACGCGGCGGGGAAGTATTCTACGCGGCGTGCGACCGCCCCCTGGCTTAAGAGTTGAGCCAGGCGACTGGGTCCACTGGCGGCGGTTCTGGACTGGTGCAGATCGACCACGGAAACGTCAATCCCTTCGTCCTCGGCATGCTCAAAGGCGGTGTGCAGCCGAGTGGCAACGCCTTCGCGCAGTTCGTTAAAACCGTCGCTCAGCAGCACCATCCGCGTCTTCCGGCCAGCGGCCGCATCGTGCCGCAAGGACGACGCCGCCACCATGTACCCATACCGTACCCCGGCACCGATATTCGTGGCATGTTCGGTCTTGAGCGCATCGATCGCCTGCCGCAGGCCCGAGGCCTCGCCCGAGTCGGCCGCTTGGAAGATTACCCGGGCCTGGTCACTGTAGGTTATCAGGCTGAGGCGATCGTCGGGCTGCATGGTGGAAACCACTTCCAGCAGCGCCTGGCGCACCAGGGCGAGCCGGCCGCCCCAACTCATGCTGTTGGATGTATCGACCACGGCCACCAGGTGGACCGGCGGCCGCTTGCTTTGCGGCAGGTGCCTGGCCTGAACGCCAACCTGCAACAGTCCCAACCCCGTGTCGCGAAACGGCGACGGCCCCGCCAGCAAGTGCATCTCTAGCGAACCACGCGGAGCCGGGAACGGATAATGGCCCGCGGCCAGGAATTCTTCCTTGCGCACCAGCTTGGACGGAGGAAGCTCGCCGTCGGCCACGTAACGCCGCGCCAACTCATAGCTGTCGGTGCTCAGATGCACCGGAACCTTGACCGCGCGCAGCCGAGGATCGGCCTGGCCGTGCAGCCAGACCACCGGCCATTCGTCGTGCTGCAGAAAGTAACGCCAATCAAAGCCGCGCAGGTGCGGCGTTTCCATCCCGACCGACGTGCTGGTGGGCAGCATGTCGATCTCGGGCATGTCGTCGGCACGGCCCCGAATGGTGTCGCCAAAAATCCACTGCGACGGCAAGGCCGGTCGCATCCACGCATCGATCTGAGCGATCGGATCGAGCGCTGGCAGAGGAGACGGCCGCCGGGCGAAATCTTCCAGTTCTGGCGGCCGCGGATACTCGGGCGCCACCGAAACCAGTCCCTCGTCTGAATCCAGCACAACCACCGGATGAATCCGCTCGACCTCCGGCAACTGCGCCACGACCGCCTGATCGGCAAGGTCCAAACCGCGGGCATCGTCGATCGGATAGGTAGCCACAATCAGGGCCGACATGGCCCCGAGGTAAGTCACCCCAACGGCCAACAGCAATACCGCGGCTTGCAGCCAAGCTGCGCTGTTGCGGCGAAGCGGCTTGCGCGTCAGCCGGCATAGCCGCTCGTAAAAGCCCTCGGGTAGGGCAACCTCGCCCAATGCGGCATCGAGTTGGCGATCATCGGCCGAACGCGGCTGCTGCGCCGGTGCCGCATCTGCCAGCCAGGAGGGCAGCGGTTCGTCGCGGCGGGTGAACCTGGCGTGGCGGCGACGGCGAGTGCCCGAGGACCGCTGGCCCCGGCCCCGCCTTGCTCCGCCGGGGAGATGGTCGGTGCAGATATGCGGAATCTCGTCGCACAGATCGCGAAGCCGGGCCGTCAGCCCCTCAGGCAGCGGCACGTCGCACAATTGCTCATCGAGCAGCGCATCCAGTTGCGCCTCGTCGTTGGCCAGGTCAGGAGTCAAGCGGCCATGCGCCATCTCGCCAGCAGAAGCGTGATCGCGGCAACAATGGTGCTCACCGCAGGTACTGTCGGCCGGCAGTTCACAGCTGGGCGCATCATCAACGGACACTTTGGCGGCGGCATCGTCGCCAGAAGCCCTATCGCCCTCGGACATGGCATCGCC